>DATAPE010000001.1:0-9855 GCA_036265345.1 Actinomycetota bacterium
GCCATCATCGGGGGTCGCAACACTTATGAAGCGGCGGGAGCCTGGGGTGGCAAGAACCCTTTCGGGGTGCCGTTCTTCATCCTGACCCACCGCCCGGAGGACGCTCCCCGGGATGCGGGATTCACATTCGTCAACGGGCTCGACGAGGCGCTCGCACGCGCACGCGACGCGGCCGGCGAAAGGGATGTGTTCTTCATGGGTGGAGCGGACGTCATCCGGCAGGCACTCAGGGCGGGGTACGTAGAAGAGCTGTCGATCTCGATCGCGCCGGTAGTGCTCGGTGGTGGAAAACGTCTGTTCGACAATTTTGATGACGAGTTGACTCTCGAGCACGTCAGCGTGCTGCAGTCACCGTTTGCGACGCATCTCACGTATCGGGTGCTGCGCTGGGCGGTGGTTTGAGGAGGATCGGGTGGGGGTGCCCAGCCTCACGACTGGGCATCCCAACGTTTCTTAATCGCCGACCAATCGCTGCGCGACCTTCCGGGCGCGCTGCTCATCTCTGTACACCGCGATGCCGTGGATGTTCGGCGACGCAATGGTCTCGTCCAGTCTTGAGAGCGAGAACTTCGATGTGTCCGCCTCGACCAATCCCACCACTCCGTCGGAGAAACGGATCTGGTCTTTCACCTGCACACCGGGCTCCTGGTCGAATACCGAATGGATAGCGTCGGCATCCACCGCCTCTGCAATGAGCCACTGCTTCATCTGCTTTCACCTCCTTCCCGTCTTCGGGTCGGATATGCGTCAGAAGCTCTTTTGTCAGTCTCAGTTCACATCTGCCCAGACCCTGACGCAAGCTGAGGAAGCGCAAGCTAGGAGCGCCGATCGCCTTGCTGCGTGGCCGCAGGTCGCATGGAGTTTGGGCCTCGGACGCGCACATGGACGTGCCCGGAGCGCGGTCGCTTGAGCCATTCGAAGCTTCGAGCCCTCCTATCCGATCGGTGAGGCTGTCCCTCGGCTGGCACGGACGGACTTTTGAAGCGCTAGCATCGTGGCCCCCGCTAGAAGGAGCGACCGATGCGCGCAATGGTGGCCGTAATCCTGGCAATGTCCCTGATGGCGATCTTCACCCCCGCAAGTCACGCTTCCACACCAACCTGTGCGGGATCGCCGGCGACCATCGTGGGCACGAGTGGAAACGACACCTTGACCGGCACCTCCGGCACCGACGTCATCGTGGGGCTGCAAGGGAACGACGTCATCCACGGTGGTGGAGGAAGCGACATCATCTGCGGGAACAAGGGCGCCGACACCATCTACGGAGAAGACGAGCCCGACAACCTGCTGTCAGGCGGCAATGGCAACGACAAGATCTACGGAGGCGCCGACGATGGCGAGGGCGATGTTCTCGACGGCGGCGCGGGAAACGATGTGATCGACGGTGGCTCGATGCTGGGAGACTTCGGAGATATCGTCCTGTACGACGCGGCTCCCGGACCGGTGAACGTCAACCTCGACACGGGCGTCGCGACCGGCTATGGCACAGATTCGTTGTCGGGGATCGAAAGCGTCCTCGGGTCCAACTTCGCCGACACCATCGTCGGCGGTACCAGCCCCATTCAGGGTTTCCAAGGGTTGGACGGGAACGACTACATCAAGCTGACGAGTAACGCGAATTTCGTTTTCGGCAACAACGGGGCCGACACGATCAAGATCACCCCGGGCGTTTATAGCGACGCCGGCCTGAACGGGGGCGCAGGCAACGACACCTTCATCGGAAGTGACGCCGACGACTCCTTCAACGTGCAGGACGATTCGGGAAACGACACGGTCTACGGCCGAGGTGGAAACGACACCATAAACATGACCGACGGACAGCCCGGAGACACAGCGAACGGTCAAGCAGGCACCGATACCTGCAACGTGGACCCTGGAGATCAGACCCTGAACTGCGAAAGCTAGCGGGAGCCAGCCCCCTGCCCTCCTGGTAACTGCCCTGCGGGAGCTTGAAACCAGAGAGATAGTCCTCCGGGCTTGAGTCTTGAAAAGTTCCGGCGCGAGTATCGGCCGATGAGCGAGTCCGGGGGCCGTTCTGAGACCGCTGCGCAAGGTCTCACCGAGCGCACCTTTCTGATCGCCGACATCCGCGGCTATACACGCTTCACCCGAGAGCGAGGCGTGGCGGCGGCCGGGCGGCTGGCAGGGGCGTTCGCGGAGCTCGCTCGCGACGCGGTCGAGGCGCGCGGGGGCCGGGTCATCGAGCTGCGAGGCGACGAGGCGTTGGCCGTGTTCTCGTCACCCGCCTCCGCCGTGCGAGCGGCGACGGAGCTCGTCGCGGTATGTGCTGAGGAAGTGACCGATGACCTGCCGCTCAACATTGGGATCGGGTTGGATCTGGGAGACGCGGTCCCGGTGGAGGGAGGCTTCAGAGGCGCGGCCTTGAACATGGCGGCGCGGCTGTGCTCGCGGGCGGCAGCAGGGCAGGTGCTCGTTACTCCTGGGCTTGCCGAACGAGCGGGTGAGGTGGAGGGCGTCCACTACGAGCCCCTCGGAGTTGTCGAGCTCAAAGGTTTCGACAGTCCGGTTGAGGTCGTCGAAGTGGCGATCGATCAGCGGCCCGAGCAAGTGCCACCTGCGCGAACCGGAACGGACGATCGTCCCCGTCTGCCGGTTGAGCTCGACACGGATATGCCATTGGTCGGCAGAGAACTTGAGCTCTCGTGGTTGCGTGGAACCTGGCGGCGAGCGCGACGAGGTTACGGCTGCATCGTCTTCGTCTCGGGACCAACAGGGTGCGGCAAGACACGTCTTGCGGCTGAGCTTGCGAGTCGCGCGTCCTCAGAAGGCGCTCATGTCTCCTACATAGGCCCAGGCGGTGCCGCAACGGCGCTCGCGCTGGCCGCGATCGATGAAGCCGCGGCGACTCCCGTTCCAGCGATACTCATACTTGATGACCTCGACGCACTAGGCGAAGACGTCGCACGCCGGCTAGACGACTCCATCGCCGATCTCGAGAGGAAACCATTGCTCCTGATCGGTCTCGTTCGCGATTCCGACACTGCCCCGGGGTTCGCGGCCGTAGTCGAACGCGCCGACAGGTTCGGTGATGGCCACAGGATCCTCGGCCCCCTCGAACCTGCCGAGTTGCGCGATCTGGCTCGGCTATATGCAGGTGAGGACGTGGATGAGGCTCCTCTCGAATCGATCCAACGTGCAAGTGGTGGCTTGCCCGGGCGTATCCACGAGTTGATGAGTGAATGGGCCGAGCAGGAAGCTACCCGTCGCTTCGCTGCAGCGGCCGAGTGGTTGGCGGCACGGCGGTCGGACCTGAGGGCCGACCTTGACTTTGCGAACAACGTTATCGGGCTCAAACTCGCCCGCCTGTACGGTGACAGCTCGAGTCGCGACGCGGAGGGAGTCGTCTGTCCTTACAAGGGACTCGCCTCCTTCGGGGAAGCGGACGCGCGTTTCTTCTTCGGTCGCGAGAGGCTCGTCGGTGAGTTAGCCGCACGAACAGTCGCGGCAGGTTTGCTCGCAGTTGTGGGCGCATCCGGAAGCGGCAAGTCATCTGCGATCGGGGCCGGGCTGCTGCCTTCGCTGGGCGCGGGTCTCCTGCCGGGTAGTGCCCGCTGGCGGCAACTTGTGATGCGGCCAGGCGAGCATCCCGTTGCCGGTCTTGATGGAGTCGATCCCAGCAGCGATGGAGACGGGCGTTTGGTTCTCGTTGTCGACCAGTTCGAGGAGCTTTTCACGACGTGTGACGACGAATCCGAGCGAGCCGCCTTCGTTGACCGGCTTGTTGCTGTTGCGACCAACCCCGATAAGGCCGTCGTCGTGGTGGGCGTACGCGGGGATTTCTACGCGCATTTCGGTGTCTACCCCGAGCTGGCCTCCCTGCTGGCAGCGAACCAGGTCCTCGTCGGTCCGATGACCGCTGAGGAGCTCAGCAGGGCGATCGAGTTGCCGGCGCGTCGGACCGGGGTCCGCGTCGAATCGGCTCTGATCGAGCGGCTGATCGACGAAGTTGCAAATGAGCCTGGAGGACTCCCGCTTCTTTCGACTGAGCTGGTCGAGCTGTGGGCGGGGCAACGCGCGGGATGGCTTCGCCTCGAAGAACACGAGCGACTCGGCGGGGTAAGAGGCGCCGTCGCACGCTTGGCCGAGAGCGCCTACGACCAGCTGGACGATGAGCAGAAACGGTCCGCTCAAAGCCTGTTGCTAAGGCTCTTGACCACTGGCGAGGAAGGAACGATCGTGCGCCGGCGGGTCCAGTTCTCCGAGTTGGAGCTCGAGCGAGATCCGGTGCGCGCGTCGGTTATCTCTCACCTTACGGAGGCTCGGCTCCTGACGACCAGTGAGGACACCGTCGAGGTTGCCCACGAAGCGCTTCTGCGCGAGTGGCCGCGCCTTCAGGAGTGGCTCCTCGAAGAGGGACAAGGGCGAGAGCTCCGCGAGCACCTAACTCAGAGTGCGAAGCGTTGGGAGAGCAGTGGACGCGACGATGCAGAGCTATACCGGGGAGCGCGCCTCTCGGCATCTTTGGACTGGTCGTCCTCGCGGAGAGACGAGCTCAATAGCCTCGAGCGGGACTTCCTCGACGAGAGCCGCCGTTACAGCGAGCTCGAAGCAGAGCGTCAACGACGGGCGAACAGACGCCTGCGGGTGTTGCTTGTGGGCCTTGCCATTTTCCTCGTAGGGGCGGTCGTCGCCGGTATCTTTGCCGTCGTTCAGCGTGGGCACGCCCAGCACGCGGCGAAGGTCGCAGTGGCAGACAGTCTGGGCGCCCAGGCCATCGCGGACCAGCATCTCGACCGAGCGATGCTGCTCGGGATCGAAGGCGTCAAGCTCGACCCATCCCTTCGCACGCAAGGTGATCTGCTTACCGCCCTCCAGCGCGCACCCTCCGCGATCCGAATGCTGCATGGGGACAATCTGCGAGTCAACGGCCTTGCAATCTCACCGGACGGCCGGACGCTAGCTCTCGAGGACAACAACTCCAGGGTGTTCTTCATCGACACCGCGACGGGTCAGCGAGTCGGACAAACCCGGCTCTTGGGTGCACCTTCCGGCCTCGCCTTCGCGCCCAGCGGGAATCTCATGGCGTTCTACGGCCCGACCGGTCATGCCAATGTAGAGATGGTCGACCCGTCGACGGGAAACGTGAAGCAGCGGTTGTTGATCCCGAGGCAGATCCAGCGCGGCGCGTCGGATAGAAGCTACGGCGGGCACGACGTGAACTTCACCTTTGCCGATGGCGGCAGGCGGCTGGCGGTTCCTTTCGACAGCTCAATCATCCAGTGGGACCTGCCGAGTGGACGTCTTGCCCGCGCGCCCATCCGGCTGTCACCAAAGGTCATCGGCAGCGCCGGTGGTCCGGTGGTTCCGGGATCGACGGCGCCTGCACCTCTCCCACTCGCCGTCTTTTACGCATCCGGTGGGCGTCATCTGGTGGTCATCGGAGAACGCCGCACGTCGGTGCTGGACGCCAGCACCGGGCGGATCCTGCGCTCCTATCCCGTACCAGGAGGCGTTGCTGCCCTGTCCCCCAGCGGGAGCACGGTTCTCATAGGGGGCCAGGATGGTTCGGTGCGCTTCCTCGACCTGCACACGGGCGCTATCACGCGGTCGATCACTACGCTCGCTGGTGGCATCACCGCGGTGGGATTCACGCCTGACGGACGGTACGCGGTCACCAGCGGAGACCTGAGCTCGCTGGTGTGGAACGTAGCGAAGCACCATGTAGTGCGAACCTTCACGGGGCATGCCGGGCCGGTCAACTTCCAGGCCATCAGCCCCGACGGTTCAACGCTCTATACAGGGAGCAACGACGGCACCGCACTCGAATGGGACCTAAGAGGGAAACGCAGCTTAGGACGGAGCGTGCGCGCCGCGCATTCCCTGGCTATCTTCCAGGCCTCGAACATCGCGTTAAGTCCCAGCGGCCGAATGTTGGCGGTCGGAGCCAGCGACGGAACCGTCAATCTGTGGGACACGCGGTCGCTTGCGAAGATCGCGAGCTTCCACGCAGGGTCGTGGGCTGTAGGAGCGGTCTCGTTCAGTGCCGACGGGCGCTCACTCCTCGTTGCGGGCGACACCGAGACCGAGCCCAGGCGCGGCTTCATGGGGATCTGGCGGCTCAGCAAAACGCCCCGAGAGCTTCACAAGTTGCATGGCCTGCCTTTCTACACATGGGCGGCTTTCAGTCCCGACGGAAAGACGGTTGCCGCTAGTGGCACCGCACCGCGGAACAGTCTCGCTGAGGCCCTCAAAGGCAGTGGGCTGGTGGCTGAGTGGAGCGCGGCGACCGGTCGGCTTCTTGCGCCGCCGACCCGCATACCGAAGGGGGGCGAAGCTGTCGATGTGACGTTCGCCCGCCGGGGAACCACCGTCGCCGTAGCGCAGTTAGGTAACCGGGTTGCCGTAGTGGACCCCGTGCACCAAAAGGTGCTCGGAGACTGGAAGGATTCATCCGCAGAGCTCACGTTGGGCTCAGCTTTGTCCCCGAACGGTACGCGCGTGGCCACCACCGACCTCGACGGGTTTCTGCATGTGTGGAACGCGGCGACCGGCACCCCGGCATTTCCTGCGATCAAGACCTCTGAATCCGACGCCGACTCGGTCAACTGGAGCCCGGACGGATCGCGCATAGTGACGGCGAACGGCGATGGGACGGTTCGGATCTACGATGCCCAGACCGGCCGGCAGATCGGTGCATCTCTGCAGCCGCGCACACAGGGTGGCGCCTCAGGCTCCTTGACGTCTCCTTATGCAATCTTCTCAGCGGACGGCCGCACCATCGCCGTTACCGACGCGACCGGCCGGGTATGGCTCTACCCGGCCACTCCGGCAGGTTGGGAAGCCTACGCGTGCAGGCTCGCGAACCGGAACCTGACGCGAGTCGAATGGTCCTCATTCGTGCCCGGGTATCCGTTCCAGCGCATCTGTCCCAACGGCGGGTGAGCACACTCTTCAGCCACTGTGTCTCCACGGTCCCGGAGGGATGGCATGCCTTGGAGTAGCAATCTTCCCGAGCGATCTCTGGCAGCCGACATCGGTTTCGGGCTGCCGCTCGAGACGGGCTTGCAGGTGTGCGCGCTGGGCTCGCGCTCGGCGAGCGGAAGGGTCTCGACGACGCTGAGCTGCTCGCGGCTGCCGATGCGCTGCATGCGATGACCGGACGGGAATGCTGCCGCACATGGTCCGCCACATCCTGAAGGTGAAGGCTATTACTCCACTGAACCGGAGGCTCCCCTGCCACGAGACACCGATCCAAACTGAGAAAGCTCTTGGAAGAAGTCCTCGATCCCGCCCGGTGAACAGAAAGTAAGCAGGCGGCTGGATCCAACTCCCGCGTTGTGGAAGTCGTGGAAGGCCCCGCGAGGGATGAAGACGGTGCTCCCCTCGCGGGCTCGAAGAACGCGGTCCTCCACCACGAATTCGTACTCTCCTTCCAGAACGTAGAAGACCTCGTCGAAGCTTGCGTGTGCGTGCGGGCCGGGCCCCCTTTGGTCGCCGCGAGCCCGAGTGCTTTCGTAGACGGTCATAGAACCGCCACTGAGCTCACTCGAAACCTTGATCGTCACGCCAGCGCCAATCTGAGGTCCAGGGATAAATCCGCCTTCACCTCGTCCGACGAGCAGGGGCCGTCGCGCTTCTTGCGTCGTCACGCATCGGCTCCTTCGGGGCTCGGTATGAGCCCCAACTGCTGCAGCATCGTCAACTGGTCCACGACATGCCAGTGCTCCGCCAGCTTCCCGTCCCTCAAGCGGAAGATGTCGACCCCTGCGATCGAAAATGTCTTGTTGGTCGGAGGGATGCCCGCGAACTCTCCTACGTGCGTCCCGGAGTTGATCCACCTGACGACGAGTTTGTCTCCCTCGTGTACGACATCCTCGACCGCGAAGTGGGGAGCCAGGCCGTCACGGATCATGGCAGTCCGAGTCTTCAGGCCCGGAAGTCCCTCTCCCTGTCCCGGAAAGGGGTCATGCTCTTCATAGTCCTCAGTCGCCAGCTCGTCCAGGGCCGCAATGTTCCCGTCCCCCATGACCTCCCCGTAGAAGCGCCGCACGATTTCTTGCGTGTCCTGCGTCATTGCCATCTCCTTCTCTCTCGGATCCATACAACACAAGAATCCACCGGTTATCGGTTCGCCGCCATACCGTCCCTACCACCGAGTAGGCCACCGACTTGAAATGGCGGAGTATCGGTGGATGGATGACGGTCCCAGATTGGCCCCCTTGATCCGGCGCTTGCGCAGCTCTGCCGGGCTCACCCAAGAAGAGCTGGCGGAAAGGGCCGGGATCAGTGTTCGAACGGTGAGCGACATCGAGCGCGGGCTCCGCCGGTCCGTCTACCGGGACACCGCGGAACGTCTTGGTGCCGCCCTCGAGGTCGAGCCCACGGAACAGGCGGGCTTCGTCGCCATCGCTCGAGGACGAACCGGAAGGATCCCTGAGAAAAGAGTCCCGGGACCGAGCGGCCGGTTCGTCGTGCCCTCCCTCCCATCGCCGGCCACCCGGCTGATAGGGCGCGAGCGGGAGGTTGGCCTGGTACTGAGTGCCTTCAGCCGGTCCTCGATCCGGCTGCTGACGCTTACCGGAGCCGGAGGTATAGGCAAGACAAGGATCGCGATCGAAGCGTCCTCCCGTGCTCAAGGGATGTTTCGCGATGGTGTCTTCTTCCTGCCCCTCGCCTCCACGGACTCGGCCCCCGGCGTATTGGCTGCCCTTGGCAGAGTCCTTGGCATGAGTGCCGTGGAGGATCCCACGGTCGCTGATATAGCCGGGCACCTGGGCGCCGCGGAGATCCTCATCATCCTGGATACCTTCGAGCATCTTCTGGCAGGGGCACCAAGAGTGAGTGAGCTTCTATCGGCTTGCGACGGTTTCCGAGCGCTCGTGACCAGTCGCGAGGCTCTCCATGTCCGCGGCGAGCACGTGATCCCCGTTGCTCCCTTGGAGTTGCCTGGGAGTAGCGCTGTTGACCTCGAGACCAATCCCTCTACCGCCTTATTCGTAGAGCGAGCGCTCTCGGTAAAACCTGACCTGGATCTGGCCGAACAAGCGGCACCGGTTGTGGTGGACATCTGCCGGCGTTTGAGTGGACTGCCGCTGGCGATCGAGTTAGCCGCCTCTCGCGTTCAACACCTGCCGCTGGTTGCCTTGCGGGATCAGTTGAAATCCGGCTTGGGTCTCCTGAGCCGAGGTGCGGCCGATCTGCCTCCTCGCCAGCGCACCATGCGAGACACCATCGCGTGGAGTTACGAACTTCTGGATCCGATCGAACGGTCCTTGTTCCGAGCCGTCTCCGTGTTCGTGGGCGGATGCACGCTCGACGGAGCCGACCAGGTGTGGCGAGCCACAACACCCCACGAAGACACGCTGGCAACGATGAGCGCGCTGGTCGACAAGAGTTTGGTGGTGGCCGAGGCAAACGGTCCCGAACCCAGGTACAGCATGCTTGACGTCATCGTTGAATTCGCTGCCGAGCAACGAGAACGTCATCTCGAGAGTTCAGCGCTGCTTAAAGCACACGCATCGTTCTTTCTCGCTCTAGCCGAACGAGCTGAGGCACACATGGGAGGCCCCGCGCAAGAGGGATGGTACCGACGGCTAGTCCTCGAGCACGACAACCTCCGAACCGCCCTCCGCTGGGCGAGCACGCAGGAAGATTCCGAGTTCGAAGTCAGAATTGCGGGGGCCCTGTGGCAGTTCTGGAGAGCGGAGGGTCATTATGCCGAGGGCCGGGCCTGGATCGAACAAGCGCTCGCGAGAAGTCCAGATGCGTCTGTGGACGCCCGGGCAAAGGCGATGTGGGGAGCCGCCTGGCTTGCGTTCCACCAAGATGATCTCCGCGCCGTGCACCTCTTCAGCCAGCAGCTAACAGCGCTGGCAGAAGAGCAGGACCAGAACA
>DATAPE010000002.1:0-2365 GCA_036265345.1 Actinomycetota bacterium
GCAGTGAGAACTCCTTGTTTGCGAGGTGCACCTCGCGGTCGCCTACCCGGACCTCACGTCGCGACGGATCGATGACCAAATCGCCGAGGCGTCGCGGCCCCTCGCGGCGGCTGTCGCGGCGGCGGAGCACGGCGCGGATGCGCGCGGCCACCTCGTGGTAGTGAAACGGCTTGCCCACGTGTTCGGTGTTCGCGAGCCTCTTCGGGCCGATTCCGGTGGCTGTGACGACTGGCTTGGCTGGCTCTTCCGCTTTCACGCGAAAGCAGAAGCGATGCACGTCTACCGAGCGAAGGAATGCTCGGAGCGGGATTCCGCCCTTGACCTCCGCGGAGACCGCGTTAGGGAACCGCGGTGGCCATGGGATCTTTTCGACGCACGCCAGTAACCAGCAGCCCGATGGCGAAGATCAGGAATCCGAGCTGCGCGACGATCCCGACGGCAGATTCAAACCCGCTTTCAAAGCCCGCGTAGGCGACAGCGACGCCGCTTGTCATATAGGCGAGACCGCCGATCACACCTGCCCAACCGAGCCAACGAGCGACGATGCCGGTTCGGGCGATTGCGATACCGAACAGGGCTACGGCGAGGCCGAGTAGGAGACGAAAGTAGGTGTTCATCCCGTACTCGGCCCAGCGTACGGTCTGGGCATCGGCGTACCTGATCCCCTTCTGCGCCCCAGAGGCATCTGCCCATGCATCGACCGCATGTTTCAGGGCAACGCCATCGATGGCTTGCAGGACCGCCCACGCAGCTGCAGCGGCGATTGCACCCGCCGCCGCGATGCCGGCTAGCACGGGAACCAGGCTGCGCAATTGCAGGACCCGGTAAAGGACGAGCAGTCCGCCCACCACCAACAGAACGGTGGCGAACTGAATGAGATGGACGGCGACCCAGTCGTTGCTCTTCGCGTACTTGGCGAAGATCACCTGATAGTCGTCATCGTGACCGGCAGGGTGCTCGTGCGTCACGATCAAGGTCAGCAAGAGGCCTCCTACCAAGAGTCCTCCAACGAGCCTGAGCAGGGTCCGTTCTGCCACTTCCCGATCTTCTCGATTAGCTTCTTCCGGCCAACCCTACCCTGCATAAGCACCATTAACTCGTTCAACCTGACCCTGCCGGGCGACAGCCTGCCACCGGTCACGTTCACGGGTTGACCGAAGGGCTCTAGCGCCGGACCGGAGCGGTCCTGACGCGAGTGTCCGACTGCGCCCCGGGTTAGGTTCCCCGGGGCGCTAGCACGCCGGTGGCCGGTGGGTCCGTCCAGGACCGCCTTCCCTTGCCGGTTCTGCGGATTGAGGTTAGGCTGGGTTCTCGGCCCCGGCCGCGCCCTGCTCGGGTTCCCTGGCTACCGCCTGGGTCTAGCGGCCGGGGCCATTTCTTGCCCGCTCCTCGCGGGATACTGCGTAGGCGATGTCGCAGGAGAATGTCGAGCTCGTACGCCATTGGCTGGAGGCTTCGGTCCAGTGGTTCGGCACGGAGCGGGATCCCGATCAGTCCGATCGGCTCGCCTACCAGTACATGGCGCCCACCGTCACGTATGAGGAGGATCCGTCTGGCCGGACGCCGGGGTATTTCGGGGCCCGATGCGGTGTCGCGGCGGTTCATCGAATACATCGATCTTGTGCATGTCGAGGGCGCGAGCGCCGGAGATGTGATCGACGCCGGAGACTTGGTCGTGGCCCAGCTTCGGATCGAGATGCTTGGCGCCGGTGCGGGAGAGCCGGTCGAGTTCCTCTGGACGTACACCGTGCGCGTCGAGGATGGTCGCATCGCTCACTTTCGAGCTTGGTATGACCCCGACAAAGCCTTCGAAGCCGCCGGGCTGTGGGGTTAGGCCAGCTACTCGCGAGATACTGCGCGGGCGATGTCGCAGGAGAACGTTGAGATCGTGCTCGCCATCGTTCGCGACGTCTTCAATCGTGACCCCATCCGTGAGGAGACCTGGCGGGATATGTCTGACTTCTTGGATCCCGACTTCGAGTTCCGCGAGGACCCCAGTTGGCCCGGGGCCGGAACCTACGTTGGGATCGAGGCCTTCCGCAAGGTGGCGAGCGGCTACATGGAAGCGTTCGGGAAGATGACCCTGGAAGTCGAGGAGGCCTTCGATGCAGGTGATCGCGTCGTGGCCTTCATACGCTTCTGGGCTCGTGGCCAGGCCGGCACCGAGGCCGTCATGCACCAAGCGGGCATCTTTACCGTGCGGGACGGCAAGCTGGCCAGCTGGCAGGTCGTCTTTGACCGTGATGAGGCCCTCGAAGCCGCCGGGCTGCGGGGTTAGGCCAGCTACTCGCGAGATACTGCGTAGGCGATGTCGCAGAAGAACGTTGAGATCGTGCTCGCCATCGTTCGCGACGTCTTCAATCGT
>DATAPE010000003.1:0-7799 GCA_036265345.1 Actinomycetota bacterium
ACGATCAGGTAACCCAGCACGATCCGGGGCATCTTCCCGCTCGGAACTTCGATGACAGGCACTTCGTGGGCTTCGGCCACCTCCTTCAGCTTTCCGCCGGAGGTCAGCACCACGGAACGGCAGCCTCTCGCGAGCGCCTCTTTGTACGCGGACAGGATCTCTTCGGTGGTGCCGGAGTGGCTCACCGCGATCACGAATGTCTCCGGGCCGACATGGGCCGGGATCTCGTATCCTTGATTCAGCTGGATCGCGACGGGACAGCGGCGGGTGACGGCAGCGGCCAGGAGTTTGGCCGCCGCGGCCGAGCCTCCTCCGGTTCCCAGGATCATGACGCCACGAGGAGGATCGCCGGGCGGTATGTCGACGGCGTCTACCAGGGCGCGGCCCTCGCGGAACTGGTCTACGTAGCCGGCGGTCTCCTCGAGTGAGCTGGCGGAATCGAGGGCGCGGACCGCCTGGAGGTCGTCGAGGTCGATGGGCACGGGGGCACGATACGGCCTTCGAGCCGGGTGGGACGTAGGTTTGCTGTCCCCATGATCGTTTGCGTCGCGGCCAATCCCTCGATCGACAAGCTCTTCGTCGTGGATCGCGTTACAACCGGCGCGATCCATCGCCCTCTCAGCTTCGTGCAGGTGGCGGGGGGCAAGGGTCTCAACGTGGCGCGCGCCGCGGTTGCACTGGGCGCCGACGTCGAGGCGGTGGCCATGCTCGGCGGTCACGCGGGAGCCTGGATCGCCGAAGCTCTCGCGTCCGAAGGGATCCCCGGATACTTCGCCTGGACCGCCGCAGAGACGCGCAGCTGCTTGTCGGTCGCCGATAGCGCCGGAACATTGACCGAGTTCTACGAGACGGGCGGCGAAGTCGAGCCGACGGCGTGGGATGAACTGGGGGCCGCGATCGAGTCCCGCCTGGCCCGCGCAAACTGGCTCATCCTGTCGGGTTCGTTGCCGCGCGGAGCTCCACCCGAGGGATACGCGGAGCTGATCGAGATGGCGCATCGCAAGGACATCGCGGTAGCACTCGATACACGGGACGAGTCTTTGGCTCTCGCCTTACCGGCACGGCCCGACATCATCAAGGTGAACGCCGCCGAGGCAGGTGACCTGCTCGGATCTCCTGTAACTACGTCCGCGAGCGCAGTGGCCGCAGCATCGGAGTTGCGCATCCGAGCCCGGAGTAAGGGGGCCGTCTTAACGCGCGGGGCCGACGGCGCTGTGGCTTCGGTCGCCGACGAGCTATGGAGCGGAAGCTCCGACGTGCGTGGCCCTTACCCGGTCGGCAGCGGCGATGCCTTTCTAGCGGGGCTGATCACGGCTTTGGATAGAGGCGGCGATTGGGAGCGCGCCTTCGCCCTGGCTCTCGGAGCGGGGGGAGCCAACGCCGAGGAACCCGGAGCAGGCCGGCTCCAGCGGGAGCGCGCCGAGACGATCGCCGAGGGGGCCGAGATGGTTCCGTTAGCTCATCCGGCGCAGTAGACATCGATGAAGTGGCGGTATCTGCGTGACACGTCGGCGATGCACTCTTGTCTATCTCCACCGTTCAGATAGTTGCGGACCGCCTCCCACCAGATCGTTCGGCCCACCGCGAAGCCCGCATACCCGGGAACGCCTGCCGCCTGCCGGAGCCAGCTCTCCACGGTGTCATCGCCGGCTCCTCGCCCCAACACGACGCATGTGACGTGGTCGCGCCCGTTCGAACGTACGAGAGATGCGACGCCCTCGCAATCCTCACGCGCATCGAGACCCTCGATCTTCCACACGTCGGCGCGCACTCCCGCGTCTTGGAGCTCGGCGATCGCGCCGCGCATGAGGGCCGGCCGCAGCTCGCGGTCGAAGCGCCGCTGATCTCCGTCGACCGCTTCCAGCTGGGGTTGTTCCGGGGGGACGAGTAGCTCCACCATGAGCTGCGGAATCTCGTCTTCAAGCCACTTCGAAAGGGCGAGCAACCGCTGGGTCTGGACCTCGTTGAGGGCCGGGTCGCCTTCGGGGTTGTAACGGAGGAGAGCTTTGCAATAGGTGGGATCGAACGCTTCGATGTGGGCAGAGAAATCGCTGCCGTATTCGAAGTCGAAGACCTTCTGCCCACTCTTCTCAACCGCCATGGCCAAGGCGATACCTGCTCCTTTCGCCCTTCGCGCCACCGGTGCGCCGAACTCCTCGTCGATCAGCAGGGCGGCGGCTGTCCGGTCGACTCCTTCGGTGAGCGCTCTTGTGAGCCCCTCGAAGACGAGCTCCTTCGCCGCAGAGATCGCGATGGCCTGTTCGGGGGAGGCGTCACCGGCGACTCCGTACAGCTCTCGTAGAAGAGAGGTCCGATGGTCGCACGCAAGGATGAAGAGCATCGCCGACAACGATCACACGTCGCACAGGGCTGGGTGCCAGACGGGCTGGCGCGAGGGCGCTTGTTTCAAGCTGTTGTCCAGCGCGCGGTACGCGGGCTTCGGATGCATGTTGCGGTCGAAGGGCAGAGGGCGGCGAGGCACGCCGTCGTTGCGTGGGTAGTCCTCCTGGAGCCAGGTGTAGCGATCCGACAGTCCGAACGTGATGACGGAGGCGACCGCCGGCTGTTCGAGGGCCGTGGTCAGATAGCGGCTATAGACGTCCGCGACGGCCCGGTCTCGCACCGTGATGTTGGGCGGTAGGCCATCGTCGAGCACATCCATCTCGGTGATCAGTATCTTGAGATCGCGGCTGGCTACCTCGGACAGGAATTTCTGATAGGCCTTTGGATCGAATCCATCCTTGAAATCCCCTGCGTTCAAGTGAGCCTGGATGCCTAGCCCGTGCACCGGCACGTGATCGTTCAGTAGCTGATCGAGGAAGTCCAAGGTCGCCTGACGCTTGGTGGCAGCCAGCGTGGACCCGATGTCGGTTTCATAACCGTAGTCGTTCAACAGAAGGGTTGCATCCGGATCCACGTCGTGAACCCGGTGGAACGCGTCGGCGACATAGGAGGGGCCCAGGCTCTGGAACCACGGCACATCGGTGCGCAATCCGTAGCCATCCAGGACCTCGTTGGCCACGCTCCAGATCGCGATCTGACCTCGATATCGCTTGACGAGAGCGTCGACCGTGGCCCACAGAAAGAGCTGCGCAGCTTGCTTGTCCATAGAGAAGAACTCGTTGTCCTTCCATCCAGTGCCGAACCCCTGATCCCAGACCAGGTGAGCTCCGAACATCAACATGTGGTGCTTGTTCGCGAAGGCGACGATCTGGTCGCTGTATTTGAAGTCGAGACCGGAGGTACGCGACGGGCGTACCCGGTACCAGAGGAAATCGTCTTCGGTGGACAAGATGGCCGCCTCGCGCGCGTAGAGTCGGCGATAGTCGGCGTCGGATATCTGCCAGGTAGCGGTGGTCGAGCCGTAGAGGATGCCCTGGCGGAAGGCCGCCTCCCACAGGGACTGTTGCGAGCCGTCGGAAGAATCGAGGGCCGGACAAGGAGTCGGTGAAGGGGCCGGGCCTCGGACGTGCCCAACGTTCGGTCCGGAACACCCCGCCAATCCCACCGCCGCCGCCCCGGCCCCTACGAGAAACGATCGGCGCGAGACCATCTTGTCCAAGCTCAACCCAGACCCCCATCGATTTTCTTGCGAGCTTAGCCACGAATGGCGTGGCTCTCTGCGATCTCGAGATCGATCGATCCTTCATCGCGTTTCGGCGATTGATTTGCTTTTCTCGAAAACCCTCGCGGCCCCCGTTGCGTATAGGGAAGCGTCGGCCCTCATCAACGAAGGGAGTGCGAATGACGCGGGATCTCAACACGGCAGGTGGACAAGCTACGAGCGACCTCCTCCGGGCCATGTCGCGCCGCACGGCGCTGAAGGCAGGGGCACTCGGCGCAGTCGGAACGATGGTCGGCGGGAGTCTATTCAGCGCCCTGCAGGCCGAGACCAAGCATCGCCGGCGCCACGGAGTTTTTCGCGAGCCGGACGAGGTGACGCCGGCAGAACAGATCTTTACGATCGCCCAGGATGCTGAGCAGCTGGCAGTGACGCTCTACAGCCGCGGTGTCGCACACGGTCTGGGCCTTGCGGATGATGACCTCGACTACTTCAAGGCCGCAGCCATCCAGGAGCAGATCCATCAGAAGTTCTTCGCGCGCCTGACCGGAGTGAAGGTCCAGAAGCCCAACCACTTCAGCTTCCCCGAGGGGCCGGACACCTTTACCGATCTGCGGACGTGGATCATCGCTCAGCAGCACCTCGAGGGCGTGTTCGACACCGCCTTTCTGGCCGCCGTGCGGGAGCTCGCGCACCAGGGCATGCCCCGCGCTGCGCAGATCATGGCGCAGATCGCAACGAACGAAGCCGAGCATCGCGTGCTTGCCCGCGAGGTAGCGGCCGGTGAAGGTTTCACGACGCTCCCCAACATCAACCCCGGGGGCCACGGCACGGTTCCAACCAGTCCCCCCGACAACTGGGCTTACACGCCGGTCTTTGTCGAGGTCGTTCCCGATGTGGTCGAGCTCGCCACGCGCGATGGCTTCATGAGCCCTCGGCCGGGCAATAACTTCGAGTACCACGAGATCGACTTCCACAGCCCGACTTACAGCGACGTGTTCGAGCGGCTGATGTTCCTCGAGCCCTTCATCAACGTTCACGAAGACAACGACTGAGGAACAATTTCGCTCGGATCTGAAGGTCGAGCAACACGTCTAGGTAGCTAAGCTCGCAAGGAACGGGGCTTCCGGATGGATCCGCCCGCCAGCGAGCCGCGCAGGCAGCAGGTGGTGGCCCTCGCGTATGGGACGGGCGAACCGTTCTCGGAGTCGCTCGATGCTCCCGCCGTGAAGTGGAAGCCGTAGCGCACCTGGGTCACGTTCCTGCTGCGCGTCCACCTCGAAACGGATTCCTTACAAGCCTAACTACACATACGGTCGCGCTCCGACCACCAGTCGGGCCGAGTTCAACGCCGGAGACTTACGACTCCCTGTAGTGATAGATGCCGAACGGGTTGCCGATCGGGTCGTAGAACATGCCGGTCGTCGTGCCCTGACCCACATCCATGGGCCCGTGTACGACCTGCCCGCCCAGGCCCTCCACCTTGCTGAGGTATCGGTTGACGTCGTCAACGCGGGCGTAAACCGTGGCCCAGTTGATGTCCTGGCCTGAGGCACCGATCCCTCCGGCGGCCCCGCGGCCCCCGCCCGTGTCGACCAAGGAATATCTGGCGTCTTCTTCGACATTCCATCCGAAGAGCTCGCGGTAGAAGGACTGGCTACGGACGGCATCGCTGCCGAGGATCTCGAAATAGTCGACCGCTTCACCATCGCCTGCCGAAGGTCCGGGCGCGTCGGGGATGGGCTTCATCAATCCGATCAGCAGACCATCGGGGTCGTTGAACATCGCGAAAGTCACCGCGGGAAGCTCGGTGAGCGGTACGACCGTCTTGGCCCCCATCGATTCGGCTTTATCGAGCAGGCTTTGGGGATCGTCGCACTCCACATAGAAGGCGAGCCAAGGGTCTCCAGTGCCGCTTCGCCCGATGCCCCCGAGCATCCCGGCGCCGCCCTGCGTGTCGATCATCGTGTAGGTCTCTGCTGCGCTTTCGAGTTTCCAGCCGAACAGCTCGCCATAGAACTTCTTCAGGGGTGCGACATCCGCCGCTCCCAGGTCGAACCACACCACCGGGTAACCCATGACAGCTCCCTTCGTCGCCCGCAGCTTGCTGATCCGCGACCGCAATATAGAGGACTAAACCTCCGCGACACACCGAACGTTGTCTGAGCTGAGGCTGAGCTGCCGGAGCCTCGGAGCCAGGCAGCTAGCTGAGGCCCCGCTGCTCGAGGTAGGCGGTCACGACACGCTGATTGGCGACGCGGATGGGCATGATCGCCGGCAGGGCTTCCAGCGGATAGACCCGCGCGGGTCCCACGGGTCCGTCCTCGATCAGCGAGCCGCCAGTTGCCCGAGCGATGTAACCGTGGGCGCACATCGTTCCGGTCGGCGTTCCCTCCTGGATGAAGGTCACGAACTCCCTGATGATCACGGCATCGAGCCCTGTCATCTCGCGCACCATACGCAGTGCCGCGTGCTCGGGGGCCTCGCCGGGATCCGTGGGATTGCTCGGCAGCGACGCGGGCGCCTCGGGAGGGCCACCAGGAGGATGGACGAGAACGATGTGATCGTCGTCGACCTCGACGATCACCAGTGCACCGTGATAGTCGAAGCGCGAAGGGTCTGAGATCATCAGCCATCGTAGGCCGAGGTGTTAGCAAACTGGTCTCGACGTCGCGCTCGAGACCTGACTACTATCTGCCGCATGTTTCGCTCGGGTCGGGCTCCTGGACGGCTTCTGCGTCGTGCGGCCATCCTTCTTGTTGCGGGATTCCTGATGCTGCTCGTGCCGAGCTCGGGAGCGAGGGTGCCCCAAGGCGAGCGACCCTTCATCCGGGAACAGGTGCTGTCCTTGCGCCACGACGACTGGGAGCCGACCGTGGCCGCCGATCGCTTCGGTCACGTGTACTGGATGACGACGCGATACAGCGGGCAGCGGGCGTGCGGAAAGTGTCCGCAACCCGCCTTGGTTTACAAAGTGTCGAAGGACGGGGGCCGGAGCTGGGGGAGAAGGCGCTATCTCTGCCCGTGCCCCGGGGTCTCCTCGCAGAATGATCCCGAGATAGTCACCGATCACCAGGGCCGCGTCTTTGCTGCCTGGCTAAATAACTACAACGTGAAGTTTGCCCGCTCGGATGATTTCGGCCGCACTTGGTCGCGTCGGGTCGATCTAGACGACGGTTTGGGATTCAGCGACAAGCCGACGATCGCCGTGTCGTCGTCGGGTCAGGACGTTTACGTCGTGTACAACGGCCCCTCTGCAGGAGACCCGTACGCCGTCTACTCGCATGACGCGGGGCGGCATTGGTCCGCTCCCATACGGGTCACCAAGTCGAATCGCTATTTCTTCTCGGGTGGCAGCACCGTGCTTCCCGACGGAACCGTGCTGGTCGCGCAGGACATCTATCACCAAGACAACAGAGGTCATATCCGCATGGCGGTGCTGCGGTCGATCGATGGGGGCCGGCACTGGAGCGTCGCCTATCTCGGCTCATCACATCAAGCACGTCCGTGTCCCCGCTTCGGGGGGTGTCCCGCCAACTATGCCTTCCTCGGAGAACAGGCAAACATCGCTTCGGATTCGGCGGGGCGCGCTTACTTCATCTACGGATCGAGCACGCGCCGAGGCGGCCCGGCCCGTTTGATGATGCGCGTTTCCCCGGCCGGAGGCGTCGGCTGGGAGCCTGCCCGCAACGTTGCGCGAGGCGCACCAAAGGCCGACCACGAATTCCCCATGATCGCCGCGACCGGCTTTGGCGATGTTCGCATCGCGTGGATGGACGACCGAACCGGTCGCTGGAACACCTTCTATAAGCAGTCGCACAGTGGCGGAGCGAAATGGGTGCGACTCTTGCGTCTGTCCGATCGCAACCACCGCGCGCCCTACAAGTCGCGCAAGGGCTTCCGCTTCCCGTACGGCGATTACGGCACCATCGTCATCGGGCGCGGTGGTCGCACGCTGGCAACCTGGGCGGAAGGTCCCAGTTTCATAGGGCCGGGAAACACCTGGTTCACCCGCCAGCGCTAAGGATCTAACTAGCCGCACGTCGAGCACCTCGCTTCTCCGGAAGCAGGATGCGTCTTAACTGGGACCACGAGCACCACTGGCCAAACCCAGGAAAAGCCACGTTCCTAGGATCTCCTTTCGCAGATCTGGACCGCGTGGACCACTGGGCTGCGGGATAGGAATCGGTTGTAACGCGGCGACGGCGGCTGGAGGCAGAGCCCAAGGCTCCGCTAA
>DATAPE010000004.1:0-23285 GCA_036265345.1 Actinomycetota bacterium
GTTACAGGAATCATCGGGCCCTCAGGTTGTGGGAAGTCAACATTGGTGCGATGCATCAATCGCATGCACGAGGAGATACCCGGCGCGCGCTCTGAGGGCCGGGTGTTATTGGGTGACATCGATCTTCATAGTCGCGATGTCGACGTTGTTTCTGTGCGGCGCTTCGTAGGGATGGTTTTCCAGAAGCCTAATCCGTTCCCGACGATGTCCATCTTCAGCAACGTTGCTTCAGGCCTTCGCTTTACCGGAACACCCCGAGACGAGATATCTGATCGAGTCAATGCAGCCCTCCGGGGGGCCGGGCTCTGGGACGAGGTCAAGGACAGGCTGTCGAGCTCGGGCCTTAGCCTTTCGGGAGGCCAGCAACAACGCCTTTGTATAGCTCGCGCCCTCGCCGTAGAACCGCAGGTGCTTCTGATGGATGAGCCGTGCTCTGCTCTCGATCCGGTGGCCACCTTGAAGATCGAGGAATTGATCGAACAACTCAAGGTGAAGGTGACCATCGCTCTCGTGACACACAACATGCAGCAAGCGGCCCGAGTTGCGGATACGACTGCATTCATGCTGGATGGAGAGCTGATCGAGGTGGGCACCACCGAGAAGATGTTCACGAACCCGAGCGATGATCGGACCGAGCAGTACGTGACCGGGAAATATGGGTGAGCCACATCCGCTAGAGAGACCTATCGGCAGCCACAGTCGCTAACCGGTGCGCTTGCGCCGTCAAAAGCCAATAGGGTGGGCGGCCCAACGCATCCAACTGTGAGGTCGCCGTGGCAAAGGCAGGGAAGGGATCGAAGTCGGATGCCCAGCGCTACCCGCGCAAGGTCTACGAGAAGGAGCTTCTCCGGCTGCAGGGTGAGCTCGTGACCATGTCGTACTGGGTACGCAATGCCGGTGCGAGGGTGTTGGTTCTCTTTGAGGGACGTGATGCCGCGGGCAAGGGCGGCACGATCAAGCGCATAACGGAATTCCTTAGCCCCCGGATAGCCCGGGTAGCCGCTCTGCCGGCCCCGAGTGAACGCGAGCGCGGCCAGTGGTACTTCCAGCGCTATGTCAGCGAGCTACCGGCCGCCGGTGAGATCGTATTGTTCGACCGGAGTTGGTACAACCGGGCCGGCGTCGAGACCGTTATGGGCTTCTGCACGCCGGAAGAGCAGCGAGCGTTCCTGCAGCAGTGTCCTCAGTTCGAACGCCTGCTCGTGGACGATGGGATCGTTCTGGTCAAATACTGGCTCTCGATCAGCGACACCGAACAGGAACGTCGGTTCCGGGACCGCGCGTCGGACCCTATGAGACGCTGGAAGCTAACGCCGATGGACCTGAACGCTCGGACTCGCTTTACAGATTATTCGCGTGCCAAGGATGAGATGTTCGTTCATACGGATACCAGTTGGGCTCCCTGGTTTGTGGTCGAGGCCGATGAGAAGCGCAGAGCTCGTCTGAACTGCATCGCGCATCTTCTTACGCAGATCCCCTATGCAGACACGACTCCGAAGGCGATCAAGATCCCCGCCCGCCAATCCGATCAGGGCTATGTACGCCCCCCGCGCGACATCTACAACTATGTCCCGGATCACGCGTCCACCGTCTTGGAGGAAGCCGAGGGGACCTGAGGGACCAATTGTCACCGAGGGAGGTTCGACCGTCGCGATCGACAAACGTGACCCTGCTCCGTTCAGATTGCGTTCATGTTCGTACCGTAGCTTCATCACCTGATGAGTGACGCGCCCCCTGGAGACCGATTCATCAACCGCGAGCTCTCGTGGTTGGATTTCAATGAGCGCGTTCTCAGCCTGGCAGAGGCAGAGGATATGCCGCTACTCGAGCGAGCTAAGTTCCTGGCGATCTTTGCAAGCAACCTCGACGAGTTCTACATGGTGAGGGTCGCTGGACTCAAGAGGCAGTTCGCTGCAGGACTAACGAATCGTTCGTCGGACGGTCTGACTCCGGGGCAGCAGCTCGAAGGCATAAGCGCGAAAGCCCTTTCACTTGCCCTTCGTCACGCTCAGCTCTGGCTTGATGACGTGCGACCAGCCCTCGGGCGCGCCGGCATCGAGATCTTCCGCTGGGAGAAACTCGATGACCAGCAACGGAAAGAGCTGAACGAGTACTTCATGGATAGCATCTTTCCCGTCGTGACGCCCCTAGCTGTGGGCCCCGGTCATCCTTTTCCCTACATCTCCAGCCGGTCGCTCAACCTGGCAGTGCGGGTGCGAGATCCTGGAGGCAGCCTGCTCCACTTCGCCAGGGTCAAGGTCCCTCCCCTTCTACCGCGTTTCGTGGCAACTTTCGAGGGCAATGTCTTTGTTCCGATCGAGGACGTGATCGCCGCCAATCTCTCGGAACTGCTTCCAGGCATGGACATCGTCGAGCACCACGCATTTCGCGTCACCCGCAACGGAGATCTCGAGATGAATGACGATGGAGCTGAGGATCTGCTGCAAGCCTTGGAGAAGGAGCTACGCAGGAGCCGCTTCACTCCGGCGGTTCGCCTCGAAGTGGAATCGGACATGCCTCCCGCGGTACTCGATCTTCTCAAGCGTGAGTTGGAAGTCGGGGACGAAGACGTACACCGCTTGCCCGGCCCCCTCGATCTGACCGGGTTATGGGATCTCCACGGTCTGGACCGGCCCGAGCTCAAGGACACTGTGTTTCAACCAGTCACGCCGGCCGCCTTCACCTCGCCCGACGGGACGCCCACCGACATCTTCTCCGTATTGCGATCCGACGACGTCCTGGTGCACCATCCCTACGATTCGTTCACGACGACAGTTCAGCGGTTTATCTCGAAGGCTGCCGCAGATCCTCGGGTGCTGGCGATCAAACAGACGCTTTATCGCACGTCGGGCGAAAGCCCTATCGTCGAAGCACTCATCAAGGCTGCCGAATCCGGCAAACAGGTAGTCGTTCTGGTAGAGATAACCGCTCGATTCGACGAGCTGGCAAACATCGCCTGGGCCAGAACTCTCGAGCAGGCTGGATGTCACGTCGTCTATGGGCTCGTTGGTCTCAAGACGCATTGCAAGTTGTGTCTGGTCGTTCGGCAGGAGGCGATGGGCCTTCGCCGGTATATCCACATCGGCACCGGCAATTACAACCCCACTACGGCGCGGCTGTACGAGGATCTCGGCCTGCTTACTTCCGACCCACGGCTAGGCGCAGACGTCAGCGAGCTCTTTAATTCCTTGACCGGTTATTCACGGCAACGGAATTACCGGTCCCTCGTCGTGGCGCCCCACGAGCTGCGCGAGCGGATCGTGAGGCTGATCGAGCGCGAGGGCCATGCGGATGGATCGCAGCCGGCGGGAAGGATCATCTTCAAGCTGAACAGCCTTGCCGACGCGGAAGTCATCGACGCACTGTACGAAGCCTCACAGCGGTCGGTCGAGATCGACATCATCGTGCGCGGCATTTGCGCGCTCCGGCCTCAAGTTAAGGGACTCAGTGACAACATCCGGGTTAGAAGCATCGTCGGCCGTTTTCTGGAGCATTCCCGTATCTATTACTTCCACAATGGCGGGAGCGAAGAGTTCTTCATCGGCAGCGCTGACATCATGCACCGGAACCTCGACCGGAGGATCGAGACTCTGTTGGCCACTCGATCGGCCGACGTGAACCATCGCCTCAAAGGCATCCTCGATCTTGCGTTGGCCGACAACAGCTCCGCCTGGGAGCTTGGATCCGACGGCCACTGGGTGAGAGTGGCGCGCGCCGAAGCCGAGCCGCGCGTGGAGCTGCAAAGGGAGTTGATGGAGAGAGCTCACCGCGATGCGTGAGCTAGAGCTCAAGTTCTCTCTACCCGCGTCCTTCTCTCTATCGTCCTTCCACCCCGAAGCCGCGGGAGTCACGCGCGTGGAGGGACTGCCCGAGCTGTTGCTGCGGGCCACGTATTACGACACCGAGGATCTCAGATTGGCACGAAGCGGAGTAACGCTTAGGTACCGCAGTGGCGAGGGTGACCGTTCGGGCTGGACCCTCAAACTGCCGTCAGACAGCTCCCAGATGATGGACAGAGAGGAGATGTTCTTCCCCGGACCATCGGGACGTGTGCCTGAATCTGTGTCCGATCTCGTTACGGCCTTCGCCCGTCATGGAGAGCTAAAGCCGGTGGCGACGCTCAGAACCAAGCGCCGGCGGTGGGCTCTGGTGGATTCCGGTGAGGAATCGCTGGCGGAGCTCTCCGACGATGAGGTTTCGATAGTGGAGGGCCGCCGCGTCGTAGCACGTTTCCGCGAGTTGGAGTTGGAGGCTCTCTCCATCGGCGAAGACGATCTGAAGCGGATCGGGGCGGAGCTGCGCAATGCAGGAGCGATGTCGGCAGAGCCGATCTCGAAGGCCGTCCGAGCCTTGGGGGCCCGGGCAACGGCGCATGATGACATCCCCGAACCTACCCATCTAGCGCCGGATTCCCCTGCGTCAACGGCCGTGAGATGGTCGCTGTCCCAAGGCCTGCGCCGGATCGTCAAGAACGATCCGCGGACCCGGTTGCAAGACGTCGAAGGCGTTCATCAGATGAGGGTGGGTGCCAGACGATTGCGTAGTGACCTGCGCACATTTGCCCCTTTGGTAGTTCCTGAGTGGGCCAATGACCTCAGCCAGGAACTCAAGTGGCTCGCACAAGCGCTGGGTGAGGTAAGAGATCTCGACGTACTCGAGGAACGGCTACAGACAAGCGCCCGCGACATCGGTGTCGAGCTGCAGGGTCTCTGGAACGCGCTGGAAGAGCGAAGACTTCAAGCGCTGGATGCGTTGGATCAAGTCTTGGTTAGCGATCGCTACCGGTCTCTGTTGGACCAGGCGATCGAGTGCGCGCGCGAACCCCGTTTCACCCTCAAGGCAGAGGAGGAGTGTCGCGTGGCCCTACCCCCACTCGCCGCGGGAGCATGGGATCGCTTCGTTCGCCGCGCACGAGTGGTCAAACCCACCGATCCGGACGACGTGTGGCATGCGGTTCGCATAGAAGCCAAACGGGCGCGCTATGCGGCTGAGGCAGTTGGTCCCTTCCTCGAGAAGTCCCAGCACTCCGCGGCCGAGAAGTTCGGCAGTCTGGCCGAGCAGACGCAAGAACTTCTGGGTGGCCATCAGGACGCTGTGATCGCCGCGGCTACTGTCGAGAAGTACGCAGACTCCCCGGCCGGAAGCTCTTCGAGGTTCGAGGCAGGAAGGCTATTTGAGATGCAGCGACAAAGTGCACGAGAGGCGAAGCAGGCGTTCTCGAAGCAGGTCTCTGTGCTCGAAAAGAAGAAGAATCGTTCATGGCCCGAGAACTGATCGGGCCACCGATCCGAGCGGCAGGGGGAGTGCTGTGGAGATCGGCGGGCGAGAAGAATGGCGGTCCGCTCATCGAGGTGGCGGTGATCCACAGGCCTCGGTACGACGACTGGAGCCTGCCCAAGGGCAAGCTGGCTCCGGGCGAGTCGGAGGTCGAGGGGGCTATCCGCGAGGTTTTCGAGGAGACCGGTCACCGCGTGAGGCTCGGGCAGCCGCTTGGGGAAGCGCGTTACACCAAGACCTCGGGGGGCGCGGTTCGGCCCAAGGTTGTGAGGTACTGGTCGATGGAGGCGGAAGCGGGCGTCTTCGTCCCCGGCCGTGAGGTTGACGACCTGCGATGGGTATCGCTCGCGGAAGCAGCCGATATGCTCACCCACCCCCGCGACCGTGAACTGCTGGAACGATTCGTGCGTGGCCCATCGCTCGGGGGCTGTGTCCTGCTCGTACGTCACGCGAGCGCTGGGGAGCGTTCCGAATGGGAAGGGGACGACCGTCTTCGCCCCCTCGATCCCCTCGGGTGGGCGCAGGCAGAAGAGCTCGTGCGTCTTCTATCCCACTTCGAAGTGGGAGACATCGTGTCTGCAGACTTCATCCGTTGCGTACAGACTGTTCAGCCTTTGAGCGAGGCGATCCGCGTCCCGATCCGAGAAGAGCCCCTGTGGTCGGAGGTCGGCTATCCGGGGAACGAGGAGAAAGCCCTAACAGCGTTGCGGCGGTGGGGGGCGTCGGGACGGACGACGGTGGTGTCCAGCCAGGGAGATGTCATCCCCGACCTGCTCGAGCGGGTGGCCTCGTCCGATGACTTGGATCTGCGCAAGGGAGGAACGAAGAAGGCGAGCGTTTGGGCGTTGATGTTCGATGGGGACAGCGTGTTTAGCGCCGAGTACTTTCCGGCGCCAAGGGTGCAGGCTTGAGCTAGCTCGCTCCTCCAGCTGGACTCTTGCGGGTCCCCTTGGCGCGCGACGACTTGGCGGACGCTGCCGTCTTGGGACTCTTACGCTCTGTTGATCCCGTAGCGGCGGATCTCCCGGCACCAGTTTTGCGCGCGGAGCTTCTCCGTGTTGTGGACTTGCGTTCACTTGCCTTTCGGGTGGTCGTTTTCTTCCCCGAAGCCTTTCGGGTCGCCGATCTCTTGTTTGAGGTTTTCGTGCTGGCGGGCTTGGGAGTCTCGAGCGGCTCGATGCCGATCTGAAAGGACAGCCCGGTGACGTTGGCTATCCGCTGGAGCACCTCGAGGCGTGGGATCGCTTCGGCACGTTCCCACCGCGAGAGCTTTCCTTTCGACGCTCCTACGGCCTTAGCGAAGGCTCCCTTGCTCATGCCGGTGGCGTGGCGAGCCGCAAGGATGCTGCGTGCAAGGACGTACTCGCGCTCGAGTCGGGTGAATTCCCCGCGAAAACTCTCGCCCTTGACCGGCTCACTAGGAGATCCGTCACCTGCGTTCCGCTTCGGCATGGCCGCCTCCGTTCGGTATCTGGATGGAGCTTCGGCTCAGCCTACAAATCGCAGCACCGGCTTGCCTCGATGGCCACTCTTGGAATTTGCAAGGCCCCGCCTCTTCGTGCAGCTTGTCGCGGTTCGTGCGGCAAGGCCGATCTGCCTTCTACCTTACCTAGCAACCGAAGGGGGCCGGGGGAGTGGCCCCCCAACGGTTACTTGCCGGAGAGGTTAGCGGGGGTGCGTGAACGGACTGCAAACGGATTCCGACCGTCGTATGAATTCCTCCGGTAGCCTTCCCGAGTCGTATCTACGCCGGAGGTCCGATGCGCTTAAGAGTGCTGCAAGGAGAGCGATCCTTCTTCGACCTGTTCGAGAGGCTCGCGAGCACCGTTCTAACCGGTGCCGAGGAGCTGCTCGATCTGCTGAAGAACTACAACGATCTGGATAAGAAGACCCAGCGCGTGCTGGACATCGAGCATGAGGGCGACGAACTGACCCATGAAGTGATGCGCCGCCTGAACACCAGTTTCGTGACTCCGTTCGACCGGGAAGATATCCAACAACTCGCATCGAACCTCGATGACGTTCTCGACCACATCGAAGCAGCAGCCGAGTTCCTTCAGCTGCACAAGATCGATCAGCCGCTTCCGCAGATGATCTCGCTGATGGAAACGTTGACAGATGCGTCTCGCAAGACTGCTGCGGCGATGCCGAGCCTGCGAAAGATGAAGGACCTCGACCAATATTGGATCGAGATCAATCGCCTTGAGAACGAAGGCGACCGCTTCTACCGCCGCACGATCGCCGAACTGTTCTCGGGCGACTACAGGGCGATGGATGTCCTGAAATGGAAAGAGATCATCGAGCAGATAGAGCAGGGCATCGACCGCCTCGAGGACGTAGCTAACACGATCGAAACGATCTCTCTCAAGCAGAGCTGATGTTCAACCTCAGTTTCGAAGCGATAGTCATCATCCTCGTTGCTCTGGCATTCGACTTCGTTAACGGCTTCCATGATGCGGCCAACTCGATCGCTACCGTCGTGTCGACGAGGGTTCTGTCCCCGCGGCTGGCTGTCGCCTGGGCAGCGGTCTGGAACTTCGTGGCGTTCCTGGTTTTCGGCACCGCCGTAGCCAAGACAGTGGGGGCCGGAACTATCGACCTTGGACGACTAGCTACGCGCACCGATGGCTTCAATGTCATCCTTGCCGCTGTCGTCGGAGCGATCGCGTTCGACCTCATGACCTGGTATCTGGGTCTTCCGACGTCCTCCTCGCACGCCCTTGCCGGAGGCCTTGTCGGCGCGGCATTGGTGTACGGCGGGCCGTCGATGCTCGTCTCTTCCGGGATCACCAAGATCGCCCTATTCATCGTCATCTCACCCATCGTGGGCTTCGTGCTTGCTGTCATCCTCGAGAACGTCGTGTTGATGATCACGGATCCGATCGTCAGATCGACCCCCGCCACGGTCAAGGGCGCCAACGGCGTGTTCCGGAAGCTGCAACTCGTTTCCGCGGCGGCGTTTTCTCTCGGTCACGGCGCGAACGACGCTCAGAAGACGATGGGAATCATCGCCGCAGTGGTTTTCATCGACGCCCACGCTGGAAGGCCGGTGGGGGAAGAGCTATCGATCAAATTGTGGATGGTCCTAGCTGCTCACGCCGCCATCGCTCTTGGAACATTGACCGGCGGATGGCGGATCGTGCACACCCTGGGCTCCAAGATCACGAAGTTGCAGCCGGTGGGAGGCTTCGCGGCAGAGACCGCTGCGGCCGCGACGCTGTTTACGACCGCCCACTACGGCATCCCGGTATCCACCACGCACACCATCACCGGAGCGGTTATCGGAGTGGGAACGACCAACCGCTTCTCTGCGGTTCGTTGGGGTCTTACGGGCAGGGTGCTTTATGCCTGGCTCCTGACCCTCCCCGGCGCCGCGCTGATAGCAGCGCTGGCGTATGCAGTGTTCACGGTGGTTCCTGCGGAGGGTGTAGCCACCGTGGGGCTGGCGGCGGCCGCTTCGATCGGGATCCTCCTGATCGCTCGGAGGCGACACGAGGCCGTTCTCTACGCGCCTCCGTGATCCCTGCTCCCCCAGGTCACTTGGTATAAATCGGCGATGGCCGAAGACGAGGAGCTCAAGAAACTCCAGGACCAGGCGAAAGAAGATCGCAAGCTGATCCGCAAAGCCGCCGACACGCTTGCGGAGATCGGCCGCAACGACGGGCTGTCGGACGAGCACGCGGACGTTCTCACTGCCTTACGCATCCGCCTGGAGGGAAAGAAACGGGCATCCCTCGATGAACTTCTGACGGTCACGAAGGACATCGCCGGCAAGAAGGATCTCGGTGACGTGCTCTCGGGCGGGGATGAGAAGAGCGTTGGGTGGCCCGTGGTCGAAGAGAAGAAGAAGGAGTGGCCGGGAGCCTAGGGAGAGTCGCCGCGTTCCCGGAGGAAGTGCTCGAGCTCGGCAGCAAGAGAATCGCCGGTTGGCAACTCGCTCGGATCGAGCAACTCTTCTCGAGCTCGTTCATCGGCCCGTTCCTCGAGAAGCCTTACGTAGGCCTGGACATCGTCGTCGGCTTCGACCATCTCCGACACACGGGCGTCGTAAGCCTCGGCGGCTGCTTCCAGTGGATCGACGTCGGCGCGAATACCGATCAGGTCTGTGGTCTGCCGGACCAGGGCAAGCGCCACGCGGGGGTTGGGGGTAACCGCCAGGTAGTGAGGCACGGCAGCCCAGAGGCTGGCGGAGGGGATCTGTGCGCCGCCCAGGGCATCGTGAAGGACCCCGACTATCCCTGTCGGACCTTCATATCGTGAGCGTTCAAGACCGAGTTGCTCTACCAACTCCTGATCGCCGGCGGTCCCTGTGATGTTGACCGGTCTCGAGTGCGCCACGTCGGCTAGCAGTGCACCCAGCGTGACCACCATCTGAACGTCGTGCTCCTTGGCAAAGTCCACGATCAGACGTGAGAACGTCTTCCACCTCACGTTGGGCTCGGTTCCGACCAGCACGAGCACGTCGTGCTCGGTGCCTTCGAAGCGGGCTGCCCAGAACTCATTCGCAGGCCACGTTATCTTGCGACTGACGCCGTCGACGAGTTCAACGTGGGGGCGGGCGACCTGAAAGTCGTAGAACTCCTCCGGGTCGATAGATGCGATCTTCGTCCCGCTCCACACCCTGGCGAGGTGCATCGCAGCAAAACTTGCGGCTTCGCCAGCATCGTTCCATCCGCGGAACGCGGTGATCATGACGGGGTTCCGAAGTCGTACTTCTCTGTGTTGGAGAACCATTTCACCTTCCGTTGTCGGCGTTAAAGTAAGCGTATGCGTTCCGTTCGCTACTTCATTCAACCTTCGCCACTGGGCGAGCTTCTGATCGGAGTCTCCTCCGATGGTCTCTGTCTGATCCATTGGGGCGAGCCTGCTGCTGCGCTCGAACATCTGCACTTGAGGTTCGAGGATGTGCAGAGGGTGGCGCCCATCCCTTCGGTGGAATCGCAGCTTGATGAGTATTTCGCCAAGGAGCGCCACTCCTTCACCCTGCCTCTGGATCTGACCATGGCCAGCCCATTCGGCCAGCGGGTGCTGTCCGAGCTCAACAAGGTCCCCTTCGGCGAGTTGACTACCTATGGCGCGCTGGCGCAGAGGGTCCACAGCTTCCCCCGAGCAGTGGGTGGCGCGGTCGGCCGCAATCCGATCCCCATCGTCATCCCCTGCCATCGGGTGGTAGCCGCGGGAGGCGCGATCGGCGGTTTTTCCGGGGGCCTCGAGCGCAAGCACTTTCTGCTCGGGCTCGAGGGCCATCCCGTCCCGTCGAACGACGACAAGGTTCGTCTGGCGCTCTAGGTCTGGCGCCGCACCGCTAGGCTCACCGCCTCACCGGAGGCGAAAGGGGACTGGTGTCCCTCCTGGTCTTCAAAACCAGTGCGCCGGGCGATCCCCGGTGGGCGGGTTCGATTCCCGTCCGCCTCCGCCATGAGGGTTTTCGTGGGCGGTCACTTTCGCCAGCTCCGGCGGACCCGCCGAACCCGAAGTCCAACTCACCCGCTGCGCGGCTCCCCGGCGGGTTCGATCCCCGTCCGCCTCCGCCACGCCTTCAGCGCTGAGGCTCCCCCGCCCGATCTAGTGGTGGGGCAAGAGGTAGTGGACGAAGACGTCATTGGCGTTCAAGTAGATGTCTCCTCCTGGAACGAGGTTGTCGGAGTCCGTGTCGAAGGCCACGCTTCGGTTGGAGAGATCTCCTACTTGGCTCGCAAGGTTAGTCATCTGACCGAATATGTCCGTCATCATCACCGTCTCTCCAGTGGCCATGTCATGCACGTGGACGACGTCGTGGCCATCAAGGTAAGCCATAAAGGCAACCCACCTGCCGTTGGGAGAGATCCACGGGTAGCAGCTGAAAGCCTGCCTCCCATAGTCTTCTATCTCTCCACCCGAGCTGGTCACGCTGACCTTTTCAGTCGTGCGGTTGTGAAGGTCGTGAACAAAGACCCCACCGCGAGCATGCTCTGGATCTAGGTTGCTCGCCCCCGAGCAGAACGCCACCCGTCCAGTTGCTGAGATCGAGGCATAGTCGCTAGAGTTATCTGCCTGCTCGCCCGAGCTGCTCACGCTGGCGAGTTCGGTTTTGCCGGTGCGTAGATTGTGAACGAAGACGTCCTGCCAGCCGTTGTGATCTCCCGGGACCAGGTTGGTAGCGACAGAGGAGAAAACCACTCGATGACCATGTGGGGAGATCGTCCGGCCCCAATCGGTTAGAGAACTAGCACCACTGGCCTGATCTCCCGAACCGTTGACGCTAACGAGTCGTGTCTCGCCCGTCCTGAGATTGTGGATGAAGACATCAGACTCTCCGTTGGCGTCACTGGGAACGAGATTGTCTGCTCGAGACTCGAACACCACCCAGCGGCCATCGGCTGAGATCGATGGAGAGATGCTGTCGCTGTTCCCTTGTTGACCCGAACTGCTAACGCTCACTAGCGTCGTGCTCCCGGTCCGCAGGTTGTGGACGAAGATGTCGCTGACCGGGAACTCACCCTGGTTGTTATCACCCGTCACCAGGTTGTTGGCATAGGACGCGAACGCAACCCGTTGTCCGTTGGCCGAGATCGAAGCCTCATAACTCAGGCCGTTCCCCTGCTCACCGCCCGTGCTGACGCTGATCAGTTGGTTCTTCTTAGTGCGGAGATCGTGGACGAAGATGTCGAACTCGTCGTTGTTGTCGCCTTGCACCAGGTTGGTAGCTGCCGAAGAGAAGGCCACCCAGCGCCCGTTCGTGGAGATCGACGGACGAAAGCTGTCGCCGTTCCCCTCTTCGCCCGCGTTGCTGACACTGACCCGAACGGTTCGAGGCATCGCTGCATTCGCAGCCCCGCCTACCGTTACAAAGAGACATACCGCTGAGAGGATCGACCACGCCCTTTTCTTCACGACTTGTTCCCCTCCAGTTGCCCCCTTGCTGGGGGATGCAACTAGAAGGGTGTCACCAAAGGGCCAGAGTCGTAACCCCTAATGCACGTAGTGGGTGTGTAAATAGGAACACTCGGATCGATCAGGTGCCTGCCGCCCACTCGGCCGCTACTCGTTTGGCGGAGATCGCTCGGTCGTATATGACGACCTCGTCTATACGTCCGTGCCAGAAGGAAGTTACCTTTCGGCCCTGACCGTTGCGCGCCCGGTCGTAGTCCGCTCCGATCGTGAATCGGGCGTCATGAACCGGTCTCTGTGTGGACACGAAGGTCGCTTCCGACCGCCCGTTCACGTAGAGATGCCCGTGATTGGAGGCGTCCACGGTCACAACTACTTGGTAGGTCTTGCCGATCCTCGGAGTCGTCTTTGAGAAGACTGCAACGCAGTGTCTCCCCTCGCAATCGTGGAACTTGAACTTGTTGGATGGCTCATCGCGAAAGATCGCGATGTTGGTGCCTCCGTTCCTGCGGTTGAAAGAGATGATGTGCTCTTCGGCCGTTCGCGTCCGCGTCACCACCCAGGCTTCGAGTGTGTAGCCGTGGGACCAGGAAGCTTTCCGCCGATCCGTGAAGCTGTTGTCCTTGACCCGATCGTCGGTACCGTCGAAGTGCGGGGCGGTGTTGAGGTTGTTGCGGATGAGACCTGGTCTCCCCAGCTGTGGCGCGCCCTTATAAGTGCCGGGGTGCTGTCCCACTACCGCGTGAGCGATAGAGCCGGACGTCTCTCCCAGCCGCCAGTAGGCGATCGGCTGAGTCGCGGTTATCAGGTTCTTATAGTGGTTCTCGGAGGCAACCGCCGTGGGCGATGCCAGTACGACCGCAATCGACAACGCTGCAGCAGACGTTGCTCTCATTCTTTGCGCCTCCCTGCCCATTTCCTTGAAGGGAACAAGGCTAGTGGGCCCTGGATCGAAAGACCGAGTCGGGGGCAGACCCTGCCAGAATCCCGGTGTGCACGCGATCACCTTCAGGCGGGTGCCTGGTCCCGAGCCACTGTCGGCCTGTCCGTGTCCAGGTCTCGCAGCGTGAAGGATTTCGAGGAGCGGCTCTTCTCCACGGGCTCCATCGACATCAACTTCGCCGAGGGTCCTAACAATGGCATTCCCCTAGTCCTGCTGCACGGTGGCTCGGCACGGTGGCAATCGTGGCGATGGATCATTCCGGCGCTCCGGGACCGCACCCACCTATTTGCGCCCGACTTTAGGGGGCACGGCCGTTCGACGTGGGTGCCAGGTCGGTACCGTCTGTTCGACTACGCCTCGGACATCGAAGCGTTCCTGGAAGGCGTTGTACACGAGCCGGCGATCGTCCTGGGCCACTCCCTCGGTGGAGAGGTGGCCCTGATAGCTGCTTCGGAGCGCCCTGATCTGGTGAGGGGAGTAATCGACGAAGACGGTCCGCTGTCGGCGGAGTCGGCGCGACAGGCCATCACCCCGACACGTCCGATGCTTTTTGCCATGCGGACGCTGGCCGGCTCCTCCATGCCGGATGGCGAATTGAAGAGACAAGTGGCGGATTTGACGGTGGGATTGGAGGGCGATCAGCCCGTGCGCTTCGGTGACGTTGTCGAAAAAGACGAGATCGCATGGTCGGCCGAGACTCTCCGTCACCACGACCCCTCGATGCTCGACGCGGTGATCGAGTTCGATCGGATGCACGCGGGCTACGGGCCAGCGGTCCTCAGCCGGATCGAGTGTCCGGTGATCTTCTTCCGGGCCGACCCGAGTCGGGGCAGTGCGATCAGCGATGATGATGTGGAGCAAGCGCTCTCCCTCATACCTAACGCGCGTTCCATAACCTTCGATGGAGTCGGACACTCGATCCACCTCGAGATCCCGGACCTCTTTGTCGAGCGTGTCTTCACGGTGCTCGACGAGCTCGAGGCGCCGTCTGGCCCCGACCTACTCAAGCCTCCGTCGACCTAGTACTGGTCCCACGCGCAAACCGAGGACCCCCGGAGTTCGGGAGTCCTCGGTGCCTTGCTATGAAGTGGGCTAGATCCTTGCGACGCCTCTGCAGAGCTCCCCGGAGCGAAGGTTTCGTGCTCGGGCCACGATCTTGTCGGTGCCGGGAGCGTTGTTCGCAAACTTCCGCACCTCGAACGAACCGCTGGGGGCCTTGGTGGTCCGGATACCTCTGAAGAATCGGTGCCCATTGTGCTTGAACGTGACTCTCCAGTTGCGCCCGACGCGGTTCTGGTCAACCTCGAAGTCGGTCTCGATCCTGCCATCATCCTTGCTGAGCTTGAGCTTCCATGTGCTGTGAGCGGCGCAGCTGCCGGACTTCTTCACCTGCACACCGCCTTTGGCCTCTGCGGCCATCGGAAGAAGTGCCGCCGATACCAGTGCTAGTGCCAGTCCAAATCGGATCATCCTTTTCATCTGTTTGTTCCTTTCGTTAGGTCGTGCGTGTGAGTTTGTTCTGCCTTGTGATGCTTGCTGCCTCAGTTGTCCTCGGAGTGATTGCGCCCCGAGCCTCTGTGATGGCCTGAGTTGTCCGAGCCGCGGCCGGAGTCATCTCCCGCTTCCATCTCGGTCGAGTGACCGGAGTCATCTCCAGCTTCGATCTCGCCACCGCGCGGTCCCGAGTTACCGGTCGAGATCTCCGTGCTCGAGTGATGGCCCGAGTCGTCAGGACCTTCTTGCTCGTGAACTCCGCCGTTGTCGTCGTTGCGGTCCTCGGGAACCTGAGCTCCGTCGCACCTTGCATCGTTCGCGTGCTCGGCCTCATCGCAAGGCCCCTTCACATCGGCCGCCGTCGTTGACGGGACCGCTCTTTCGCTGCTGGCCATCGTCGATGGCGACGGGGTGACGCCTGTCCCTCCGCTCGCAAGAGCGATGGTTCCTCCGATCATGACAGCGACCAACGCTGCCAGGATCGCTTTACTGAGCATCCGCATCTGCTACCTCCCTATGTCGAACCAACGTGTCGAGAACGACGATAGAGAGATGCGATGAAGGAACAGGTTCCCGATCTTTAAACGGAAAGGCAGTACTTGGTTAAGGAATGGTAGGTGTTCCGCGCGGCCCCCAACATTGCCCCCGTTCGCTCATCTGCCGCTTGGGATCGCGCCGCCACCGCGCTGGTTTTGTGGTCGTGAACCACGCCATGCGTGGCTGAGCTCGCAAAAGACGATCCGGCCAGTCAGGCCGGGGTGATCTCGGTGCCCGGAGCGGAGCGCTCGAGCGCCTCCCACCCGCTGTCGCGAGCGCGCTCGGCCTCCTCGGCTCGGCCCCCTCCCCGCAGACCGAACAACCTCTTGGCCAGCAGCAGGTAGACGGCTACCGCGATGTTGATGACCAGGGTCAGCACTTTGAGGATCGAGATATTGTGAACGAGCTCTGTGACCTCGAACGGGATCAGGAGCGTGGTGGCAACGAACGTCAAGTACTCGGCCCACCGCTTAGCGAACCACAATCCCACCATCTCGGCCGCTTCCAACAGCGCATAAGCGGTAACGAAAGCTCCCACCTCGTACAGGTGGGTCGGGGTGATCCTGAAGAAATGTCGGAAGCGGGTGAAAGCGCTGCGGCCGGTCCCTCCGACGGGGCCCCCAGCCCCGCCTTGGAGGTCGTCGAGGATCCTGAAGTAGTCGCGGCGCAACACCGCTTTGTGTCCGGCAAAGGCAAAGATGATGACAGCCAAGCCGGCGAGCAGAACAACATGGATAGCTCTGTCAACGGCGATGGCACGAAGGACATAGCGATCTCGGAGGGGCCGGCCACGCAATGGAAGCTCGATCTCGTCGCGCTCGGGTGGGTACTCATGGGAGGGCTGGCGCGGAGGTCCAAGAGGGAGCCATGAATCACACCTGAGGCACCGGTACCACCTGAGCCCGCCACTCTCTCTCGCGAACAAGGCATCCTCTTCGCGCAGGCGTGCTGCTTCAGTTCCAACGAGCTCGTGGCCGTGGAGCCCGCACCCGATCAACTCGTATCGAAGTTTGGGGCGGAAGCGTTGCGGAGATTCGGTTCCGGGAGGATTTCCGTCCTGCTCTTGCACCCCTGGTGTCTACCCCAACTGCGATCTGGCACACACCGAGGGTGGCGGTCTCGACGCCGGCTTGCTTCTGAGTTCTGACTCAGAGGGTCGTGCGGTAAGTCTGGAAGAGGTCTTCGATCCGCTGCATCTGATCTCTGCCTCTGGCGATGGCGATGCCGATCACGCCGGCTGAAGGAAGCGCGAGCGCCGCTATCAACTTCATCATCTGGTGTACACCTCCCTTCGTAGGGCGGTGGTGCCGGCCCCCGGGAGTCTCGAGCCGATCGTGGAGAAGGAAGAGTCGCCGTTCTCTGGCTCGTTCCTCATCGAGGTGGCGGATGAGGTCGCTCTGTTGGGTGCCGCAGTGACGGCATCGACCTTGGAGCGTCGAGACTGTTGCGGTTTGTGCCACAGGTCGAGCGTGCCATCCCGACGTTTCCGCTTGCTGGACGGGCCGTGGCGGTTGCATGAACATCTCACAGATCGCCCTCGGCAGTGTCGACCACGCTTGACCCGTGACGATAGGGGTAAGTACGCCATGAAGATTGTCGGTACCGACCTTCGGGGGGGAGGGGCCAGCTGTTGCGTCTCATTCCGATGCGTCTCGTTCCCATGCGCCACTGCGAGAGGTGCTCGAGACTGAGGTTCGTGTGGAGGATGGTCTACGTCCGGAGACCCCTGGGGGGCCGGCCCTATTGGATATGCCGGGAGTGTCGCCATGGGGGTAGATGAGAAGTCCGGTGCGGGCACTAAGTTCCTGGGATGACCGAACTCATTTCACCGATCCGACTTGCTCTCATGGACACACCCTTCGATCCGTCCCCGGTAGCGGCGACCGACCTTGGCACGCGTGGCACTTCCTGAGCTCGCGGTTACGGGCTCGACCGGAGAGGTGGGAGGCCGAGTTGCCCGCCGTTTGGCGAGCAAGGGGATCGCCCAGCGATTGGTAGTCAGAGATCCCCTCAAGGCTCCCGTGCTGAACGGAGCCGTCGGGGTCGGCGCGTCTTCTTACGGGGATACCGCCGCCATGACGAGCGCTCTCGAGGGTGCCACGACGCTGTTCCTCGTGTCCGGAAGGGAGACCGAAGACCGCTTGCAGCAGCATCTTGCTGCCGTCGATGCCGCCCGTGAGGCCGGGGTCGAAACGATCGTCTACCTCTCGTTCCTGGGGGCCGCGCCCAACGCGACGTTCACTCTCGCTCGCCAGCACTTCGCCACCGAGGAGCACATCCGGGACACCGGAGCCAGCTTCACTTTCCTGCGGTCGAGCCTGTACGCAGATTTCGTTCCCTACTTCACCGGACCCGACGGTGTCATCCGTGGCCCCGCGGGTGAGGGCCGGGTGGCGTGGGTGACGCGCGATGACATCGCCGACGTAGCTGTAGCGGTTCTGCTGAGTGACGGTCACGAAGGGCGTACGTACGAGATGACCGGGCCGGAAGCGTTTTCGATGGCGGCTACCGCCGGGATCCTTTCCCGGGTGACGGGCCGGCCGATCGCTTATCACGCGGAGACCACCGAAGAGGCATGGGCGTCGCGCCGTCCAAGCGGCGCACCGGACTGGGAGATCGAGGGATGGATAACCTCGTATGCGGCGGTGGCCACGGGCGAGATGGATGTCGTGACCGATGCAGTGCAAGAGGTGGCAGGCCATCCGCCCCAGAGACTGGAGCCGTTCCTCCGAGCACACTCCGAGCTGTGGCATCACCTGACTGATGCTTGAGGTCCTATTCCGCGATGAGGTGCACTAACGCGGGTATACGTGCACCTGGGTCGCTTTCGTGGTTGCCCACACGCGACCTTTGTCTGCCAATCGCAGCTGGGTTGATGCCGCTCGTGTGATCTCGGCAACGAGCGTCAGCTCGCCCGTCATTCGGACGCGGGCCCTGTCTCCTTCGAGATCGATATCCGTGATGCCGAGTTGCCAGACGTTGCGCGGCGTTCCCTCGGGAATCGTCCTGTGGAGCGCTATGGCGTTGGGATCGATGGCCACGAACACGTCGCCCCGTGGGGCGTTGGCGACCGCCACGGAGGCACCCCCGGCGATCTCCACTCGATCGCCTGTGCTGCATCCCTCCAGGAGATTGACGCCTGCGAATTCGGCCACGTACGCGGAGCGGGGCCGGAGCTGAAGCTCTTTCGCATCGCCTCGTTGCGTGATGCGGCCCTCCTCCATGACGGCAATCTCACCTGCCACCGCCATCGCCTCCATGGGTTGATGCGTTACCACGACGGTCACGCCGGTGAAGTCGCGAAGCACATCGATCAAAGACCGCCGCACGATCATTCGGGTTGCAACGTCCAGCTGCGAAGTCGGCTCGTCCAACAGGAGGAGGTCGGGTTCGACCGCCAGCGCCCGCCCCAGCCCTACCTTCTGTGCCTGTCCCCCCGACAGCTCTCCGGCAGGAACGCCGGCGAGATCGGCGGCCTCCAGCCGCTCGAGTACCGAGGTCGCCGCATGACGAGCTTGGGTCCTGCTGGCCCCGATCGATCGAGGTCCGTAAGCGACGTTGTCCAGCGCCGTCATCTTCGGAAACAGCGCCAATCTCTGAAACATCACGCCAACCGATCGCTGCTGAGGAGGGAGCCTGACACGTCCGGCGACGTCCTCCCATGCTGTACCCCCCACGACCACGCGTCCCCCATCGATCGGGATCAGACCGCAGAGTGCCTCCACCAAACTCGATTTGCCGGCGCCGTTCGGACCGATGAGTGCGAGGACGTGTCCCTCTTCGACAGCCAGTTCGGTCTGGATCTGGAATCGCGGTCTCCGCACCGTCACCGAAGCGTCCAAAAAACTCATCGCACTCGCAGGTTGCCGCGCAGTGAGATCAGCACGACGAGGGCGACGGCCAACAGAAGCAAGCTCAAGGTGATCGCTCCGTCGAAGTCGGTCTGAAGCGTTTGATAGACGTCGAGTGGAAGGGTCTGTGTGCGGCCCTGGATGTTTCCGTTGAAAGTGATAGTTGCTCCGAACTCACCCAATGCGCGCGCCCAACACAACGCGGCCCCCGCAGAGATCGCAGGCCACATGGCCGGCAGGGTGACGGTTCGCAAGATGCGGGCTCGGCTTGCTCCCAGAGTGGCGGCGGCCCCTTCCAAGCGGCGGTCGACCGATGAGAACCCACCTTCGAGGACGACGATCAGAAACGGCGACGAGACAAAGGTAGCCGCTACCACCGCGCCCGCCGGGGTGAAAGGGAGAGTGATGCCGACGCGTTCCAACGCCGCGCCAAGCAGACCGAAGCGAGCGAACGCGGTAAGCAAGGCGACTCCTCCGACAACTGGTGGAAGCACCATGGGGACAAGCACCAGACCACGCAGGACGCGCCGACCGGGGAACCGCTTTCTCGATAACAGCCACGCGAGCGGAAGTCCAAACACAAAGGAGAGCAGGAGCGAGGAGAACGAAACGATCAGCGAAAGCCGAAGTGCATCCAGCGCTGCCGGACGCGTCAGCTCCCGGATCGCGTTAGACCAGGGAGCATGAACGATCAGGCCCGCCAGGGGCAGCAAGAAGAAGACTGCCGCCACGCAGCCCAGAGCGACGAAGATCCCGGGAGCGGCCCCCTCGCCCCTTGGCCTACGGAGGCCCGAACCCGAAGCCATGGAGGATCTTCTCGCCCCTCGCCGAGACCACGAACTGAACGAACTGCCGGCCTCCCATGGCAGAGGGGCCGCCCTTGAGTGGGACGATCGGATAACGCGCCACGACGTTGTCCTTCTTGGGGATGGGGACGACGGCCAGTTTCGCTGCAAGCTTGGGCGTGAGATCGGTTACATAGACGATGCCCGCGTCGGCATCGCCGAGCAACACCTTGGAGACGACGCTTTTGTCATCAACCTCGTTGGATACGACGTTCTTGAGTGCTTCCCTTCGGATCCCGAGGTTGTCCAACACCTCTCGTGCGTAGTCGCCGGCAGGGACGCCGGGGGCCGCGAGCACCAGTTTCAATCCTGGGTGCGCAAGATCCTGCGGCCCCTTTATGCCGGCGGGATTTCCGTTAGGGGTGATGATCAGCAACTTGTTCGATACGAAGAGGTGGGGGGTGGCGGCCGCAAGAGAGGCGGAGGTGACCGTGTCCATCGGGGTGGTCGAGGCAGCCGCGAAGACGTCGGCCGGTGCACCCTGTGTGATCTGAGTCGCAAGCGTGTCCGAGGCCGCGAAGTTGAAGCGCACCTGGGATCCGGGGTGCTGGCTTTCGAAGAGAGCGCCGAGCCTCGTAAAGGCCTGCGTCAGGGAGGAGGCGGCAAAGACAGTCACCGTTGTCTGTTTGGCTCCCGGGGTCGAGGGCCCGGAAGACGACCCGCACGCTCCCAACGTCAGGGCCACCCCGATCAGCACAGCCAGCAAACGCAACCTCATTCGGTTGCGAGAAGCTCGATGGTCACGTTGGTCGCCTTGACCACTGCCGCCACGAGCACGCCGGGCTCGAGCCCCAACTCGTCCGTAGCTTCACGCGAGATCAGAGACACCACGCGATGCGGCCCCGCCTGGACCTCGACTTGCGCCATCACCTTGTCACGGGTGACTGAGGTGACGATGCCCACAAGCCGGTTGCGCGCCGACTGCACCGATAGCGACTCGCTTTCGGGGGACGGGGTGAGGGTGGCAGCAAGCGCGGCAAGGTCCGTCCCCGAGACCACCCGGTGTCCGCCCGTGGTCCGAGTCGTGGGCAGCCTTCCGCTGTCTGCCCATCGCCGCACCGTGTCGACGCTGACCCCCAGCAAGCCGGCTGCCTGTCCCATCCGATACTCGCGCATGCAAGCATTCTAGGCGGGATATAGCGCATCTGACCCCATCTAGGCGATAGAGCCTGGCTCGTGCGGCTTGACACTGCGGCTGCCAGGGCAGGTTCCTTCGCTCCGACGGCACCCGCCCGCCTGCGACGATTGCTCGATGGACGTCAACCAAGACGTTTTCGAGTCCGCGAGTGCCGAGCTGGCGCAGCGACACCCCGAGATCGGCCGCTTGTACGAAGCGGTGGGGCCGTGTGTCCTCACGCCGCCGCAGGACGATGAGTTCACCGCCCTCGCGAGGGCGATCGTCTTCCAGCAGCTGACAGGTAAAGCCGCCAGAACCATCTGGGGCCGCGTCGTCGCGGTTCTGGATGGAACGCCCGAGCCGCACAAGGTCGCGAGTACCACCGAGGAAGCGCTGCGGGCGGCGGGCTTATCGCGCAACAAGGCTATGTCGATCAAAGATCTGGCTGCGAAAGCGATCGACGGTTCCGTTCCGTTGAGTGGGTTCGATGAACTGTCCGATGACGAGATAGTCACGCGGCTCTCTGAGGTGCGAGGGATCGGCGTCTGGACCGCGGAGATGTTCTTGATCTTTCAACTCAGGAGACTCGACGTGTGGCCCATCGGTGACCTCGGCGTGCGGAAGGGTTACGCGCGGGCCTTCGCCCTACCCGGCCCCCCCGCCCCCAAGGAGCTGGAGGTCATGGGCGAGAGGTTCCGTCCCTTCCGGACGATCGCGGCCTGGTATTGCTGGCGCGCCGTGGAGACCATCACGCCCGGTCCGTCGACGTGACCGTTCCCCGCGACCCCCCGGATGAGGAGACTGGAGGCTCGCGCGTGGCCGATGACGGAGCAGAGGTCGAAGGCTGGTATCTGATGAGCACTGGGGAGCTCGAGCGCATGCTTCGCTGGTGGCGTACGCCGACGGCCGACCAGGATCCTCATCCCGCCATTCGACTCACGATCGAAGACGCGCTGGCCTATCGCGACGCGGGGAATGTCCCGGACGAGGACGGGAGAACGCTGCGGCTTCTCCTCCTTGCCCGGGACCGGGATGAAGTTCGCGATCTTGCTATCAAGAGGGCGCGCTACGAGCCCGACTATCTCGACGCGCCGGAGTGGCGACGAGAAGGATCGAAGCCGGTCAATCTGGTTCCGCTCGGTAGCGATCGCGGATCATCCGAAGAACGACCCTGGTGGGAGGAGCCAGAGCTGGCAGCTCTGGAGTCCGAATGGGCGGCTACCGGGGCTATCGAAGGGTTGCGTATCCCGGAGGCATACCGCGGTTTCGTCTACAAGACGATCCTGTCGCTGCGAGCCGCAGGACGCCCCGTCGGCGTGCAGAGCATCGCGGACTCGGTAGCGCGCTGGATGGCGCCGGAAGAGGTGGCCGAGATACGTTCCGCCCTGGAGACTGCAAACCGATCGGATCCCGGGCGCGAGAGCTGAGTCGTTTCCCGGCCTCGTCCGGCGACGAGAGATCGACGAAAGAGTGACGCGTGCAAGAAGGCAGAAAGCAGATCGCGGCCGAACTCGCGCTGGTGGCGATCGCCGCGGTGTGGGGCTTGACGTTTTCGCTGGTCCAAGACGCGGTCGCTCGCATACCCGTGATGACGTTTCTTGCCTACCGCTTCATCCCAGCAGCCGTCATCGTGGGTGTCATTTCTCGCCGCGAGATGTTCCGGCTGACCCGAGCGGGGTGGCGCGCCGGCATCGTGATGGGCGTGTTCCTCACCGGCGGCTACGTATTCCAGACCTTGGGGCTCGAACGCACCAGCGCCTCACACACCGGATTTATCACTGGGTTGTGGGTCGTGCTGACACCGGTCGTCGGCGCGCTCTTCTTCCACCTCCGAAGTGATTGGCACGTCTGGGCGGCGGCGATCGTCTCGGGGATAGGGCTGTTCCTTCTCTCGGGCTTCGGGGGCGGGGGCCGGGTGGCCGGCGACCTGCTCGTCCTGATGTGCGCGATCTCCTTCACCTTCCACGTCTTCGCTACCGACCGGGCCGTCGAGAGCGAGCATGTCGGCAGCTTGGTGGCGGTGCAGCTGGGATTCTGCGGGTTGTTCTCGCTCCTCATCGCTGCGGGCGAAGGCGACCTCCAGGTGCCTCGCGCGGGTGTGGTGTGGCTGGCGCTGGGGGTCACGGCCCTGATTGCCAGCGCCCTCGGCTTCTTCGTACAGGCCTACGCCCAAAAGGAGGCTTCCCCCTCTCGCACGGCCCTCATCCTGGCCAGTGAACCGGCGTTCGCCGGTCTGTTCGCGTACCTCTTGAAAGGCCAGAGCCTGACGCTCGTGGGGTGGGTGGGAGCGGCCCTCATCATGGCCGCCATCGTCTCCGTCGAGGTGCTGCCCTACCTCAGACCGGTGCCGC
>DATAPE010000005.1:0-3854 GCA_036265345.1 Actinomycetota bacterium
TAGTTGAGAGTCAGGCCCGTATCCACGATGTCCTCCACGATGACGACGTCGCGGCCCTTGATGTCCTGGTCGAGGTCCTTGATGATGCGCACCACGCCGTCGCCGGTGGCAGCTTCGGCGTACGAAGAGATCGACATGAAATCGACCGCCAGGTCGATGTCGATAGCCCGAATGAGGTCCGCCTGAAAGACCGTCGATCCCTTCAGGATGCCCACGAAGACCGGGGGCAGGTCGCGGTTCCCCAGCGCCTGCCGGATCTCGGCTCCGAGCTCCCGAGCCCGCGCCGCCATCTCCTGGCGCGTGACCAACACCGACCACGCCTCTCCACTCCCCGAACGGGAGCCGGCCACCATCACGCTGGCCTCGCTCCCCTGCCGGCAAAACTAACCTTGCTCTTGAGAGTTAGAGATGTACCTCCGCCACGTTCGGCGCGCGCCCGTCGCCCGCGCTGCGTTCCCTCGGCGATGGTCGGATCCGGTGCCTGCACCGGCGGGATCTCCGGACCGGGGCAAACGAGGAGGGTACTTGTCGACAAAGCGATCTGGCGATCAGTCAATAAGGTTATAGAAGATCTTGCAGCGCGGCGCGAAGAAGCGCCTCGCGCACCTGCCGGGACAGCGCCACTAACTCGCGCACCGATCGCGCGGTGGCCTCGTCTGCGGCCTCACGATCGTGGCGGCGGCTGAGTGGAAGCACGATCTGCTGGACGAAGGCCGCTTCCCGCTCCGCGGTTTGTTTGAACATCCTGAGGTGCCGGGCTTCAACGCCGAAGGTCATGAACCTCGCCGCCGCTTTGGCCACCGCGAGGTCGTTCTCGTCGTAGGACTCGCGCTCTGCCAGGATCCCGAAGTCGATGAGGTCATGTAACTGCTTGGCTCCGAGCTCGGACGCGGACTCGAGCTCGCGTTTGCTGAGCTGGACCCCCGTCAGGTCGACGACCGTTGCCGACTCGGCCTCGCCCGCGGCCGGCGGAGCAGCTACTGGCGGAAGAGGTGCGGGATCGCCACCATTGGGCGACGCCTGGGCCAGGCGCTCCTTGATCACCCGCAGCGGCAGGAAGTGATCTCGCTGCAGCGCCAGGATGTAGCGGAGGCGGGCCACATCCCCGTCGTAGAACTTCCGGTACTTGGCACCGGTGCGTTCCGGCGCTATGAGGCCTTCGGCCTCGAGGAACCGGATCTTGGAGATGCTGACGTCGGGAAAATCTGGACGGAGCAGATCGAGGACCTCTCCGATGCTTAGGTAGTCCCGAGCTCGGGCGAGAGGCATCGGCTAGCTTCCCGCCAAAAAGACCAACTTGAACTTCCCCACCTGGATCTCGTCCCCCGAGTGCAGGATCGCCTCTTCGACACGCTCGCGATTCACGTACGTGCCGTTCAGGCTGCCGACATCGGTGAGCGAGAACTCGGCGCCATCCCTCCGGAGCTCAGCGTGCCGCCGCGACACCGTGATGTCGTCCAGGAAGATGTGGCTGTCCGGGTGGCGCCCGATCTCGGTCACGTCTGCGTCCAGGAAGAATTTGCTTCCGGCGTTGGGTCCCCGCTTGACGATGAGTACCCCCCGGTCCCCTTCGAGCTCGTCGGGGGCGACGTGCACCTCATCCTCGAGGTCCGTCTCCAGCTCGCCTGTCTGGAACGTGATCGTGGTGTCGGTGCTGTCGGGGTCGCTGAGGGGCGCGCCGCAGGACGAGCAGAAGTTCGAGCCCGGCGAGTTCTTGTGCCCGCAGTTGGTACAAAACATGGGCGGACCCTAAAGCAGGACTTTAACGTTAGTCAAGCGTCGTCTCCCTCAACCAAGCGACGGTAATCATCCGCCGCCAGCAACGCGGAAAGATCGACTCCCTCGGCATCCACCGCCACCAGCCATCCGTCTCCGTAAGGGTCGTTGTTGATCAGCTCGGGGTTCTTCTCGACCTCGGGGTTCTTGGCCACGACCGTGCCGGTCACCGGGCTGAAAACATCGGAGACCGACTTGGTGGATTCGACCTCTCCCAGGGGCTGGCCCTCGGTCACGCTCGCCCCGCTCTCGGGCAGACCTACAAAAACCACGTCGCCCAGCTGGTCCTGCGCGTAATCCGTGATACCGATGACGATCCGGGCCCCATCCTGGCGAGCCCACTCGTGCTTGCTGGTGTAACGCCGGTCGTCCGGAACCTCGCTCACCGTTCTCCTCTCTCAGCGCACTCGATAAGTAGCTTTATCGACAAGTAGCTAGTCAGGCGCCCGCCCCGACCGAGCGAAGACGAGCCGCCACCTCTCTCCCATACATGAAGGCGGCCACCCAATACAAGCCCGCGCCCACCAGAACGCAACCGAATCCGAGGGCGTGCGCGCCCCGGTGCCAGGACACGCTGGTGGCGGAGATGGCCAGCCACGTGAGTCCGAAGAGCAGCAAGGCGGTAGCGGACTTGCCCGTGAAGTTGACTGGTATCTGGCCGAGCCCGCGGCGCCCGATGATCGGATAGACCGCAAGGACGAGCAAGTCTCTAGCGATGACGATCCCCGCCAGCCACCCCGCCAGTGTGCCCTTCACGACCAGCATGAGCGCCAACGCCAGGATGAAGATCCGATCGGCGAACGGGTCGAGCAGTTTGCCGAGCTCGCTCACCTGCCCGAGCCTGCGGGCGATCCAGCCATCGAAGAAGTCGGTCCACGCCGCAACCGCATAGAGGATCACAGCCGCGTTCGTGTGGCCGGCGATGAAGAGAGTGACAAAGACCGGAACCGTGGCCAGCCTCGCCGCCGACAGGACGTTCGGCACCGTGAGCCAGCGGCGCCCGGAAGCGGTGGAGGGTTCGGGCGACTCGACCTCGCTCAGGATCCGTACCCCTTCACTCGAAGCCAGTCGGGACGGCCGGATTTGAACCGGCGACCCCTGGTCCCCCAGACCAGTGCGCTGCCAAACTGCGCCACGTCCCGTGGCCGCGAATCATAGCGAGCGGTCCCTCCAAGGCACAGGGCAAAAATGAGCGGCCTCAGCTTCCCGTCGGCAGAGCCCGGCTCCCCTGCGAGGCGCTTCTGACTTGGGGAGGTCGGCGCGCTCAACAGAAGACAAGTAGACACATCGATATGTCTCCACGGGTCTCGGACGGCGCCCTTTAGTGACTGGCCGCTCTAAGCCTAGACTTAACCTTCACCTCGAGCCTTATCGGGCTCCCGGCGAAGGGGTCGTAAGCACGGATCCTGTGCTCGAGGAACCGCACGTAGTCCGGCTGCAGCTGACCGTTGGCGAACAAGAGCACGGTTGGGGGGCCGACACGTGCCTGGACCGCGTAGAGGACCCTGATCGCTCGCCCCCGCGTCCTGGAGTGCGGCCGCGCCGCTTGGGCGGAAGCGATGATCTCGTTGAGGACCGAGGTGGGCAACCGGCGCCGGTGTGACGCCACCGCGTGATCGATCGCCGGTATCAACTTGTCCAGACCCCGTCCCGTACGCGCCGACGTTCGGACAGGCGTAGCCCAGTCCAGAAAACGCAGCTCGTGCCCCAGCCCCCGCTCCAACCGCTCGCGGTCGGTAACGTCGGAAGTAGCAAGGTCCCATTTGTTGATCGCGATCACGCATGCTCGGCCGTGCTCCACGATCTCTTGAGCGATCCGTTGGTCGTGCCCGGTCACTCCCTCGCTGGCATCGATAACCAGCAAAGCGAGATCTACCCGCGACAGGGTCCTGCGCGACCGAAGGAAGGAGAAGTATTCGATGGGGTCCTTGATCTGAACCTGTCTTCTCATTCCTGCGGTGTCGATGATCCGGAGCTCTTGGTCCCCGTCGCCGGTTGTGACCCGAAGATAGGAGTCGACTGGATCTCGCGTGGTTCCGGGCACGGGATCCACAAGGGCTCGAGACTCCCCCAGCAAC
>DATAPE010000006.1:0-14700 GCA_036265345.1 Actinomycetota bacterium
CGCGCTGGGAACCAGCGACAGCCTCTCGGTACGTATGACACGACGTTCCATCAGCTCACGCTAAAGCAAACCGTTCGAGCGCCTCGTATACGGCTCCGCGCGGCGACAGGCGGCTTCGGTACAGCGTCAGATGGTCGATCGAGAACGGCGAGAGCTGGGTGGACATGACTGGGAGCGGCGCGTGGATGGGGGCCGGAGACTTCGTCCGAGCCAGCGTGAGGTGCGGGGTGTAAGCGCGTGCCTCGCGCGCGTACCCCAACGACTCGAATCGGCGTTCGAGCGCCCCGGCCAGACCCTTCAGAACCCCATCCATATCGTCGATGCCCATCCACAGCACCCGCGCCCGGCGCAAACTCGGGAACGCGCCGAGCGCGTTCAGCTGCACCTGCCCAGACGCGTGCGTCGCCGCCACGTCCGCGCAGACTCCGGCCACCTCGGCGAGCCGTTCGGAAGCTGTGGAACCGAGAAACTTCACGGTGATGTGCTGATTGCTTTCCGGGGTCCAGCGCGCGTCGTCGAGTTCGGCGCGCAACGGCGCGGTGAGCTCCTGGACACGAGCGAGATGATCGGTGGGGACATCGACGGCCACGAATAGCCGCAGCCGCTCCCCGGATGTCACGTCGAGTGCAGCAGCAAGCGTCTGCCGAGGTCCAATGCAGCGGTCGCCGCCAGCGCCCTGATGTTGGCCCGATCCCCATAACCGCGCACCGCGCGCACCTCGGGCTCGCCGTCGAGCACCGCGCCGACAAAGACCGTGCCCACCGGTTTGCCGTCCTGTTGCGCAGGTCCGGCCACGCCGGTTGCAGACACACCGAGATCGGCCCCGAACTTGGACCGCGCCGCCTGCGCGAGCGCAGCAGCGGCTTCCTCGCTGACAGGTCCCGGGCCCGCCAAGATGGCGGGGTCGATCCCCGCAACGTCCCGCTTCGCCTCCGTGGCGTAACAAACGAGGGAGCCAAGGAAGAAATCGCTCGACCCCCCGGCCCCCGTGAGAAGCGAGCCGATCAATCCGCCCGTCAACGACTCCGCCGCCGCGATCTTCATCCCGCGCTCGCGCAGCATCTCGCCGATCGCGTCGGCCAGCGATGCATGCGAGCCCGCCACCGCATCGGCGCCCAGGCGGCTCCGGATCTCCTCCTCGACGGGACGGATCAACGCCAGCGCCTCTGACTCTGACGCGGCCTTTGCGCTGAGACGAACCCGTACCTGTCCCCCGCCGGCGAGATAGGCGATGGTGGGATTCGACTGGCGGTCCACGATGTCGCGGATCTTCTCCTGCGTGGCCGACTCGCCCAGCCCGATCACCAGGACCTGCCTGCTCACGATGCTGGCCGCGCCGGCTCGCTCCGACAGCTTCGGCAGCACCGTCTTCGTGAGCATCGCCTCCATCTCCCAGGGGACACCGGGCAGCGCGAACACCAGGCAACCCGCGTGCTCGATCACGAAGCCCGGGGCGGTCCCCTCGTGCGGGATCATCTCGGCGCCCTCAGGCATCTCGGCCTGCTTGAGGTTCTCCTCCGGCATGTGCCTGTGCATGCGTTCGAAGATCGTTCGGATCTGCTCCGCCACGGCGTCATCCCGCACCAACTTTCGTCCCGCCACGGCGGCCACCGCCTCGCGGGTGATGTCGTCAGAGGTGGGGCCGAGCCCGCCGGTGATGATCACCGCGTCGGCCCGCGCTGCGGCTTCCTCGATCATGTCCGTCATCCGGGCCAGGTTGTCGCCGACGACGGTGTGGAAGTAGACGTCGATCCCGATGTTTGCGAGGGCGCTGGAGATCACCTGCGCGTTCGTGTTGGCGATCTGACCGAGCAGCAGCTCGGTGCCCACCGCGACGATCTCTGCGTTCAACCAACCACCTTTCGAACCATCTGGGCGCGGAAGAGATACTCGCCTCCCGACCACAGGGTTGCGACCAGCACCACCCCAAGCAGGACCCAATGTCCGGCATTCCGCTCCCACGGGAGCAACCACCAGCCGACCATGATGCCCTGCAGGAAGGTCTTCATCTTCCCCGCCGGAGAGGCTGGTAGATCGCCACCGCTGCGAACGATCTGGGTGCGGAGCACCTGAACCGCCACCTCGCGCGCGGCGATCACGAGCGCCGCCCACAGCGGGAAGCCCCTGTGCGCGACCAGCACGACGAGCGCCGAGGCCAGGAGCAGCTTGTCGGCGAGGGGGTCGAGGAAGGAGCCCGTCCGAGTGGTCTGTCCCCGTTGCCGGGCGAGGCGGCCGTCAAGGGAATCGGTGGCCGAGGCGATCACGAACACCGCGAAGGCGGCGAGGGCCGCGATCGTGGAATGGCCGAGAGCCAGGAGCAGGAACACCGGGATGAGAGCGATCCGACCTACGGTGATCCCGTTCGGAAGATTCATGCCTTAGCAGCGTATAAGCAGGGGTTGCGGCAGTCTTTCCCTGAGAACTAGACCGACGGCGGCAGTAGCATTCCATGAGTCGCTCAGTCGTAAGGAGGCAACCGATGGCCGTGACTCCCGGACGTCTCGAAGACCCCACGAAGAACTCCTTCTTCAACACCGATGAGGCCACGCCGGAAACCCCGGCAGGCGTCCGAGCCGGGACGCTTCCCAGTGAACGGCGTACCGAGGAGGATGCGCGCCGCGGATGGTCCCGCGGGCTGCTCGGTCTCTGGACCGTCATCATGCTGTCGGTGCTGTTCGAACCGGCCCCCAACCCGCACGCGAGCCTGCCGCTCTGGGCCGGGGTGCTGGGCTTCTTCTTCTACACCGGGTTCTTCACCACGATCTGGGGTCTCGCCGGGAACCACCCGTGGGGCCTGAAGGCATCGCTCGTGACCGCGGGCCTAGGCTTGGGGATGGCTGCCGCATGCGCGGTCACCGACCACCATCCCTTGTTCTGGTGGGGCTACGAGATGGTCGCGATGGGCACGCTGTTCGGGGTCAGCCGGCTCGCATCGAGTAAGACCTCGAGTTAGGGCCAGTCCCGGGAGGTTCCCGGATCAGAGCGCGGCGGCCCCCCCCGCCGCGACCTTTCTCGACCGGGCGGGCCGATCTTCTGGCTGGTCGGGTAGGTCGGTCGGTCCCGTCAGCAGCAGAGGCGGGTAGAGCGGCGGGAGTATGCGGTGAGTGTTGCACCCCGGAGACCGCCAAGAGAGTATCGGCCGGTGGCGGCGGACTCGACGTTCGGCTATGCCAAGACCGACGACGGCATCTACATCGGCTTTCGGGTCGACGGCAATGGTCCGATCGACGTCGTCAGTCAATCCGACTGGCCGGCAGGAGCGTGGGGGTGGGCACGGCTTCGAGAACGTTCCGGACGTCGATCTCGGCCCAGATCTCGTCCATCTTTCGGGCGACGTCGGGAGTGCAGGTGCCGCGAGTGTGTTTCGGCACCGACGTAGCAAATTCCGGAGGAAGGAGGTTCCCGACCATCTCCTGTTCTTCCAGGAACGCCTTGGCGTACGCGTCGGTCCTCCATAGGTCGATGAAGTCGGTCTCGCTTTGCCGTTCCTCGGGCGTGACGCCCCAGGGGTAGTCCTCGGCCCACGCGTAGCGAGGGTTGGGCTCGAGCCAGACGATCGCTCGAGGGAGTCGGGGCCGCATGGCGGCCGCCAGGATGTTGACCGCTCCTGTGGCTAGCGAGCCCACGAGCACGGGCCGTCGGACCCCGATCGTGTAGCAAAAGCCCTAGGAGCAGGTGCTCACGTGCTCGTCGCACCGATCAGATCTGCTCCTTCGTTCCCTGTTATCCGCACCGGCACGTAGGCCCCGACCGACAGAGCGTCCGGCCCGAGGAAACGGATCTCTCCATCCACCTCCGGCGCTTCGCGGTGCGATCGCCCGACCCATTGCTGCGTTTCGATATCGAACCGCTCGACGAGAACGTCCAAGGTCTTGCCGCATACAGTCCTGGCGCGCCGATCCATCGTGACCTCGGCTGCCATCGCCACGCGTTCCGTTCGCTCGCGGGCTAGCTCTTCGGGCACCTGATCCGGCAGGTTGTGCGATGCGGTTCCTTCCTCGCGGGAATAGGTGAAGGTTCCCACCCAGTCGAGGTCGGTGTCCGCGACGAACGACTCGACCTCCGCGGCGTCGGCATCGCTCTCCCCCGGGAACCCGAGGATGAAGGTCGAGCGGATCCCCGCGAGCGGATCCAGGGCGCGGATGCGATCGATCATGGCTTCGAACCGTGCCCTTCCGCCCCAGCGGCCCATCCCTTTGAGCACGTTCTTGGATACGTGCTGCAGCGAGAGGTCGAAGTAAGAGGTGACGCTCTCGGACGAGACGATGTGGTCGATGAGCTCGTCGTTCACGCCTTGAGGGTGCAGGTACATCAACCGGATCCGGCGCAGACCCTCGATCTCTTCCAGCCGGGCGAGCAGCGAACGCAGGTCGCCCTCGCCCGTGTCGCGCGCCCACATCACCGAGTCCTGGCTCACCAGCGAGAGCTCCGACACACCTTGACCAACCAGCCGGCGCGCTTCTGCTTCGATAACGTCGGCGGGGCGAGAGCGGAGCTTCCCCCGCATGAGGGGGATCGCACAGAAGGTGCAGCCCCGGTCGCACCCTTCCGCGATCTTCAGGTACGACCACGGCGCCCGGCCGAAGCGGATGCGCGGCCCTGCCGCCATCGATGCGTCCCACCATGCCGGGTCGAAACGGGTGCCTGGGCGGCCGTGGATCTTCTGCTCGAGAGAGCCGGCTGCGACACTGCCGACGATCTCGGCGACCCTCGGGTAGGCGACGAAGTCGACGAACGCGTCGACCTCCGGCATCGCCTCGGCGAGGTCGCCGGCCGAGCGGGCCACCAGGCAGCCAGTCAGGATCAGGCCCGCAAGGGAGCCGGTGCGCTTGAGGTCGGCGAGTTCCAGCACCTCATCGATGGTCTCGCGCCGGGCAGGATCGATGAATCCGCAGGTATTGACGACGATGACATCGGCCGCTTCGACGTCGTCGACGAGCGCATGCCCGCCGGCGGCGATCAGGCCGGCAAGCCCCTCCGAGTCCACCGCGTTCTTCGGGCAACCAAGCGTGACGATCCCGACGGCGGTGCCCGCCGGGGACCTCAGGTGAGGCTCTTGATGTCTTGGGGCAGCGTGATCGTTTGAGCCGTGGGGGGGCCGTGATAGCGGATGTCGTGCCCGTTGACGATCAGGTCGACGCCGGCGGGGAAGCCCAGGAGCATCTTCAGAGAATGCTTCGCAGTGAGCATCTGACTCTGCCCGATCTCGAGCGTTTGACTGAAGATCGGGACCGCGTCGTTGCCGTCGGCCATCGCTTGCACCCAGCAGCGGCCCCGCGTCGCGACCACCTTCACGTGGATGCCTTGCGTGAACGCGATCTGCGTCGGCTTCGTGGTCGGAGTCTCAGTCGGGGTAGACGTGGGAGTAGAAGTGGGCGAGGTGCTCGGAGAGTTCAGCGCAACGTTGTTCCCCGGGGGCGGTCTGTGGTTTCCATTAGAGAGCACCCCGATGATCGCAAGGATGACCAGGGTGCCGGCGGCAAGGAAGGCTGCCACCGACCAGCTGCTCGGCCGCCTCCGCTGACGCGGCACGCCACGTCGCCGCTGATCGAGGGCAACGATCTGATCGGTATCGAGGCGCGACTTGGCATAGCGGCGGTCGAACTCGTCCACCAGAGGCTGCGGATCGATCCGCAAGAAGTTCGAGTACGAGCGCAGGAAGCCGCGAACGTAGGGAGGCGCGAGGAAATCGAACTCATCCGATTCCATCCGCATGAGAAAATCTGCGCGTATGCGAGTCTCTTCGGCGGCCCTCTCGATGCTCACACGACGCTTGCGTCGCCCGGCCCTGAGATAGGCGCCGATCGTGATTGGTTCGGTCACGGGCTCCGACCGTTCGTAGACGTGTCTAAAGGAACGGCCATTATAGAAGAGGGTGATGTGCCGGAGCTATGACGGTGGCTGCGACGGCTCCATGCGGGCTTCGAGCTCTTCGATAGTCATCAGCACATCCCGCGGCTTGCTGCCATGCGAGGGCCCCACGACTCCCCGTTGCTCCAGCAGATCCATGATGCGGCCCGCGCGTGCGAACCCGACCTGCAGCTTGCGTTGCAGCATCGACGTCGATCCCAACTGCGAGCGAACCACCAGCTCGAGCGCCTCCTGGAGTAGCTCGTCATCACCGGGAGCCCCCATGCCCTCCCCGGACGGCGTCGCCTCCTCGACCGTCACGCCCTCGATGTAGTCGGGATCACCCTGCCGCCGGCAGTGTCCGACGACCGCCGCCATCTCCTTCTCGTTGACCCACGACCCCTGGATGCGCATCGGCTTCGCCGAGTTCGCGTGCAGGAACAGCATGTCGCCGTGACCGATCAGGTTCTCGGCCCCCCCTTGATCCAGGATCACCCTGGAGTCGGCTTGCGACGCGACGCTGAAGGCGAACCGGGACGGGATGTTTGCCTTGATGACACCGGTGACGACGTCGACCGAGGGCCGCTGCGTGGCGACTACCAGATGTATCCCAACAGCCCGAGCCATCTGCGCGATCCGGCAGATCGCATTCTCGACATCGCGCGGCGCGACCATCATCAGATCGGACAGTTCGTCCACCACGACCAGGATGTAAGGCAGGGGGCGGGGCTCGTCGTCTTCGTCGTTGCGTTTGACGACCGCACCTCGACTGGCGGCCTCGTTATAGAACTCGAGGTTGCGCATACCGGAGTGAGCGAGAGTCTCGTAGCGGGCTTCCATCTCACGCACCACCCACTGCAGCGCGGACGCGGCCTTCTTTGGGATCGACACCACAGGTGTGATCAGGTGAGGGACACCTGCGAAATGGCTGAGCTCCACGCGCTTGGGGTCGATGAGGATGAAGCGCACCTGATCGGGCCGGGCGCGCATGAGGATCGATGTGAGCATCGAGTTCAGGCACGACGACTTCCCCGAGTTGGTGGCGCCGGCGATAAGGAGGTGCGGCATCTCGGTCAGGTTCGCCAAAATGGCATCGCCGGAGACGTCCTTGCCCAGAGCAACCGCGAGTGGGTGCTTGTCCAGTTGGGCGCTCTTGGAGCGCAGCACGTCGCCCACAGTCACGAGCTGGCGTGTTCGGTTCGGAACCTCGATCCCGATCGCAGACCGGCCTGGGATGGGGGCCAGGAACCGAAGCTCGCCCGATGCGAGCGAATACTTGATCTCGTTCGACAGTGACAGCACGCGGTTCACCTTCACCCCCGAGCCGAGCTCGATCTCGAAGCGGGTGACGGTGGGCCCCGCGGTGTAGCCGGTGACCCTGGCATCGACCTTGAACTCGTGCAGGGTGTCTTCCAGGGACCTCGTCGTTTCCTCCACGGAGCGTGCCGACACCTGCCGGTCCCCTCCGGAGGTCAGCAGCTCGATCGGCGGGAGCTTGTAAGACTTGGCCGCGCCAACCGGCATCGCAAGCTGTTGGGCCGGGGCCGGCCGCCCCGCGATCGGATCGCCGTCTTCCGCTGGAACCACCGCAACGTCGTCCGGCTCGGAGGGCACGGCATCCTCGTAGGGATCGACTTCTTCCACGTTCTCCTCGTCGCCGATCGCGTCTTCTTCGAGATCGACGTGCGCGGCAAGGCCCTTCGTGAACGCGGCCACCGCAAGCAATCCGGTGGCGCACCATCCCCACACTTGCCGCACGGGGATCCGCGCCAGGATCATCACGCCCACTCCCATCAGCACGCACAGGAGGAAGGCGGTGAACCAGGGACCGGCGAGGTCAGACAGAGGACGCGCCATCAACGCGCCCAGCAGGCCCCCGATGTGCTGCAGGCGCTCGATGGGAGCAGAGACCCGTTTGTCGTTGCCGAGCAGATGGACCAAACCCGCGGCTGTGATCGCGCACACCGACGTTCCCACCGCGAGCCGCGCCACGTGATCGCGCGTCCGGGGGACCAAGATGAGGAGACCTGCAGCCACGACCAGGACAGGCACCAATATCCCGACGCTTCCGATCGCCAGCAACGAGAGGAACCGGAAGGCCCGCCCGAGGGGGCCGGCTCCATCGGAGTAGATCCCGAAGCCCGCCACCACCCCGGCTGCCACCACGACGAGGCCCCAGGCTTCCGCCGGGGCGTCGCGCACACCGATAGCCAGCCACCGCAGCGAGGAACCCACGAATGCCAGGCGGCTGCGCCGCGATCGCCGGCGGGGGGGCTTGCGTCGCTGAGGGGCCCGGCGAGCGCCGCGAAGACGCGCGGGCGGGCGCCTGCGGGTCGCAGGGCCGCGTCTGGTGCGGGTCTTGGTGGCCATGGGCTCCTCAGATGGTCGGGTAACAACCTTAACAATGATGCACAGGAGCCACAGTATTTATCAACCCGAGCGGGAGCTACACCTCCATGACGATCGGAAGGATCATCGGCCTCCGGCGGGTCCGCTGCCACACGAACTCCCCGAGGGCCCGGCGGCAGGCCTTCTTGATCGACGACCACTCCACCACCTGCTGGGCCTCCAGCACCTCGAGGGCCGCGGCCACCCGGTCCGCCGCCTCGCCCAGGAAACGCCTCGATTCGTTCTCGAAGACGAAGCCGCGGGTGATGAGGTCCGGTCCGGCCAGCACCTCTCCGTTCTGCCCATCGATAGTGACAACGCAGATCACGATGCCGTCCCCCGCCAGCAGATGCCGGTCGCGCAGGACCGTCGGCCCGACATCTCCCACCCCCAGCCCGTCGACGAGCACCACGCCGGCCCGGACTCGGTTCCCGCGCCTGACGTTGCCGTCACTCAGCTCGAGGACGTCGCCGTCTTCCACCATGGTGATGTGGGATCTCGGAATCCCTTTGCCCTCTGCGATCTTGGCGTGCAGCGCAAGTTGGCGGAACTCGCCGTGAACGGGGGTAAACCAATCGGGCCTCACCGTGGCGATCATCGTGGCGAGCTCTTCCGAAGCAGCGTGCCCCGACACGTGCACCGCGCTGGTGCCGGAATGGTAGACATCGGCACCCACCTTGTAGAAGGCGTTGATCACGCGGTGCACCGCGGCCTCGTTCCCCGGGATCGGGCTCGCCGACAGGATGACCGTGTCTCCCGGTTCGACCTGCACGTACTTGTGCTCGCCCGCGGCTATGAGAGAGAGCGCAGCCAGGGGCTCTCCCTGCGAACCGGTACAGATGAGCACGGTCTTCTCGGGTGGATACGAGCCCAGCTCGTTGACATCGACCACCGTGGCCGTGTCGTAGCGCAGGTGGCCGAGCTCGCGCCCGACCTCTGTGTTGGCGATCATTGATCTGCCCACGAAAGCGACTTTCCGGTTCACCGCTTCCGCGCTTTCCAGCACCTGCTGCACGCGATGAAGGTTGGATGCGAAGCAGGCGACCACGATGCGCCTGGTGGCGCCGGCGAAGATCTCTCGCAATGCCTCGCCCACCACCGCCTCGGAGGGCGTTGTGCCCGGCCGCTCTGCGTTCGTGGAGTCCGACAGCATCAAGGCAACCCCAGCCGCTCCGAGCTCTGCGAAACCTTCGAGATCGGTCTTGCGCCCATCGATCGGAGTCGCATCGAGCTTGAAGTCGCTGGTGTAGAGGATGCGCCCGTGAGGCGTCGAGACGGCAACCGACACCGCGTCCGGTATCGAATGCGATACCGCGAGAAAGCGGCACTCGAAGGGGCCGATCGTGCGCTCTCCGGGGGCCGAGATCGGGATCAGGTCTGCCTTCACTCCCGATTCGTCCAGGCGGCGCCGTGCGATGCCCAGCGTCAGCGGAGTCCCATAAACCGGAACCTGTATCTCTTTGAGCAACCACGACAGGGCTCCGACATGGTCCTCGTGCCCGTGAGTCAGGATGATCCCGTCGCACCGATCGTGACGCTCCGCGACGTAAGAGAAGTCCGGCAGCACGAGGTCCACGCCCAACATCTCGTCGTTCGGAAAAGAGAGCCCGGCGTCGATCACCAGCAGGCGGCCCTCGGATTCGACCACCAGCATGTTGCGCCCTATCTCGCCGGCGCCCCCGAGGAAGATGACCCTGACCGGGGGGCCGGACGCGGCTCGGCTCACAGCAGGTCGATGCGCTCCAGGGCTGCTCTTATCGTGGCGGACTCCTCAGTGGTTGCGGGCACGAGCGGCAAGCGCGGCACGCCGACGTTCATCCCCCGCATCGCCAGTGCCGTCTTGACGGGTATGGGACTGCTGGTCACTCCCATGATCACCGCCATGAGCGGCAGCAACTCCGAATAGATCCGCCGGGCTTCATCGGTCTTGCCGTTCGTCCAGGCCGAGAAGATCTGCTTGATCTGAGGACCGACCAGGTGGGAGCAAACCGACACGATCCCGACGGCCCCCGCGGCAAGGTGCGGAAGCAGCAGTGGATCGTCGCCGGAGTAGATCTCGAAATCGTCGTGGCCGGCAGCATCGAGCTCGGCGCGGAGCTTGGCAGTCTCACCCGCGTCCCCCACCGCGTCCTTCACTGCGACGATCCGCTCGTGGTTCGCAAGCTCGACCATCGTGACGCGTTCGACGCGACGTCCGGTGCGTCCGGGGATGTCATAGACGATCAGCGGAAGCTCGGAGGCATCGGCGATCGCCGAGAAGTGAGCAAGGAGCCCGTTCTGCGGGGGCTTGGAATAGTAGGGAGTGACGACCAAGCAGGCGTGGGCCCCGATACGCGCCGCTTCTGCGGTCAGCTCCAGCGACTCGGCGGTGTTGTAGGTGCCTGTGCCCGCGATGATCGCGGCCCGGTCTCCGACCTCACTTACTACGGCCTCGAACAGCCGTAGCTTTTCCTCATGCGAGAGCGTGGGCGATTCCCCCGTGGTACCGCACACGACGAGCCCATCGGACCCGTGGTCGACGAGGAAGGAGGCAAGCTCCCGCGCCCCGTCAACATCGAGAGAGCCGTCATCGGAAAAGGGAGTGACCATGGCTGTGATCACTTCGCCCCAGCGCGCACCCATCGATTCCTCCTTCGCTTGCTCCGAGGCACCACGGTACATCCGAGTCACGGGGTCACCACGGTTTGGAGGCGCACGCCCCGGGCGCGGTCGGTATGCCCGCCGTCGTAGACGATCACCGCGTTCGCCACCACTCCGGGGGTCTTGGGGACCTTGAGCGTGAACGAGATGGTCGTGGAGCTACCCACCTCCAGGGGAGCGAAGTTGTAGACAACCCCATCGGGGGACACTCCCTTGGGCCGCGGGTGGATCGCCGCGATGGCAGCGTTGGATTGAGCGAACCCAACGTCCACGATCGGCGGCGGGAGCGCGCTGGCTCCGGGCGAGGGCCCGGTGCGTGAGAACGACACCACCACCGAGCTCATGCGCCCGGGGCCGGGGTTGACGACGTGAAGCCTGGCTACATGGGTCGAACCCGGAGATGACGTGGCCGGAAACGTGACGCTGACCTGGGGCAGCCCCAATCCCGACTGCGTCTCCCCCGTCCCACCCGAACATGCACCGAGCAGCACCGCCGCCGCGATCACCGCTACCAACCGGATCACAGTCCCAGCAGGTGCTCCAGACCCACGGTCACACCCGGAAGGGACCCCACCTTCTTGACGGCGAGCAACACGCCCGGCATGAAGCTGGTCCTGTCGAGCGAGTCGTGACGGATCGTGAGCGTCTCGCCGGGCGAGCCGAGCAGAACCTCCTGGTGAGCAACCGACCCCTCCAGACGCACCGAATGGATCTCGATGGGTTTGCTCCATGACCGGCCCCGGCGAGCATCCATCAGCTCGCTCGTTCGCAACGAGGTGCCCGAAGGTTTGTCGAGCTTGCCGGCTCGATGCCGTTCCACTATCTCGGCTGCGTCGAAGTAGGGCGCCGCCTCTGCCGCGAACCTCATCATGAGAACCGCCCCGACGGCAAAGTTGGGGGCGATGAGCACATTGGACTTTCGGGTGGGACTCTCCTCGAGCTCCGAGATGTCCTGTTCGGTCAGGCCGCTGGTGCCGACCACCGCGTGGATGCCGTGCTCCACGAGATAGGACACGTTCGCCCCGACGGCGTCCGGCGTGGTGAAGTCGACGGCTACCTCGGCGCCGGCAGCTTGCAAGTTGTCGAGCGGGTCGCCGCGGCCGATGCGAGCCACCACTTCGAGCTCGGGATCTGCTTCTACCGCGCGGCATACCTCGGCCCCCATCCTGCCGTGCGCGCCGATGACCCCAACGCGGATCACCACCGGCGGCTCAGGCGGCGTAACGGTCGAAGGCGTCTTGCTCGAAAGGTCCGAGGACCGTGATCCGGGAATCCCCCGAGCCGAGCACCGATTGCGCCACGCGGGCGATGTCGTCCATCTCGAGACGCTCGAACCGTCCGATCAGCTCGTCGAGGGAGATGATCTCGCCAGTAGTGAGCTGTTGTTTGCCCACGCGGTTCATCCTGCTGCCGGGGTCCTCCGACGACAGCACCAGGGACCCCTTCACGTGACCCTTGGCACGCTGCAGCTCGGCCTCGGTGATGCCTCCCGAAAGGATCCCCGCGATCTCCTCCTGGACGATGTCGATCACGGTCTCGACGTTCTGGGGTGTGGTCCCCGCGTAGACACCGAACGTTCCCCCGTCGGCGAACAATGAGCGATACGAATAGACGGAATAGGCGAGCCCGCGCTTCTCGCGAACCTCTTGGAACAGGCGAGAGGACATGCCGCCACCGAGAACGGTGTCCAGAAGGGTAAGAGCGTGGCGATCGTCGTGCCCGCGGGGCAAACCCTGCTTTCCCCAGATCACGTGGGCCTGCTCTGTAGGCCGGGTGTGTACATCGACGCCGAAGCGCGGCTGCGGCCGGGCGGCGTCGCGGACGGTCCGGTCGCCATCGCGCCCGAAGAGCTCGGCCACGCAATCGACGAGCTGAGCGTGATCGACGTGGCCGGCGGCCGCCACCACGAGATTGGAGGCGTTGTAGCGATCGTGCCAGTAGTCGACGACTTGCTCCCGCGTGAGGGCCGAGATTGTTCCGTTAGACCCAAGCACGGGCCTGCCCAGAGGATGGCCTTCCCAGAGCGACTCGAAGAAGAGGTCGTGCACCAACTCGTCCGGTGCATCTTCATGCATCGCGATCTCTTCGAGGATGACCTTGCGCTCGGACTCGAGTTCGGTGGCGTCCACATTCGAGCTCGTCAACATGTCGCTCAGGACGTCAAGTGCCATCGTCACATCGTCGTCGAGCACCCTCGCGTAGTAGCAGGTGTACTCCTTGCCGGTGAAGGCGTTCACCTCGCCCCCCACGGAATCGAAGATGTTCGCTATGTCCTTGGCGCTTCGCTTACCCGTCCCTTTGAAGAGAAGGTGCTCCAGAAAATGAGACGTGCCCGAAAGCGCCGGTGGTTCGTCGCGCGATCCCACGTCGAACCAGAACCCGACGGACACCGAGCGCACTTCGGACATGCGCTCGGTAACGACGGTGGCCCCCGAATCGAGCGTGGTCCGCTCGAAGTGCGCGGGGGTCAGCCGGGCCGGATCGCTCAAGCGTCGCCGCTCGGCCTAGGTGCACGCTCGCGCTCACGCTCGCGCGGGCGGCCCGATCCCCTTCCACCCCGGTCGCCGCGGTCACGGTCTCGTCCGCGGTCCCGGTCTCGTCCGTCGCGCCTCGGCCCCCGGTCTCCGCCGGAACCTCCCGATGCCTGCGTGGCCGACGCTCTGGCTTCCTCGAGCGTCTTGCCCTGGGCCACCTGCCGCGCCAGCCACGCCACGGGGGTCAGCGAGATGCGGCCCTGGCGATCGATGTCGGTGATCTCCACCTCGATCTGGTCGCCGGCATTGACCACGTCTTCGACGCGCTCGATCCTGCCCTCACCGAGCTTCGAGATGTGCACCAGGCCGTCGCGTCCGGGCGAGAGATTCACGAACGCTCCGAACGTGGTCGTCTTGACCACGACGCCGGCGATGCGCTCGCCGACCTCGGGCATGCGGGGGTTCACCATCTCCTCGATGAGCTTCGCAGCCCTCTCGGCGGAGTCCTGATCGGTCGATCCGATGCGCACGGTGCCGTCGTCGTCGATGTCGATCTCGACGCCGGTGGTGGAGGTGATCATGTTGATGTTCTTCCCCTTGGGACCGATAACCTCACCGATCTTGTCGACCGGCACCTTGATCGCGAGCACGCGAGGTGCCAGCGCGGCGAGCTCGGGGCGCGGGCTCGACAGCACCTTGTTCATCTCACCGATGATGTGCAGCCGGCCGGCCTGAGCCGCCATCAGCGCGCTGCGAAGGACCTCGGCAGGGATACCCGAGATCTTCGTGTCGAGCTGCAGCGCGGTGACGACGTCTTCGGTCCCGGCGACCTTGAAGTCCATATCGCCGTACGCGTCCTCGTCGCCAAGGATGTCGGTCAAGGGGATGTAGTTATCGCCGTCGGCAACAAGGCCCATGGCCACGCCGCCGACGTGCTTGCCGCCCCGGACGGGAACCCCAGCATCCATCAACGACAGCGACGAGCCGCACGTGCTGGCCATCGAGGTGGAGCCGTTGGACGACAGGATCTCAGACACCACGCGGATCGCGTAGGGGAATTGCTCCTTCGAGGGAACGATCGGCAGCAGAGCCTTCTCCGCCAGCGCGCCGTGTCCTATCTCGCGCCGCTTGGGGCCGCGCATGAACCCGGCTTCCCCCGTGGAGTACGGCGGAAAGTTGTAGTGGTGCATGTAGCGCTTGCTCTCGTCGAGAGAAAGATCGTCGACCATCTGCTCCATCCGCTGCATGCCGAGGGTGGCGATGGAAAGGGCCTGGGTCTCGCCGCGCGTGAACACGGCAGATCCGTGCACCCGGGGTAGCACGCCCACCTGCACCCAGATCGGGCGCA
>DATAPE010000007.1:0-10540 GCA_036265345.1 Actinomycetota bacterium
TGGTGGTGCCGTCTACGGATCGCTCAAACGGGAGCCACCGAAGCAGCAACTGGCGCTCGCCATCGAAGACCTCGACCCGGGCGTCCCGCTGCCGGCCGTCGGGCCAGCGGAAGGTGGCCCGACCGCCGGGCCGGGCCTCCATGTCGACGTCGGCGCCGAACCAGGCAGAGAGCTCGGCGCCCCGGGTCAGTGCCTGCCAGACTGCCGCCGGGACGGCCGCCAGCTCGACCCGGCGCTCTACCGTGTTGCCTGCCACACGCTCCTCCAGGGCGCAACTCGATGGTTGCGCGATCGGAGATCCGCCTCTATCCTGTGCAACCGAACGGTTGCATCTTAGCCCCACGCAAGGAGTGAAGCCAGTGAGTTCCAGTCATCTTGTCCCCATGGTCGTCGAGCAGACCACGCAGGGAGAACGGTCGTTCGACATCTACTCCAGGCTCCTCAAGGAGCGGATCGTGATGCTGGGGACCGCGGTGGACGATCAGGTTGCGAACCTGGTCGTGGCCCAGCTGCTCCACCTCGAATCCGAGGACCCCACCAAGGACATCAATCTGTACATCAACTCACCCGGCGGTAGCGCCTACGCGGGTCTGGCGATCTACGACACCATGAAGTACGTCAAGCCGGACGTTGCGACTATCTGCGTCGGCATGGCGATGTCGATGGGAGCCATCCTGCTGTGCGGAGGAGCGCCGAACAAGCGCTTCGCTCTTCCCAATTCCAAGATCATGATCCACCAGGGCTCTGCAGGGTACGAAGGCAGCCCTACGGATATCGAGATCCATGCCAAGGAAGTTTTGTCCCTGCGCCGGAGGGTCGCAGAGATCCTGGCCCATCACACCCACCTTTCGGTGGAGCAGGTGGAGCAAGACATCGATCGGGATCGCTTCATGTCGGCGGACGAGGCAAAGAGCTACGGGGTCATCGACGAGGTCCTCACGAACCGCGACCGCTTGTCGCTGCAGCCGTTCTCTTCCAACGGTCAGGAGCCGAGCGACAACGGCAAGTCCGCGGCTCTAGCCCCTGAGTAAATAACTGCCTCTCGGACCCGGTAGCAAGATTGCTGCCCGGGTAGCTTTTGCGACAAGCGTCTCTTTCTTGCTACCAGCGTCTGATCACATATCTATCGCTCAGGCGTAGCCACCGTTAGTCGTGCAGGACCCGGCCCTCCATGCCTCCCGCCACCGTTACTACCTCTCCCGTTACATGGCCGGAGATCTCATCCGACGCGAGCGCTACGACGATCCGGGCCACGTCTTCCGCTCGTCCGATCTTCCGCATTGGCATGGTGCGCGTGATCGTCTCGATCAGACCAGCTTGCTGCAGGGAGTCTCTGGCCATCTCGGTTTGCGTCCACCCCGGGCACACGACGTTCACCCGGCCCAAGGGAGCTACCCGGACTATCTCGTTCTTGAGACTCTTGAGGAGCCCTCCCGCGACCGCCGACTTCGCCGCCGCGTAGTCGGCGTGGCCTGCCTCTCCGAACAGGCCGGCGGTCGAGCTGATGATGACGATGTTGCCCGAGCCCGTGGTGGCAACGTGTCGCAAGAAGGCTCGGCAACTCAGGAACACACTGTCGAGGTTCGCGGCCACTGTGTCCCGCCACCTCTGGAATGACATCTCCCACACCGGCTGGTCTTGCGAGGGCCACATGCCGGCATTGGCTACGAGTACGTCGAGCCGGCCGAGTTCGCCGGCGGCCCGTGGAAACAGGGCGTCGGCGTCCTCTTCATCCGTGAGGTCGGCGTGTAGAGCCCGGCCCCCGGTTTCGTGCGCCAGCATCCGGGCGCGTTCACCACTCGTGCGGAAATGCACGCCCACGATCGCTTCCTCGGCGGCGAACGCCCGCACGATGGCGCTGCCGATCCCGCCGGCGCCGCCCGTGATCAAGACGCCCTTGCCCCGAAGTCCCGTTTCCATACGCGGCAACGTACCCGGATACGGTGGAGGCGATGAAAGACATCGGGATCGTTGGGCTTCCTTACTCGGGCAAGTCGACCCTGTTCTCCGCTCTTACCCGCACGGGGGTGGCCGGGGGGCGCTCGAACATCGCGGTGGTGGATGTGCCCGACCCACGGCTCGAGGTCCTTACGCGGATCGAGTCGTCTAAGAAGACGGTGGCTGCCAAAGTCCGGTTCGTCGACGTGCCCGGAGGCTTGACGGCACAAGGGATAGCCGAGTTCCGCACGACGGATGCGCTGGCGATCGTGGTTCGCGCCTTCGGGCCGGACGCGCGGCCGGCGGCCGATCTGGCAGCGGTGCAGGCGGAGTTGCTCCTCGCCGATCTCGCCAGCGTGGAGGGCGGCGCGGAGCGGGCACGCAAGCGCGCCAAGAACTCTCCCGAGGCGCGGGCCGAAGTGGCCGCCCTCGAGCAGGCACAAGTGCTCCTGGAGGCGGAGCGGCCCGTGAGGGAGGGAGCCTTCGAGGAGCAGGCGCAACGCCTTCTGCGAGGCTTTGGCCTCCTGACCCTTAAGCCCTGGATCGTGGTTGCAAACACCGAAGAGGGGGCCGGAACCGCGGCCCCCGAGCTCGGCGAGGACGTCATCGCCATCAGTGCGTCGCTCGAGGCAGAGGTGGCGGGGATCGATCCAGCTGAGGCCGCGGAGCTGCTGGCGGGATACGGGGTGACCGATCCCGGACTCGATCGCGTGATCTCAGCTTGCTACCGGGCGCTCGACCTCATCACGTTCCTGACCACCGGCGACGACGAGACGCGGGCGTGGGAGGTGCGGCGCGGCGCCACCGCCCCCGAGGCGGCAGGGGTGATCCATACGGACCTGCAGCGCGGATTCATCCGCGCCGAAGTGATGAGTTACGACGACCTCGTGGGGGCCGGTTCCTGGGATGCCGCCAAGGCGAAGGGCTTGCTGCGGGTCGAGGGAAAGACTTACCTCGTGTCGGAGGGCGACGTTCTCCACGTCCGCTTCGCGGTGTGAGGTCCAGGACTCCGGAGACCCACGGGACAAGCCCTGCCGTGTGAGCTGCTAGGCCTCCGAGCTCGCCTGGACGAGCTCGGCCATGGAATCCATCAGGTCCCGCAGCGAGACGATCCCAACCGGGTCTCCCATCTCAGAGACGAGCAGGTGGCGAAAGCCGCCTTCGGTCATCGTTCTTACCGCCCGCATGATGTCCCATCCTGGAGCACCGCTGACCACATCCTTCGTCATCACTTCTTCCACCGGCGTGGTGTCCACGTTACGTTCGGCAGCGACCGCATGCAGGATGTCCCGTTCGGTGATGATGCCGCAGACCTTCTCGTTCTCCACGGCGACCGCGCAGCCAACGCCCCGGTCGCTCATCACCTTGGAGGCCCGGCGTAACGAGCTCTGCGGATCGACGGTTACGAGATGCCTGACCGCAACGTCGCGAAGGAGTTTCATCGCTGCATATTGACCCAGAGGGTGGCCCGCGGGCAAGGGTCTCGTCGCTACGGCTATCTTTCTCGGCATGCTGATCGGCGCCCATCTTCGTGACGAGGACCCCCTCCGCGAGGTCTCGGAGGTGGGGGCGGATTGCATGCAGATCTTCGTGGGCCCTCCCCAATCCTGGAGGAAGCCCCCGCCTCGTCCCGATGCCGAAGAGCTAAAAGCTTCAGAACTACCCGTGTACGTGCATGCCCCCTACTTGATCAACGTGGCGTCGCCGAACAACCAGATCCGCATCCCGTCCCGCAAGATCCTCGCCGGCACCATGGAGCGCGCGGGTGAGATCGCAGCGGCAGGTGTGATCGTGCACGCCGGGCATGCCGAGGACGGCGTCGAGCGGGGCTTCGTTCGCTGGCGGAAGGTCTTCGACGATGTGGATCTGCCTGTTCCGCTTCTGATCGAGAACACCGCAGGCGGTGACAACGCGATGGCGCGGCAGGTAGAGGTTTTGAGTGCCCTGTGGGAACACCTCTCCGATTGCGATGTGGGATTCTGCTTCGACACCTGCCACGCGCATGCCGCGGGCGAAGACCTGAGCGATGTCGTTCCGCGAGTGTTGGATGCGGTCGGCCGTATCGACCTGGTGCACGCCAACAGCTCGAAGGATCCTCCGGGAACCGGGCGCGACCGTCACCAGAATTTCGACCAAGGGACGATCGATCTCGACACGTTGTTGGAAATGGTGCGAGCCTCGGGGGCGCCGGCCGTCATTTGTGAAACGCCGCCCGCCGGGATCGCCGGCGACGTCGCGTGGCTCAGGGACCACCTGTGACAAGGCTGGCCTGATTCAGCTCGCCGTAGAGGCGCGCCAGCTCCGGCAATTGGAAATGAGCATTCAGCCCGCTGGGGTTCGGGAGCAGCCAGATCCTCGATCCCGCCATCGACTCTTCCTGGAGGCCCACCGCCGCCCGAGGCCGTCCTAAGGCTTTGCGATAGGAGTCAAGGCCCAGGAAGGCCACGTAGAGCGGCGAGTACTTGCCCACCTTCTCCTCTAACTGCTTTGCCCCAGCCAGCAGTTCATCCGTGATCAGCTCAGCGGCGGCCGCGGTCGTGCGCGCGACGAGGTTGGTGATTCCGAGGCCGTAGCTCAACAGCTCCTGCTCCTCGAACGGCGAGATGACGCGTGGCGTGAAACCCGCCCCGTGCAACGCCGGCCAGAAGCGGTTGCCGGGACGAGCGAAGTGATGACCGACCGCACCCGAATACAACCCAGGATTGATACCCACGAACAGGACCCGCAATCCGCCGGCGATGATGTCGGAGATCGTCCTGCCGTACGCAGCTGCAAGTTGATCCTTGGTGGGTCGCCACGCCACGGCCACGCGCGCTAGACCTCCAGCGCGTCTCTTAACCGTTGCACGTGACCTTTGGCTTTGACCCCGTATTGCGCTTCTTCGATCTTGCCTTGTTCGTCGATGACGAAGGTGGATCGTTTGATGCCGAGGAAGATGTTCTTGTAGTACTTGTTCTCGCCCCACGCGCCGTACGCCTCGGCAACCGCATGGTCTTCATCCATCAACAGCGGAAAGTTGAGGGCGAACTTATCCGCGAATGCTTGATGGGACTCGGCCCCCTGCGGGCTCACGCCCAGCACCAGGTAGCCGGCCGCCTGCAGATCCCCTAACGAGTCACGAAAGTCGCACGCTTGAGTGGTGCAGCCTGGAGTGTCGTCTGCCGGATAGAAGTACAGGATCACCCGCCGGCCGCGCAGCTCCGTCAGCTTCCACCTTTTGCCGCTCGCATCTTGAAGGTCGAACTCCGGTGCCGCATCCCCTTTGCTCAACTCCACTTCCATCTACCCCCTCGGCCATCGATCTCTGCAAGGACGCTTTCCTGGATCCAACCGAGCCAGTGGAGAACAGACATCGCAGGCGCCTCTGGGTCTGAGGGATCGGGTTCGATCTGCATCTTCTCTTCTGTGACTCCGAGTCTGGTACCGATCGCAAGGCGCAGGTCGGTCAGCACTGCCAACAGTCCCTGGGTTGTTTCGGGCTCGAGGCTGATACCTCTAGAGCCGGCTCCTCCCAGCTGTTCGTCGAACGCATCGACGGCTGCGAGCTTCGCGCTGCGGAGCTCATCGCCCACCAGCTCTCGAAACTTGTTGGATTCATCGGGGTCGTCGAACGCATCCGGGAACAAACGCCGCGTTACCTCGTCCACCCTGGGGATGTCGGCTTCCAACAGGGTTCTCATCTCGCCCAGCAGCTGATGCATCAGATCTCGCTCCTGGGCATCGAGCATGAGGATGGGATCCTTGCCGCGGGAGTGCACCACTTCGACCATCTAGTCGCTCTTCGAGAGCGTCGCCCAGAGACCCCGGGCGTGTAATCGGAAGCAGTCGAGCTCGGCCTTCTCCCGGCTCCCGCTGGAGACGACGGCTCTGCCCTGATGGTGAACCTGCAGCATGAGCTTGGTGGCCTTGCTCCGGGAGTAGCCGAACAGATCCTGGAACACCCACGTCACGTACGACATGAGATTGATGGGATCGTTCCATACGATCACCAACCACGGCGTATCGGGGGCCGCATCGACCTCCGGAACATCACTTTCGACGCGCTCGGGCGCGGTGATCGTTTCCATTCTGTGCGAGCTTAGCTACGCATGGCGTGCCTGCCCGACCACGCCGATCCTCCAGAGCGGGCCGCGCTCCCTGAGGATTCGATGAGCTAATCCCATGCGCAATTGACTACGCGTTCTAGTTTTTGACCTAACTCAAACATTGACTGCGCGTTCCAGTTTTCGGTGCGTCGCCGCCTGACACTTGACCGGCCGTTCGGAGACCCACCCAAATAGTTGAATTGTTTTCCCGTAAACGGGTAGCGGAAGCCATGTGGCGTGTTGCACAGTAAGAAGAGGTCACATCTAGTGGAGGCAAAGACACACGTGAAGATCGTCGTATCTCTGGCTGGTGTCATCCGATTGAGTTCGGTGGTTTCGAGTTGTCATCCCTGTGTTGCTTCGGGGACCACCACCGGGCCCGTGGGTGGAGGTGCAGCATGAAGGTAGGTCTGTTTCCGGGACAGGGTGTGCAACCCAGCATCGTCCTCGACATGCTCTCGCCCCGCCACAAGCTTCTTACCCGCGCTAACGAGATCCTCGAGATGGATCTGCGCAAGCGTGTCGAGATCGCGGCGCGAGGTTCTGCGGCCGCTCTCCCGACCTGGCTCGCGCAGCCTGCCATCTTCGTGTCAAGCATGATCGGGTGGGAGGCAGCCCAGCCCGCAGACATCCAGTTCTTCGCGGGCCACAGCCTGGGCGAGTACGCCGCTCTAGCCGCCGCCGGCGCGGTGGACTTCGACCACGCCCTGCAGACGGTCAGATCGAGAGGGATGGCCATGCAGGACGCCAGCCGGCGCGAGCCCGGGGGCATGGCAGCCGTGCTGGGGCTCAGCCTTAGCAACGTCTCGGAGATCGCGGAGCAGACGGGTGTTTCGGTAGCCAACGACAATGCACCCGGCCAGGTCGTGTTGTCGGGCTCGGACGCCGGACTGACCAAGGCCGCCGGCCTGGTGGTGGCCGCGGGCGGACGGTCTGTGCTGCTCGATGTGGCCGGTGCGTTCCACACCGCGGCGATGGTGCCCGCGGTCGAGCCTTTCCGCCGAGCTCTCGATCTATGCGAGTTCACGATGCCATCCGTTCCGGTGATCTCCAACATCACCGCGCGTCCTTACACGAGCACCGACGAGATCCGCAGCTTGCTGCTCGACCAACTCACCGGCAGTATTCGTTTCCGGGGATCGCTCGAATGGTTATGGGGCAAGGGTGTTCGCGAGTACCAGGATTTCGGTCCCGGTCAGGTGGTCGCGGGTCTGTGCAAGCGGACCTTCAGAGCGCTCGAAACGTCACGGGCGGCCGTCTATGCGTAGCGTCGAAGAAGTGGTGTCCGATACCAGGACCCTCGACGAGCCCGCCTCTCCCTACGTTCCGTTCGGAGAGCGACTCGTGGTAGCGCCGTGTGACGGGCGATTCGTGCCGCTGCCGGCAGACGTATTCACCGCCGATGGTCAGTGGGTCGAGAAGGGATCCAGGCTCGGCGAGGTTCATTCCGGTGGTCGGCGCACCCCCGTGTGCTCGGGGTTCCAGGGATGGGTGATGGGCGTGCTGGCGGTACCGGGTCAGCCGGTTCACCGCGGGGACGCACTGTTCTGGATCTGGAGCTCGTAGATGGGGGCAGCCGTCAGATCGTGGGGCTTCAGCCTGCCCAAGAAACAGCTGCGTAACGAAGAGCTAGCTGCAAGGGTCGGAGTTACTGAGGAATGGATCTACGAGCGCACCGGGATCAGAAGCCGCCGTATAGCAGGCGATGGTGAGACGACCTCGAGTCTTGCGACGCTGGCGGGACTAGATGCTCTCGGGCGCGCCGGAGTAGCACCCGAAGAGCTAGACCTTGTGATCGTCGCGACTGCGACGGCCGATCAGACACTCCCGGGTGCGGCACCTCTCGTTCAAGCCGGGCTCGGTGCCAGTCGCGCCGGAGCCTTTGATGTGGGCGCGGGTTGCGCGGGCTTCTTGTACGCGCTGAGTGTCGCCTCTGCACTCGTCGATTCGGGCACGGTTCGCCGCGTGCTCATATGCGGGGCCGACGTGTTGTCCCGGGTTACCGACTACAGCGATGCCCGCAGTTGCGTTCTCTTCGGGGATGGTGCGGGAGCAGCTCTCGTGGAGAAGATCGAGGGTCCCGGTCAGATCGGCCCGTTCTTGCTTCACGCCGATGGAACCGCTATCGATCTCCTCCATATCCCCCCTGAGACGGGCCTCATTCGGATGGAAGGCCGTCAGGTCTACCGTCGCGCCATCCAGGGGATGACCGATTCGGTACGCGAGGTCGTAGCCGCAGCAGGGATCAGCCTCGACGACGTCCGGCTGCTGGTCGCGCATCAGGCGAACGCTCGGATCCTGGAAGCGGTCGCATCCCAGCTGGGGATCGATGAGGGACGGGTGCTCACCAACATCGTCCGATACGGCAACACCTCTGCAGCATCGATCCCTATCGCGATCGCTGAAGCCACGCAACAGAACATCCTGGAGGAGGGTGACATCGTCATCCTCACGGCGTTCGGCGCGGGCTTCGTGTGGGGCGCAGGCATGTTGCGGTGGAACGCTGGTCTGCAGGGACAGCGCGATGTCGTAGCCGCGGAGGCGGTAGGTGTCTAAGCCTGTCGCGTTGGTTACCGGAGCCGGGCGGGGGATAGGAAGATCGATAGCCGTAGCCCTCGGGGCCGCCGGGCACCCCGTGGCGATCAACTACCTGAGCCGCGCCGACGACGCCAAAGAAACCCTGGAAGCCGTCGAGGGTCAGGGCGGCGAAGGCATGTGCGTGCAAGGTGATGTCGCCGTGGGCTCCGAGGTCGACAGCCTCTTCACCCAGGTCGAAGAGCGTCTGGGTCCGGTGGGGGTGCTGGTGAACAACGCCGGGGTCCGGGCGGACGGACTGGCGCTGTCCATGAGCGACGAGACCTGGGACAAGGTCATCTCCACCAATCTGTATGGGACCTTTGCCTGCTGCAGGCGTGCTCTGCGACCGATGTTGAAGGCCCGTTCGGGCCGCATCGTCAACGTGGCTTCCGTCGCCGGCCTCCATGCCAGTCCCGGCCAGGTGAACTATGCGGCCGCCAAGGCAGGAGTCATAGCCCTCACGCAAACCCTGGCCCGAGAGATCGCCGGCAAGGGGATCACCGTGAATGCCGTGGCTCCAGGTCTGATAGCGACAGAATTGACCACCAAGCTACCCGAGAAGCGCTTCGCCGAGCTAGTCTCTCAGGTCCCTTTGAACCGGGCAGGGGAGCCACAGGACGTAGCGCCGCTGGTGCGGTTCCTGTGCTCGGACGAGGCGGGATACATAACTGGAAGCATTTTTGTTGTCGATGGCGGGATGACATCCTAGGAAAGGAGCACACGTGGCAGACCAGAGGGACGAGATCTTCGAGGCCATCCGCGAGCACCTAGCAGCACGCGGGATCGATCCGGCCAAGGTGACGATGGACGCCGACCTGCTGAACGACCTGGATCTGGACTCGCTCGATACCGTGGAGCTGACGCTCGCGCTGGAAGAGAAGTTCAACGTTGAGATCCCCGACTCCGAGCTCGAAGGCTTGGGAGTCATCTCGGATGCAGTCGATCTCATCGAGCGCAAGCTCAAAGTGGGCACGTGACAGAGGTAGTAGTCACCGGGATCGGTGTTGTCACTCCGATCGGAACCGGCAGCGAGGAGCTATGGCAAGGTCTCATGTCCGGCCGGTCGGGGGCAGGACCGATCACCGCGTTCGATGCCTCGGATCAGGGCGTACGGATCGCCTGTGAGGTTTCCGACTTCGACCCACTGAAGTGGATGGACCCTCGCGAGGCTGCGCGCACTGACCGGTTCACGCAGATGGCGGTGGCAGCTGGTACGGGTGCATGGGAAGAGTCCGGCCTTGCCGACACCCTCAACCCGGAGCGAACGGGTGCGATCGTTGGTACCGGGATCGGTGGTATCGCAACCATCGAGCGGGAGCACACCGCATTCATGGGTGGCGGACCACGACGGGTAAGTCCCTTCATGGTTCCGCGTCTGATGCCCAACGCGGCCGCAGCGGCTGTTGCCATGAAGCACGGTCTCCACGGACCTAACTTCGCCCCCGTCTCTGCGTGCGCTACAGGGGCGCATGCGATCGGTGAAGCGATGCGTTCTATCCAGAACGGCATGGCCGACGTCATGCTTGCGGGGGGAAGCGAAGCTGCACTAACCCCACTCGCCCTCGCCGCGTTTGCGCGGATGGGGGCGCTGTCAAAGCGCAACGACGATCCCGAACATGCAAGCCGTCCGTTCGACGCGGGCAGGGATGGGTTCGTCTTCGGCGAGGGGGCAGGTGTCCTCGTACTGGAATCTCGGGAATCCGCGGAGCGGCGGGGGGCCGAGATACTGGCGATCCTTGCTGGGTACGGGGCGACAGCGGATGCGTTCCACGCAACCCAGCCCGACCCGGGTGGTTTGGGAGCCGAAGCGGCGATGCGTCTTGCGATGGAAGATGCCGGTGTCGTTGCCGATGACATCGACTACATCAACGCGCACGGGACTTCCACTCCGTTCAACGACCGGATCGAGACTCTGGCGATAAAGAACACCTTCGGCGTGG
>DATAPE010000008.1:0-4230 GCA_036265345.1 Actinomycetota bacterium
GGAGCGATCGGTGCCGCACAGCGCACACGCCCGCACCTCGATCAGGACCTCACCCCGATCCGGTTCGGGGGCCGGGACCTCCCGGATCTCCACCCGTCCCCCGCCCGCGAACGCGGCCGCGCGCATCGACCGCGGCACGCGTTCAGGCGCCGGCACGAAGGTGAACCTTCACGTGCTCACCGCTACGCGCCTCGGCGAAGGCTTCGGCGGCGCGCTCCATGGGAAGAGTCAACGTGACTATCCGGTCGCTGGGAACCACACCGCGCACCATCAGGTCGATCGCCCGAACCACGTCCTCTCGCACATACATCGCCGAGCCCTGGATCCGGATCTCACGATCCTGCACGAGTGGCAAGGGGATGACAACGTCGGCGGTCGGCACGCCCACTACCATCACCGTGCCGCCTTTCAGGGCGAGCGCCACGGCTTGGGTCACAGACGCCTGGGTCGCCACGCAATCGAACGTGACATCGGGGCGGCTCTCCAGTGCTTCTTTCACCTCGTCGACCGCGTCGGGTGAACCTCCGTCGATCGCTCCCGCCGCTCCCAGCCTGATGGCCAGCGAGCGCTTAGAAGCCTGCAGATCGGTGACGGCGACGGTTTCGGCTCCGGCGTCCAGGGCTGCTATCAGGCATAGGAGTCCGACGGTCCCTCCCCCGAGAATGGCCACCGTGCCGCCGCTCAGGTCACCCGCCATCCGTACCGCGTGCGTCGCGGTCGACAAAGGCTCCACCAGGGCGGCCTGGGAATCATCGAGCGCTTCGGGCGCGCGGTGGAGTCTGTCAGCCGGGATCGTGAAGAGATCGGCCATCGCGCCTTCGGTCTGACAGCCAAGCACCTTCAGCTCGCTGCACAGGTTGTAGCGCTGCGACCGGCAGTAAACACAGTGCCCGCACACGAGGTTGGCTTCGGCCAGGACCCGGTCACCCGCCGTCACGTCGATCACATCCGATCCCACCGCCTCGACGGTCCCCACGACCTCGTGACCCGGGAAGCATGGCAGGGAGATGAACGGATGGCTGCCCGTCAGAGCGTGCAGATCCGAGCCGCATATCCCGACCGCCCTGGTGCGAACGAGCGCATCCTGGCGACCCGGGACCGGGGCCGGCACAGAGACCACATCCACGATCCCGGCGCGGGGGATGCGGACCCGGCGGATGTTCCGGCCGGTCACCCCCGGTCCGGCTTCCACGTTGGGATTCTTTCCATCGGACCCATCGCAGCTACATGGGCCGCCCCCGCACGGTTCCCGGCGATCGCCGCCCAGTATGCGTCGCCCGTGCGGAGGAAGGTGGCCAGGAACACTCCGGCGAAAGTATCACCGGCCCCCGTCGGGTCGACCTCGGTAACGGGGAGTCCGGGAACGCCGGTAACGCCGCCCGTTCCATACAAGCGCGCGCCCTCAGCTCCCGCGGTTATGCACACGACGGTTCCTCGTGCCGCCAGCGCATCCGGATCCACCCCGAGGGCCTCAAGCTCTCCTTCAGCAGGTAGCACCAGAGCGGCGACTTCAAGCAGCCGGGCCGTCGCCTCGGGCAGATCGGATACGCCTGACGATCCTGTACGCAGGTTCGGGTCGAAGCTAACGCGGCCGCCGTGGGCCACTACTCGCTCGACCGCCGCCATGATCGCTGCCGCCATCGCGGGCGACAATGCCAGGGAGGCTCCGGAGACGTGGATCCAGTCGGCGCGCTCCGGAGCAGAACCGAGATGTGCGACGGTGATCGCACCTGGTGCCGCGTCGGCCACGTGAAAGACGAACGACCTCGAACCATCCAGGTCATACGCCACGAAGGCGGTTCCCGTCACGGCATCGTCGAGCACCCGGACATCCGACACGTCCACCCCGTCGGTGATCAGGCGTTCGAGGAGCAGCCGGCCGAACGGGTCCGCACCAACTGTCGACACGAGGGCAACCTCGCCTCCAGCAAGAGCGGCAGCGTCCGCGCAGATGGCGGGAGCCCCGCTGGGCCAGGGACCCAGGAACGGCCCCGGCTCACCCAGGCCGAGCCCGCGTTCGGGCCTGACGAACTCGACGAGTGACTCGCCCACGATGAGCAGCCGTTCTGGCACGACGGCGAGGATAGCGACCGAACGAAGAGCCTTCCGCGTGCTCGATAATGCAACCTCGACGGAGGTTCCATGCACCCAGATCTAAGGAGACTTCAGATGGAGTATCGAACGCTCGGCCGGCTCGGCGTAAAGGTAAGTCCCTTGTGTCTCGGCACCATGAACTGGGGATCGCAAGCGGATGAGGCCACAAGCCACACGATCATGGACAAGGCCCTCGACGACGGCATCAACTTCTTCGATACGGCCAACGGCTACGGCGGTGGGGCACCTGGCGAAGGCATCAGCGAGCAGATCATCGGCCGGTGGTTCGCAAAAGGCGGCGGCCGTCGCGAGAAGGTCGTGCTGGCAACGAAGGTGTTTGGCGGAACCGGCGACTGGCCGAACTTTGGACGCCTCTCGGCCCTTCACATCAGGCAGGCGTGCGACGACAGTCTTCGGCGCCTTCAAACCGATCACATCGACATCTACCAGATGCACCACATCGATCGCGACACCTCATGGGAAGAGATCTGGCAGGCGATGGACAAGCTCGTGCGTGACGGCAAGATCCTCTACGTCGGCACAAGCAACTTCCCCGGCTGGGCTATCGCAAAGGGCAACGAGGTCGCCAAGCAACGGGGGTTGTTCGGGATCTCTTCGGAGCAATGCCTTTATCACCTCGATGCCCGGATGTCAGAGCTCGAGGTCCTGCCCGCGTGCGAGGCCTACGGGATGGGCGTCATACCGTGGAGCCCACTCGGCGGCGGACTGCTGGGAGGCGCGTTGGAGAAGGCCGCCGAGGGCCGGCGCGCCAGCGAAGGGTTCCGCCGGCGCGTGGAGGAGAAGCGTCCACAACTCGAGGCATGGGAGAAGTTGTGCGCGGACATCGGCGAACGCCCTGCGGACGTAGCTCTGGCATGGCTCCTGGCCAATCCGGTTGTGACGGCGCCGATCATCGGACCACGCACGCTCGAGCAGCTACAAGGCTCGCTTCGGGCTCCCGAGATCCGGATCGAGAAGGATGCGATGGACAAGCTGGACGAGATCTTCCCCGGACAGGGCCCCGCGCCGGAGGCCTACGCCTGGTAAAGCCTCCGAATCACCATGGCTAAGAGGAAGGCGGTTCGGCCCGGTCCCTGGGTGGGAGCGCGATGGCGTCGAGGCGGTCCTGGGGAACTATCTCTTCCAGTAATGGAAAGACCTCGCCCTCCTCAAAGCGGATATGGGCATCGAGCGCGTCCGCAACGGGGATTGCGAGTTCTGGAGAGATCTTGCCTTCGGCGATCTCTTCTCCCAGGGAGAAAACCAGAGCGTGGAGCTGCAGATGCTCCAGCATCACCCTCGCAAGCAGCGGCTCGGCGCGATCGTCTCCTATACCGAGGGGGAACACGATCTCTTCCTCCGCCCTGAAATGCTCGAGGGTCTCGTCATGGAAGAAACGGAAGAAGTCAGTCGCTCGCGCCAGCAGATCGGCGCCATCCCCGCCGGCCGCGATCCGTAAGCGACGAGCCTGCGCCAGCGCGTGGTGATGATCGTGGGTCAGGGGGATCAGACTCGCATGGCGCTTCGGCATGCCAGTGATTCTCCCGCTACTTGACGGTCAGCGCCGTCCACATCCCCATCTTGTAGTGCATCGGGAGGTTGCAGACAATCACATAATGGCCGGGCTTGAGAGTCGTGGTCAGGTCCTTGCTCGCCCCTACTTTGATGCCTCCGAGCTCGGCAACGTTGACGTCACCCTTGGCATCTTCAGCGGCTCGCATGTAACCCTCTTGCTTGATGATCGGCAGGTTGCCCGCGGGGTGATCGGTTTTCAGGATCACGAACTCATGAAATGAAGGACCCTGGTTGGCTACCCTGAAAGTCACCTTTCCTGCAGGGACGGTGGAGCGATCGAGCTTGATCGAGAAGTCGGCCACAGAAGACGTAACAAGGGTGCCGAGAGCTGCAGGCTGGGCAGCTACAGGTTGATTGTGCGCAGCAGGTTGTGCGAGCGCACTTGGTCTGTGATCGAAGGCCGCCATGGAGACGAGGCCCACCCCGAAGGCCACTACCACGAAGAAAGCTGCGACACCCCACACGATCTGGTACTTGATCCGTTCGAGATCCGCAGCATTCTGCATATGAACTCCCTAATCGATGAACTCACTCAATCATCGGCGCCGTCGTCAGAAGCTG
>DATAPE010000009.1:0-8136 GCA_036265345.1 Actinomycetota bacterium
GGTGATAGCGCTCGAGTGCATCCAAGAACAACTGGGCATCAGTGGCATCGACGTCGCCGATCCTGTCGTGCGCGCCGGGAAGATTGGGGTCGAGGGTCTGTTCGACATTGCGAACCGCGCCCTTGTAGTAGCGGGGAATCCCAGCATTGCTGAACAGTGCGATGCCTTGCGAGGTGGTGACTCCCCCGGCCAGCGCCTTGCACTCGACGTAGCGGGCGACGGCAGCGGAAAGATCCGCGGATCTGCCGAGAACCGTCATCGGCCCGCTAACGAGCTGGCGATAGACCTTGGCATTGGAACCGCCGCTTCCCCACTGGTCCCGGTCGGTGTACTGCTGGGGCACGGACCACAGTGGAAGCGCGTCGTAGCTGAGATGGTTGTGGAGCTCGATCAGCCCTGGATAGATCGTCCCGCCGGTTGCAACCAGCGGAGCGTCGGCGAAGCCGTCGGGCGGAGGGCTTTTGGCCGGGGAGACCTGGACGATGGTTCCATCCTGGACATAGATCGCACCCTCGTCGATGACCTGCGCAGTGGCGTCCATGGTGACGACCCGCCCATGCAGGACATAGGACGCGTTCGGGGCAGTCATCAGGAGGTCCCGCTGTCCGGGGCGATCCAGATGAGCGTGTGATGGTCGTCGGGAACCGGACGGCTAACGCAGTTGGAGTGTCTCGGAGAGCCGGTCCGACCCCAAGAATCGTCGCCGAACCAATCCGGCACCCCGAAGGGAAGGTCGCTTTTGGGGATCGGCGCGTAATCAGCTTCGGTAAAGCTCGTCCCGTAGTTAGCTCCAGTGGGATCGCCATCGGCGTCCGGAGTGACGATGGCTCGGAGTTGGTCGATGGCCGCGCGCCATCCGTCGAGGAGAGAGGCTGTGTAGTGGCTACTCGGGTGCGGGACCTTGATCAGCGGCCGGGACGTTGCGTTCGGCCACAGATCGACCGCCGCCTGCGCATTGGCGCCGAAGGCAACGATGGCCTGAACCTGGGATCCATTCGCCTTGTCGTAAAGCTTGTTTCGCCATGTCAGTTGGTCGGAGTCCTTCAGCACGGTCGGCGCCGACGAGCTATGGCTGGGATACATCGCATAGATGAATGCATTCAGGCACAGGTAAGAGCGGGTGAGCCCGAGCTTGCTGAGGAATCCCTGCACCCGCTGGCCGGCATCCCCTACCAGCGTCCGGCCTGCAACCCGTTCCGTGGGTCCCGGATCAGAGGCGATGCACAACAGTCGAGCAGATCCGTCGAGCCTGCCGCGATAAAAGATTGGACCCCAATCGAACCAGAAGTGCTCCTTGAAGGGGGTGTAATCGGGAGCCCCCGCGAAGAGCGTTGCGTACGCCGAAGGGGGGCCGGGATCGAAACCACTCATATGAGCTGTCCTCCGCTCGAAGGGCGCATTTCGGCATCCTCCCACCACCCCTGTCACAAGGCGAGCAAACCGCCGCTGATCACCCTGGCCCCCTGAGGCTCGGCGGGTACCGTGTTCGGGTGGTGGTGACTTTTTTCCCCGTGTCCCCCGGAAGCCCGTGAATCCAGCGATCCTGCTCTGCGATACCGACGCGAGCGCGTTGGACCACCTCCAGCGGGACATGACGAGGCGGTACGGAGCCGACTACGAGGTGGTCGCCACGGACTCGCCGCTGGAAGCCGTGCGGGTGCAAGAACGGTTGCCGGAGGCCGGCCAGATCATCGCTCTTGTCATCGCCTACCAGTGGATGTCCGACATGACGGGGATCGAACTACTGACTCAGTCCCGCGATCACCACCCCGGAGCGATGAGAGTGTTGATGATCGACGTGGGCGACCTCACCGCCGAGGCTCCCATCATCAAGGCACTGACCCTGAACCACATCGACTACTACTTCGGCAAGCCATGGGCATCTCCCGAGGAAGAGCTCTACCCGGTCACCGGGGAGGCGCTGCGCGTGTGGGCCAGCGCGCACCTGCCCCGGTTGGAGAAGATCAAGCTGATCGGCGACGCGAGATCGGAACCCATCCGTTCGCTGACCCGCATCATGGAGCTCAACAACGTCGCCAGCGGTGCCTACGCGCCGGGCTCACCCGAGGCGATGGCTTTGATGCGGGAGCACGGCTTGCAGCAAAGGGACCTTCCCGCCGCGGTTCTCTACGACGGGCGGGTCCTTCGCGACCTGTCGGACAAGAAGATCGCGCGCGCGATGGGGGCCCGAGATGTCCCTGCCGAGGATTCCTTGTTCGACGTCGCGATCGTGGGAGCGGGTCCGGCAGGGCTGGCAGCGTCGGTCTACGCGGCGGCCGAGGGTCTGCGCGTGCTGACTCTGGAAACGATGGCGGTCGGCGGACAGGCGGGGACGAGCGCCATGATCCGCAACTACCTGGGTTTTCCCTGGGGTATCAGCGGACGCGATCTTGCGGAAAGGGCGTCACGGCAGGCCCAACAGTTCGGGGTTCATTTGGCCTTCACGGACCCGGTCGCAAGCGTGCGCAGGAGCGACAACGAGAACATCGTGGTGCTGAGCGATGGGCGGGAGGTGCGCAGCCACACGGTTGTCATCGCCACCGGCGTCTCGTATCGGCAGCTCGAGGCGCCCGGGGTTGACCGCCTGGTCGGCAACGGCGTGTTCTACGGAGCCGGAATCTCGGAAGCTCGGGCCTTGGGTGCGATCAACGCATGCGTCGTGGGCGGAGGCAATTCGGCCGGCCAATTGGCGATCTTCCTGTCTCAGGTCGGAGCGCGCGTTAGTCTGGTTGTGCGTGGTGGCTCCCTCTCTAAAGCGATGTCTGCTTACCTGGTCCAAGAGATCGAACACAACGAACGGATACGGGTCCTTCTCAACAGCGCAGTGACCCAAGCGTCCGGGGAGCAGAGCCTCAGCGCCCTGACAATCCTGGACGGCTCCACTTCTACCTCCCAAGAGATCGAAAGCGAGGCACTCTTCGTGATGATCGGAGCCCAACCGCACACCGAGTGGCTGGAGCCGGTTGTGGCGAGAGACGGGCGCGGCTTCGTGCTCACCGGAGCCGACGTCCTGGCCCACCAGGGTCCGAACGGCAGGTGGCCACTGTCGCGAGCTCCCCTCCTTCTGGAGACCAGCTTGCCCGGAGTGTTCGCTGCTGGTGACGTGCGCCACGGGTCGATCAAGCGGGTGGCCGGGGCGGTAGGAGAAGGAGCGGCGTCGATACTGCTGATCAGCCAGTACCTGAGTGACCTGAGTTAACCCTCCACCGGCGGAGCGAAGAACTCGAGCTGGATGTTGTCCGGATCGCGGAAGACAAGGACGGATCCATAGGGCGTGTCGGCTATAGGGGACTGTGTAAGCGGCCGGTCCGCCTGGTCGGATCGCGTGACTCCGTGAGCTTCAAGGTGATCCTGCCATCGCTCGAGATCGGCGCGGCTCGCCACGATGAAACCTGCATGGTCCAAGCCCGTCCGTCTCTCCGAGAACCGTTCCCCTTCGTTGACGTCATGACGGTGAAGAACGATCATCAGCGTCCGCTCCTCGTTGCTGAGGCCGATACCCGTACCACCCTCGTGCGGCGCCTCCATGATCTGGGATAAGCCGAAGGTGTCCTGATACCAGCCCAGGCTGGAGTCGATATCGGTCACGGTAAGAGCGAGGTGGTGCAACGTAACCTCTGCTGGGATGGGCATCACGGCACTATAGCGGCGGGCCCCGGTCGGCGACTGCGCTCGAAGGCCGCGCTGATGCCGCAAGCTTTGTCTGCTAGGAGCGAGCTCTGGGAAGCCTTACGGTCACAACCGTCTCGCCGGGCTGCGACGCGATCTCGATCTCGCCATGATGACGTTCCACCACGATCCGCCGCGAGATGTCGAGCCCCAGACCGGTGCCTTTGCCCACTTCCTTGGTTGTAAAGAACGGCTCGAAGGCGCGAGCCTGCACTTCCGGCGGAATCCCCGTGCCCGTGTCGGCGACTTCGACAAGGATGTGCCCGTCGTCCGGGTGTGTTGATACGCGAAGCGTGCCGCGGCCCTCCATCGCGTCGATCGCGTTATCGATGAGATTCGTCCATACCTGATTGAGCTCGCCGGGGATGGCTTCGATGCGGGGCAGATCAGGGGCGTAGTCGCGAACCAGATCGATGCCGTCACCCAGCTTTTCTCCGAGTATCACCAGTGTGCTGTCGATGCCTTCCGTAACATCGATCGACTGGATCGACGCCCTGTCGAGCTGAGAGTAGGACTTCACCGTCGCAACGAGATCTGAGACCCTCCTCGTCGATTCCTTGACCTCGACCAGCAGGGCAGTAGCAGACAGCGTGCTCGCCATCCACTCGAGGCCGGGTCCCAGCGCGGGCGCATCCAGCACCTCGGCGACTCGCTCGCACCATGCGATATCGGCTCCCGCCAACCCGAGCGCCGGCGCGATCCGCCATGAGTCTGCTACATCGTGCTCGTCGAGCCACTCGATGAGCGCCTCCTCGCGATCTGCAACCGAAAGCGGGTCGACGTTCGTCGACGAGGCATCGACCTCACGACGGAGGGCTTCGATCGCGATCAGCTGTTCAGGCGATATGGCCGCCTCCGCGAGATGCACCAGCGACTCCAGCAACCCGTCGAAGGTGGACTGCAGCGTGTCTACCGCACGTGTCGCGGCCGACGCAGGGTTGTTGAGCTCGTGGGCCAGGCCGGCAGCCAGGGTGCCCAGGGCAACCAGCGCCTCGCGCTGGCGCGACAGTGCTTCCATCCGGCGGACGGTTTGAAAGAAGCCGGTGATCAGGTGAACCCCGAACGGAAACCACTCCCTGACGAGCTTGCCCAGCGCTTCGGCGGGCACCTGGAGCACACGCCCGTAACCCGCGGCGCGACCGGTTGCTAGATAGCCGGCGGATTCAGTCCACGCCCGGAAGCCGCCCGACCAAACCCCCGGCTGATCCATCTCGCCCTGCACCGATTCCTCGTGTCCCGAGCGGCGGATCAGTTCGATCCGTCCTTCAAGCAACACCCACCAGAAATCGGCGGACTCGCCCTCGCGAAAGAGGACGTCCCCATCGTTGAACGACAGGATCTTGCCGATCTCGATCACTTGGAGCAGCTGATCGTCGCTGAGTCCCTCGAAAATGAATAGCCCGCGTAGGTCGTCGAGCTGCATCAGATCGTGGCCAGGTATCGGTGCACGAGGTAAACGGACATGGCTCCTTCTCCCACCGCCGATGCCACGCGCTTCATCGAGTCCTGTCGCACATCTCCCGCCGCAAAGACACCGGGCACGCTGGTCTCCAGCGCGAACGGTGCTCGCGCAAGCGGCCATCGGGGACCCTCCTGGCGATCGAGGAGGTCCTGGCCGGTGATGATCGCTCCTTTGTCGTCGCGGGCAACGTCTTTGCCGAGCCAGTCCGTGCGCGGCGACGCGCCGATATAAACGAAGACCCAGTTGGTCGGTCGTTCGTCCTCTGTGCCTGCCGCTCGATCGGCGATCGTGATCGCTTGGAGGTGGCCGTCGCCGTGACCAGCGACGATCTCGGCCCGAAGCCGCACTTCGATCTTCTCAGAGGCGCGGATACGCTCGACGAGATACCGCGACATTGTCCTCTCCAACGAGTCAGAACGGACGAGCATGACAACGCGGCGGGCATAGCGGGCCAGATTTAGGGCTGCCTGACCCGCAGAGTTAGCAGCCCCCACGATGTAGACATCCTCCCCCTCACACAGCCGCGCTTCGTTAGGCGTGCTGCCGTAGTAAACGCCGCGACCGGTGAGCTCGGTGAGGCCCGGCGCTTCGGCCATCCGATACGAAACCCCTGTCGCAACCACCATCGCCCGCGCTTCAAGTTCGGCGCCGTCGGCGAAGCGAACCGCACGGACCGGCTCGCGCACCTCGAATCCAACGACGTCCCGTGCCAAAATCATCTCGGCTCCGAATCGCCGCGCCTGCGCGACCGCTCGGTGCGTCAGGTCGTCGCCGGTGAGGCCTTTCGGGAAACCAAGGTAGTTCTCGATGGACGCGCTCTGTCCGGCCTGCCCACCGGGCGCTTCGCGTTCGATGACCACAGTTTGGAGTCCCTCCGACGCGCCGTAGACGGCGGCGGCCAGGCCCGCCGGCCCTCCACCCACGATGCAGAGGTCGTACAGCGGCTGTTGGGCGCTCGTGCGGAGTCCGAGAGCGTTGGCAAGATCGAGATTCGACGGGGAGCAAAGCGTGGCGCCATCGTCGATCAGAACCAAGGGGAGGTCCTGCGCGGTTGCGTTCGCGAGATCGAAGAGCCGGCGGGCCTCGTCGTCCCGCTCGAGGTCTAACCACCGGTAGGGAACGTGGTTGCGGGCCAGGAAGGTCTTGACACCGTGGCTCCGCTCCGACCAGCGATCACCAACGATGCGTGGCCCTCCCGAGTCGTCGACGTGAACCCCTTGCCAGTCGCTCAATAAGTCGTCGAGTACGGGATACAACCGCTCCTCGGGGGGATCCCAAGGCTTGAGAAGATAGTGATCGAGGTCGATGTCGTTTATGGCCCTGATCGCCACGTCGGTATCGGCGTATGCGGTTAGAAGAACTAGCTTGGCCTCGGCAGCCTCAGCTCGAGCCTGTTCGAGGAATTCGACTCCGGTCATTCCGGGCATCCGCTGGTCGGACACGATCAAAGCGACCGAGCGTCCACGCAGGGCGAACTCGGTTAGAACCCTGAGCCCGTCGGAACCCGAAGTAGTTCGGACGATCTGGTACTCCGAGCCGTATTGCCCGCGTAGATCCCGAGTGATCGCTTGGGAGACGGCAGGATCGTCGTCAACAGAAAGGATTATCGGTTTCGCCACCCCACCGCTCCTCCTCGACCGGGTGGGGAGACTATTGCACCCTGTCGATGAGCCATCCGGCTATCGGGAGCCGGACGGACTCACCGGCTGACGTGGTTAGCCGGTCTGCTGGTTGTAAACCTCGAACGTCGTCTCCTCGGGCGGGGCCGTGAAACCACCCTCGATACCCGCTTGCATCTTGGGCATCAGGATGTCGTCCCGGAACTTCTCCCAGCTCTGTTGAGAATCGTGCACCGCCACGATCAACCAGCCGCCCTCCGACGGTCCTGCGGCATGGAACTGCTGACCCTCCGGCAGCTGATCGCGGCTGGGATGCACGGCTGCTATCGAGGCCTCGTATTGGTCTTGGGTGCCTCCTGCGAATCGATGAACCACCCCGTACGCCATTTCCTCTCCTCCTCCGGTTTGTTCGCCCGCCCTGGGATCAGGGTGGACGGCGCCCTCACGATACTTGTTGGATCGCTTCGCCGCACCGATGAGTTTGGCGTCGCGCTGCGGTCCTCATTGATGACGCGAACAACCAAGGAGGAAGCTCGATGACGACGGTGGCTGCAGGGATCACGACCTCGCTGGACGGATACGTCACCGGTCCCAACGATGGCCCCGAACGGGGGTTGGGCGAGGGCGGTGAGCGGTTGCACTATTGGGTCTTTGGTGGCCCCTGGAGTTACGACGCGGAACCCACAGGAGAGGCAACCGGCGTGGACAAGCAGTTCCTCGATGAGGGCATCGCCCGTTGCGGCGCCATCATTGGCGGTCGCAATACTTACGAGGCGGCGGGGCACTGGGGGGGCCAGAACCCCTTCGGAGTGCCGTTCTTCATCCTCACCCACCGCCCGGAGGACGCCCCTCCTCATTCGGCAGGATTCACATTCGTCAACGGCCTCGATGAGGCGCTCGCACGCGCGCGCGACGCGGCGGGCGACCAGGATGTGTTCTTCATGGGTGGGGCGGACGTCCTCCGGCAAGCACTGAGCGTTGGGTATGTGGAAGAGCTGTCGATCTCGATCGCGCCGGTCGTGCTCGGCGGTGGTAAGCGCCTGTTCGACAACTTCGACACCGAGTTGACGCTCGAGCATGTGAGGGTGCTGCAGTCAACGTTTGCGACGCACCTCACTTATCGCGTCGTGCGCTGACAGAGCGTCTTGGTATGACAGAGAAGCACGGAGCTTCCCCGGTGGGTCTGGACTGGTAGAGGGCGGTGCCCGGCCCCTGACCGGGCACCTTCTCGTATTCCTAGTCGCCGACTATTCGCTGCGCGACCGTTCGGGCGCGTTGCTCATCTCTGTACACCGCGATGCCGTGGATGTTCGGCGACGCAATGGTCTCGTCCAGTCTTGAGAGCGAGAACTTCGATGTGTCCGCCTCGACCAATCCCACCACTCC
>DATAPE010000010.1:0-14058 GCA_036265345.1 Actinomycetota bacterium
GCTTGCTGCGAGCACGCAACCTCTCGAAGAAGGCATCGATCTGGGCGTGAGCTTCCTCGCCGCCATCGAATCCCTTCCAGTGGAGCCTCACCAGCCCCACCAGCTCGTAGGCGGCATCGATGGGCACCAAAAGACAGTCGAAGCGCCCGTCGACGCCTCTCGCAAGGACCGCTTCGACATCGGGGGCCAGCGCGCCGAAGAGCTGGTTGCCCGCCATGAACTCGCCCCACGCTTCCGGAGGCAACAAGGATTCGGTGGCTCCGCCCGGGCTCGGATAGAACGCAACGATCCGCTCGAGTGAGGAGTTGAGGAAGAAGAACGCGATCTTGACGGGTATCTCCATCCGCTGCCAGTCGGCATCGGTGAGCTCGAACGATGGATCCACCAGATAGCGCTCCGGAACGATCCGATACTTTCCCTGGGCCGCCCCCTCGTGCGTGAAGAGGAGATAGCACCCCCGGCACGTACACATGAGGTTTCGAGTCTCGATGTTCACCACGTGGGGATGCTCGTCGGGGATCGGCTCCGCGCACATGTCGCAGACCTCACCCGGCCGGGGCTTCGGCCGCGGCTCTCGGAAACGGGACAGCACGTCGAGGGGGCTGGCAGCTCCCTCCGTCCCGCGCGAGCTCATCGCGGCACCGCGCTCATCGCAATACGCAAGCTGCCGTTCTGCTGAAGCAGAGGCAGGGGCTGTAGATGCAGACCCGCACCCTCGATGCTGCGTCCCGCGAGCCGCACGTCGAAAGCCTGGCCACAGGTTGGGCAGGTGAGGCGTTCGCCATCGAGCCGGGCTTCGTCGAGGACCGATCCGCACGAGGCGCACTTGTTCCGGTAGGCGTAGAGATTGTCTTCGAGGCTGCAGATCAGGACCGAAAGACCATCGACCTCCAGCGCGTGTAGCTGCCCGGCCCCCATCTCCGGCCGGTCCACCGATGCCCATTCGTCGCGCGACGGCGCCGGCGAGCCGGCCCCCGTACCGAGGCCTCCGATCTGGAGGAGGTTGCCGGCCCGGGGCTCTTCCTCAACGACACCGGCCACATCGATCGCAGCGATCTCCGGCGCGGCCCTGCGCACCGCATCTTCGATCGCGGATTGCACCGTGACCCTGGACGATGGGCATCCCTCGCAGTTGCCCTCCAGCCGGAGATGCAGGACGCCGTCATCGTCCACGCCAAGGTTCTCGACGCCGCCGGAGTGCGAGCCTAGATAGGGGCGCACGCTCTCCAGGGCGTCGTGGATGCGTTGGTCAAGAGCCACAGGGTGGAGGCCGTGCACGATCAACAGCGCCTCGACGAGTTCGTCCTGCGTGAGCCGGCGCAGGATGGCTTCCCCCGCGTCACCGTCGTCGGCGATCGTCTGGAGGATGCGCTCGAGACCGCCGCCGTAAAGCTCGACCAGAAGGCTGACGAGCTCTTCAGCCCTCTCCGCCACCGACGGGTCGCCGGTTGACGACAGCTCGTCGAGCACGACCTCGATGCGCTCTCCGACCTGTGTCAACTTGTCGGCCATAACTGCCTTCCTAGATAGCGCGGCTCCGGACCCCCCCGGGCCCGGAGCCGCGTCAACCGCGTCCCCTCCCCTAATGCGCCAGCGGCACCATCGTGGGCGAGTGGACCTTCTTTAGAACCTTGCCGTTGCCCATGTACATGTGCACCCCGCAGGGCAAGCAGGGATCGAAGCTGCGAACCGCCCGCATGATGTCGATGCCCTTGAAGTTGTCGGGCGGGTTCTCCTCGAAGATCGGCGTGTTCTGGACCGCGTCTTCGTACGGCCCCGGTGTCCCATTGGAATCACGCACGCTTCCGTTCCACGGCGTGGGCGGATACGGATGGTAGTTGGCGATCTTGCCGTCGCGGATGACCATGTGGTGGGAAAGCACACCCCGAACGGCCTCGGTGAATCCACAGCTGAAGGCCTCGTCGGGCACCTTGAACGGCTCCCACGTCTTGGTGTGGCCGGCGCGGATCTCGGCCAGAGCCTTGTCGATAAAGTGCAGCGCCGCGGCCGCAGCGTAAGCCTGAAAATACGTGCGAGCCCGGTTGCGCTCGAGCGCGTTGCTCCACTGTGGGATCTTCCACTCGAAGCTCTTCTCGGGCTTGGTTGCAGTCCGGGGAAGGTTGATCTGCACACTGCTGCCGGTCGCTTTGATATAGCCGATGTCGACCAGGCCCGCGAGCGCGGTCGCCCACAGTCGCGCGATCGGCCCGCCGCCGGTGTCCAGGGCTAGGTCGTCGGTCCCGTCATGCCATCGAGGCGACATCACCCAGCTGTACTTGTCGTTGAAATCGCGCTTCCGAGGATGAGGGATCGTGTGCTGGTTCCACGGATGGCGGACGTCGACCGGGTTGCCAAGCTCGTCCTTCTTGACGAAGACCTCTCGTCCCACCCAGTCCTCATAGTAGGAGCTGCCGAGCAGGATGCGGATCCCGAGGTTGATGTCTACGAGATCCGTGGTCACCAGCTTGCCGTCGACAACGACACCGGGCGTCACAAACATCTTGCGACCCCAGTTCGTCATGTTCTTGTACTTGAAGTCGCAGTGCTCGGGATCGTTCAGGCTTCCCCAGCAACCAAGGAGCACGCGGCGCTGTCCGACCTTCTCGTAACCCGGAAGCGCTTCGTAGAAGAAGTCGAAGAGGTCGTCGTGCATGGGAACGACTCGCTTCATGAACTCCACGTAGCGCATCAAGCGAGTGAGGTAGTCGGTGAACAGCTGGATCGTTGGCACCGTTCCCACGCCACCCGGATACAACGTCGAAGGGTGAACGTGACGGCCTTCCATCAGGCAGAACATCTCGCGCGTGCTACGGCTCACCTGCAAAGCCTCGCGATAGAACTCGCCCTCGAGAGGGTTCAGGGAGCGCATGATGTCGCCGATCGTGCGATAGCCGTGATCGGCGGCGTGAGGAGCCTCGGTCTTGTTGGCCTTCTCTAAGACGCCGGGGTTCGTCTCTGCGACCATCTTCTCGCAGTAGTCAACGCCCACCAGGTTCTCCTGAAAGATGTTGTGGTCGAACATGTACTCGGCGGCTTCACCGAGGTTGATGATCCACTCTCCCAGGTGCGGGGGCCGGGCTCCGTAAGCCATGTTCTGGTTGTAGACCGAGCACGTGGCGTGGTTGTCGCCGCAGATCCCACAGATGCGGCTGGTGATGAAGTGCGCGTCGCGCGGGTCCTTGCCCTTCATGAAGATGCTGTAGCCGCGGAAGACCGACGACGTGCTGTAGCACTCCACGACCTTCTTCTGATCGAAGTCGATCTTCGTATAGATGCCGAGGCTGCCGACGATCCTGGTGATCGGATCCCATGCCATCTCGACTACGCCGGGGCCCCCGCTCTTGCCGGTCTTGGCTTTCGTGGGCGCCGCCTTGGTGGGTGCTTTCTTTTCCGCTATAGCCATTCAAGCCTCCAATCCGGCCGTGAGCTCGGGGGTCCGCTTGCCTCGTGCTGCCTCACCATGGGGGCCGGTATCCGGTCTTGAGCTCGCGACCTCGCACCCTCCACTTCGGCTCTTTGTCCATCGTCTTCGCAGTGACCGTCCGCAGCCTGCGGATGACCCTTCCGTAAGCCCCGCTGGCCGCGGCCGAGATCGTGCTGCCCGGAGGCTCGTCCATGAACGGCATGAACTTGTCGGGGAACCCGGGCATCGTGCAGGCGATGCAGATGCCGCCCACATTGGGACATCCGCCGATGCCGTTGATCCAGCCGCGCTTCGGCACGTTGCACTTCACGACCGGCCCCCAGCAACCCAGTTTCACGATGCACTTGGGAGACCCGTATTCGACCGCGAAGTCCCCCTGCTCGTAGTAGCCGGCCCGGTCGCAGCCCTCGTGCACCGTCTGGCCGAACAGCCAGGTGGGGCGCAACGCCTCGTCCAGCGGGATCATGGGGGCCTGGCCGGCCGCCTGGTAGAGCAGGTAGAGGAGCGTCTCGGAGAAGTTGTCCGGGTGTGTCGGGCAACCCGGTATGCAGACGATGGGGATCCCCGCCTTGGACTTCCAGTTCCATCCGAGGTAGTCGGGCACGCCCATCGCGCCCGTCGGATTGCCCGCCATCGCGTGGATGCCGCCGTAAGTGGCGCAGGTGCCGGCCGCAACGATGGCGAGAGCCTTGGGCGCCAGCCGGTCCAACCACTCGCTGGTGGTCATGGGTTGGCCGGTGTCGGGATTGTTCCCGAACCCGCACCAGTAGCCCTCTTTCTTGATGGCTTCGTTAGGGATCGAACCCTCGATCACGAGAACGAAAGGCTCGAGCTCGCCGCGGTCGGCCTTGTAGAACCATTCGATGAACGTGTCGGCTCCCTGCATCGGGCCGCACTCGAAGTCGATCAAGGGCCAATGCACCGCGATCTTGGGGAGGCCGGGCAAGGCGCCGAGGACTATCTCCTCGATGCTCGGCTGGGTCGCCGAGGTCAGCGCAACCGAGTCTCCGTCACAGCTGAGCCCTGCATTGATCCACAGGATGTGGACCGGCGCTTCTTCCTCTTGGTCCGCGGTTTTGGTGTCCTCCGCCGTCATCGCCATATTCCCGACCGCCTCCTTTCGGACGCCTGGAGAGCGCCCTTAAGCGCCCTCGTCCCGTAGAGCCATCGGTCTTGCCAGGTGCTGCAACCATGAATCGCGAACAAGAAAGTCAGTGGAAGTGGTGACCGGCCGAGTGCAGTCGCTGCGAGCCTGCTGCGGCGGGATCGCGCGCATGCGCAGCATGCTGGCAGTGGTGCTTCCTACCACTCGGGACCCTCTCGACTGGCTGATTCGAGGGAGGCTACTACTCGCAGGATCGATCCGCAACGAGCCAAGCGAAGGCCAGGTCGCGTGCTACTCGCGCCCCATTTTGGCGTTAGCAACGACTACCTGACCCAACGAGATACCCCCGTCGTTCGGCGGCACGCGGCGATGAACGAGAACGTCGAACCCCGCGTCGGAGAGCCGGCTCGACACACGACGAAGCAGCAACATGTTCTGGAAGCTTCCCCCCGACAACGCGACCGAGCTCAGCCCAGCGGCATCGCGCGCCGCGGCACAAGCGCGCGAGATGGCGTCGGCCAGACCGTTGTGGAACATGGCGGCGGCGTGGGGGACGGGGCGCCCGCGGGCCAGATCCTCCGCCAGCGCGGCCACCAGCTCGACACCGTCGATGGCGTCTCCCTGCACGCTGCAGTCATAGCTTGCTGTCACCGCCACGTCGGCGACCTGCTCCAGCTCGATAGCCGCCTGGCCCTCGTAGGAAACCGTCTCTCGCAGCCCGCACAGAGCGGCCGCCGCATCGAAGAGGCGTCCTGTGCTCGATGCCGGCGGGGAGTTGATCGCCCGCCGGACCATCTGCAGGATGGGGGCCCAGCGATCCCGGGTGCTGCGGACGAAGGGAAGGTTCAGCTCGGGGGCGTGGTCGCCGAAGGCGGCGTCGAGGTAGACCGCGCCCATACGCCACGGCTCCCTGATCGCCGCCGCGGCCCCCGGAAGGGGCACGTAGCGAAGGTGGAACAGCCTGTCGTAGGACCGCGTGTCGCACGTCATGACTTCACATCCCCAGATGGTCCCGTCATCGCCGAATCCGGTGCCGTCCATCGCCACGCCGATGACCGGCCCGGACAGCATGTTGTCGGCGAGACACGATGCGATGTGAGCGTGGTGATGTTGCACGCCGACCTTGTCGGCGACGTCGAGACCGAGCGCCCACTTGGTAGCGAGGTACTCGGGATGAAGGTCGTGGGCCACGACTTCGGGCTCCACGGAAAAGATCCTGGTGAAATGCTCGACCGCGTCGGTGAAAGCTTCCATCGTCTCGAAGTTCTCCAGGTCTCCGATGTGGTGAGAGATGATCGCTCGCTTGTCGATCCCGAGGCAGAACGTGTGCTTCAGCTCGGGCCCGGCTCCAAGAACAGGGCAACGGAACTCCTGGGCCACCGCCAGTGGCGAGGGGGCATAGCCGCGGGCCCGGCGGATCGGCCACGAGCGTCGATGGTCCAGCCGGAGCACCGAGTCATCGCAGCGCATCCTGATGGGGCGGTCGTGACCGAGGAACGCGTCGGCGATCCCTTTCAGCCTCGTGCGCGCGTCGGCATCGCGGTATGCCATCGGCTCTTCCGAGATGTTGCCGGAGGTAAGGACGATCGTCCCGCCCAGCTCGGCCAGGAGGAGGTGATGCACCGGGGTGTAGGGAAGCATCACGCCAAGGTAGCGGTTGGCGGGCGCCACCGCTTCGGCCACGCTGAGGTCGTGGTTGCGCTTCGGCGCCAGAACGATGGGGGCTTGGGGCGAGGTCAGCAGCTTCTCAGCGGCAGTGGTGAGCTCGACGAGCTCGCGGATGCAGTCGAGATCGGGGGCCATGACGGCAAGAGGCTTTTCCTCACGCGCCTTCCGGCGCCGGAGCTCGGTCACTGCGCCGTCGCTTAGGGCGTTGCATGCGAGGTGATAGCCACCTAAGCCCTTGACCGCGACGATCCCCCCTTCCTCGAGGAGTGCGGCTGCGCTCGTGATCGGGTCGCCCGTGATCTCGGTGCCGCCGGCATCGACGAGGTGAAGGGTCGGACCGCAGCGTGGGCACGCGACCGGCTGAGCGTGGAAGCGCCGGTCGGACGGGTCTTCGTACTCGGCTCTGCACTCTTCGCACATGGCAAAGCCACTCATGGTGGTGTTGGCGCGGTCGTACGGGATCGCGGTTGCGATCGTGAAACGGGGGCCACAGTTCGTGCAATTGGTGAAGGCATAGCGAAAGCGTCGCTGGGTGGGGTCGAAGATCTCGTCCACGCACGCGGCGCACGTGGCGGCATCGGCCGAGATGGGGGCCGTGATCTCTCCGGCGGCTCTGCTGGCACGGATCTCGAAGACCGAGCTCCCCTGCGGAGGAACGGACTCCAACTCGACTCCTGTCACCAAGGACAGGGGGGGCGGTGACGCGGTGAGGCGGGCGGCGAACCCGGTCGCTACCTCCTCGGCCCCCTCGACCTCGATCACTACCCCGCCGGGATCGTTGAGGACGTAGCCGGTGAGGCCAAGCTCGGTCGCCAGCTTGTAGACGTAGGGCCGGAAGCCCACCCCCTGCACGGTCCCGCGCACCCGCAGGCGCCGGCGAACGGTTTCCTCTAGCGCCATGCAGACCGCTTCAGGAGGGGGGCTGAAGCAGCTGCTCGAGGCTGCCCCAGAACTTGCCTCGCGGCCACGCCTCGCAGCCGGCCTTCTCGGCGGCCTCGCCGAGAGCCCTATCGATGTGGGAGTAATAGCCGACGACCCGCGCCGGAAGCGTGCCTTCGTCGCGCGCGGCTCGCAACTCTTCGAGAGCGGCCTCGCGTCCCTGGTCGAGGTCGACCACCACGATCGAGGGCCGGGCGTCGCGCAGCCGGGCGCGGAAGTCGCCCACGCTGGCGTTTTCGAGGGTGACGCCGCTGCGGGATGAGGCGTCGATGAGTCGCGACTTAGCCATCAGATCGCCGCCGACCAGCAAGACAGTGGTCACGGTCCGAGCCTATTGCTCCCTTAGCTCTCTCGGTTCGGGGCCGATGGCATGATTCCCGCCTGCGCATATCACGGACGACGTCGGGATCATCATGACGGGGACGCGAGTGCCTCCCGTGCTCGTCACCGGAGCGACCGGCCGGGTTGGACGCGCCGTAGTCGACCTATTAGTTGACGCGGGCGTGCCGGTTCGCGCCCTCACGCATCGCTCCGGGGTCGCGGCGACGCTGCCGGCGAGCGTCCAAGTCGTCATCGGCGACCTCACCGTGCCCGAATCGCTCGACGCAGGATTGCAAGGTGTCAGTACCGTCTTCCTCGTTTGGACCGTCCCGCCGGCGACGGTTCCTGCAGTTGTCGAGCGTCTTGCAACCTACGCGCGGCGTGTCGTCTTTCTCTCATCACCGCACCAAACCCCACACCCTTTCTTCCAGCAACCGAATCCAATGGCGGTGCTCCACGCCGATATCGAGCGGCTGATCGCAACCGCCGGGCTCGAGTCGACGATCATCCGGCCGGGGATTTTTGCGTCGAACACGCTGTTCTGGTGGGCGCCCACGATCCGCGCCGACGGTGTCGTCCGATGGCCTTACGGCGCGGCCGAGACGGCACCAGTCGATGACCGCGATGTGGCAGCCGTCGCGGCGCGGACCTTGTATCAGGACGGGCATGCTGGAGGCGACTACGTCCTGACCGGTCCCGAGTCGCTGAGTCAGGCAGAGCAGGTGAGCATCATCGGTGACGTCTTGGGGCGTCGGATCAGATTTGAGGAGCTGTCGCCGGACGAGTTTCGAAGCGAGACGGAGGGAAGCTGGCCGCGCCCGGCTGTGGACATGCTGCTCGCCGCGTGGGGCGCAACGATGGGACGGCCGGCGTTCATGACCTCCACGGTGTTCGACATCCTCGGATCGGCACCGCGCTCGTTTCGCAAGTGGGTCGCCGATCATGCAGACGCGTTTATGGAACATCCAACCCCACCGAGTTGACCTCGGCCGTTAGGCACGAACCAAGTCACCAAAGGGCAGGCTCCAAGGTGGGCGGGATCACCACCGTATGGGTAGGCAGGCAAGCAGACTTATGCTCGCCGCGTGGACCTGGCCATCGATGTGCGACAGCTCCGCAAGTCCTATCCGGGTTCCTCTCCGAAGAGGTCGCGGCGACGCCGGGGGGCCGGAACCGCGTCGCCTTCCGGGCCCGTCGAGGCGGTCCGAGGCATCGACCTCTCGGTCCCCGTCGGCGAGGTCTTCGCCCTTCTCGGACCGAACGGAGCCGGCAAGACCACGAGTGTCGAGATCATGGAGGGGTACCGGGACCGGACCTCCGGTGACGTCTCGGTGCTCGGTTACGACCCCGCCAAGGGGGAACAGGACTTCAAGCGGCGCATCGGGATCGTGCTGCAGGAGACCGGCGTGCAGCCTTTCCTCACCGTCGCCGAGACCATCGAGCTCTACCGCGGCTATTACCCGAACCCACGGCCGGTCGACGAGGTGATCGAGGTCGTCGGCCTCAAAGAAAAGGCTGACACCAGGATCTTGAAACTTTCGGGGGGCCAGCAGCGCCGGCTCGATGTTGCCATCGGACTCGCCGGTGACCCCGAGCTGCTGTTCCTGGACGAGCCCACCACGGGATTCGATCCGGCCGCGCGCCGCAACGCGTGGGCGATGATCGAGAACCTCAAGTCGCTGGGGAAAACCATCTTCCTTACCACTCACTACATGGACGAGGCGCAGAACCTTGCCGACCGCGTTGCGATCATCGTGGATGGAAAGATCGTCGCCGAAGGCCCACCAGGAGAGCTGGCCGGACACGAGCCTGCCGCAACCGAGATCACGTTCGTCGCGTCGCCGGGGGCCGCGGGGCTGCCGGATCGTCTGAAGTCGATGGCCACGGAGCAGAACGGTCGCACCCGGCTCTCCACCCAGGAACCGGTCGCCGTACTGCACGAACTCACGGAATGGGCCCTGCAGCAGGGCTCCAATCTCGAGGGCCTCACCGTCCGCAAGCCCTCGTTGGAAGACGTCTATCTCGAGCTGACCGCACCCCCGAGTGAAACCGCGGCGCCATGAGCGACGTCGCCCTCGCTTTCCGGCAGGTCAAGTACGAGAACAAGTCGTTCTGGCGGAACCCCGCCTCGATGTTCTTCACATTCATCTTCCCGCTAATGTTCCTCGTGATCTTCAACCTCTTGTTCGGCGGAAAGGTGCGCATCGCAACCGGGCAAACCGTAAACGCGTCGTACTTCTATGTTCCTGCGATCGCGGCCTTCTCGATAGTCACTGCATGCTTCACCAACACTGCGATGAGCATCACCCTGCTTCGCGATCAAGGCGTGCTCAAGCGCTCGCAGGGCAGTCCCCTGCCCGGGTGGGCATTTCTGCTGGGACGGATCATGTTCGCGGTGATCATCGCGATCCTTCTCGTGCTGATCGTGACCGCGGCCGGCGTCCTGTTCTACAACGTGAATGCCCCCACCGACACCGTCGGACCGTTCGTCCTATCGGTGATCGTCGGTGCTGCGAGCTTCTGCGCCCTCGGCCTCGCGATCACATCCGTCATCCCGAACGGAGATGCCGCCCCCGCTATGGTCAACGGGATCGTTCTGCCTCTGTTGTTCATCTCCGACGTCTTCGTTCCCCTGGACAAGGCTCCCCAGTGGATCGTGACGTTGGGAGACATCTTCCCGATCAAGCACCTCTCCCACGCCGTGACCTACGCATTCAACCCCCCAGCCAACGCCTCCGCGTTCCGCGGAACCGACCTCCTCGTAGTTGCGATCTGGGGGATAGCCGGACTGCTGATCGCCAGCCGCTTCTTCACGTGGGAGCCGCGCCGGTAGGGATCTGTTTCGCCGCCACCGCCTCACTCATCGGTCTCCTCGATCACCACCGGTGCCTCGTAGCGACGGAACTCAGGAACGGCGCGGCTCAAGATGCCCGTGCCGATGACACACGCGAGGCCCCCGCTGACAATCGATGCAACGACTCCGAAGGCGCCGGCGACCAGTCCCGCCTCGAAGTCGCCGAGCCTCGGCCCTCCTGTTACGACCATGATGTTCAGAGCATTCAGGCGGCCGCGCAGCGCGTCGGGAGTCTCGTCCTGGAGGATCGTTCCGCGGAACACTGCGCTGAGGACATCTGCCCCGCCTGCGATCGCGAGGAAGAGCACGGTGAGGGCCAGCGAGAACAAGGTCAATCCGGCAAGGGTGATGGCGACCCCCCACGCGATCACCGACAGGATCACAGCGACTCCCTGCTTGCGGATCCTGGTCACCCAGCCCGTCGTCAAGGCGCTGATCAGCGCCCCGGCCGCCGGTGCTGCGTAGAGAAGACCCAGGATCCCGGCCCCCCCATGGAACGTGCGCTCGGCGAGCGCCGGGAACACGGCCCGGGGCATCCCGAAGATCATGGCGATCAGGTCCACGAGGAAGATGGAAAGGATCACCGGCCTGCGGATCGCGAACGACAATCCTTCTCGGACCGATTCAAGGTTCGCCTGTGGCTCGCCCTCGATCTGGGGCATCATCGTCGGCACCCACTTCAGCGAGACCAAACCGGCGATGTAGGTGGCTGCGTCGATGCCATAGATCAGCGCAACGCCAGGGGAGCCACCGCCGTGCACCGGAAGGCTCGCGATCAGCACTCCCCCGAGCGCCGGTCCCACGATCTGCGTCACTTGGAAGACGACTTGCCGAAGAGCCATCGCCGCCGGCAGTGTCCCGGGAGGAACGAGAGCGGGGACCATCGCGCTCCGGGCGGGCGAGTCGATCGCCGCGAACGCCGACGACACCGCCAGCAACACGTAGATCCCTGCGACCGATGGATGCCCGGCGAGCGTGATCACAACAAGCCCTCCGGAGCTGGCCATCAACCCGACCTGAGCTTGCGCGCTCAGTCTGCGCCGGTCGCGGCGATCTGCCATCCCCCCACCGATGAGACCGAAGACGAGAAGCGGCACGAGCTGCACCACGCCGACGAAGCCCACCGCAACTGTGGAATGCGTTATCTGAAAGATCTGATACGCGACCGCGACCACGCGCATATTGCTTCCGAACTGCGACACGAGCTGACCGAGCCACAGCGCTCGGTACGGAACGGATTCCCGCAGAGGCGTGATATCGAGCGCCAGCGCGCGCGCTCGGGCGAACCGGGGGCTCAATAAACGATCGAGGAGTACTTCGAGAGTTTCTCTCTTCGGTGCAGTGCCTCGATGAGTCTGACGGTACCCGACCTCGACCGCATCACCATCGACTGCGTCGTCGCGCTGTCGCCCCGGTAGCGGACTCCTCGGATCAGATCACCGTCGGTAACCCCGGTGGCTGCGAAGAAGACATCCTGGCCCGAAACGAGGTCATCCGTCGTCAGAATCTTGTCGAGGTCATAGCCCGCACTGATCGCAGCGTCGCGTTCGTCGTCGTCCCGAGGTACGAGACGTCCCTGGATCACCCCGCCGAGACACTTGATCGCGCATGCGGCGATCACGCCCTCTGGGGTCCCGCCGGTTCCGATCAACATGTCGGTGCCGGTGTCCTCGCGCGCCGCCGAGATCGCTCCTGCGACGTCACCGTCGGGGATGAACCTGATCCGCGACCCAACCTCTCTGATCTCTTTCACGAGCTGATCGTGCCGGGGACGGTCGAGGATGACGACCGTGAGATCGGAGGCCGCAGTCCTCTTCACCTTGGCGACCCGCTCGAGGTTCTCCGCGATGGGAGCGTCGATATCAACGACATCGGCGGCAACCTCCGAGACCACGATCTTTTCCATGTAGACGCAAGGGCCCGGGTCGAACATCGTCCCTCGCTCCGCCACCGCCACCACCGCGAGCGCGCCGCTCTGTCCCTTGGCCGTCAGAGTCGTACCGTCGATCGGGTCGACGGCCACATCCACGATGGGGGGCTCGCCGTTACCGATGTCCTCGCCGTTGTAGAGCATGGGCGCGTTGTCCTTCTCGCCCTCGCCGATGACAACGGTCCCCGACATCGACACCGAATCCATCATCAGCCTCATCGCATCGACCGCGGCCTGGTCGGCGGCTTCCTTGTCTCCCCGCCCCATCCAATGGGCGGCCGCGAGCGCGGCGGCTTCGGTGACGCGGACGAGCTCCAGGGCGAGGTTCCGGTCCGGAGCGCTGGGCGTTTGGCTCATCCGGGCCCTACTCGGTGTCGCGGGCCGGGGCGGTTCCGGGGTCGTGCTGGCGGTCGGGGTCGTCCCCCTCCGGCGAAGGGTCGGTCACGGGGGCGTCGTTGGGCGTGCCCGGCTGCACCGGGGGGCCGGGCTCGGTGTCCGGCTGGGGGGTCTGGTTAGGTTCGGGATCGGGGTCCCGGGGCTGGGGCCTGCTTATCGTCATGATCTCCCTCCATTCGGATCGACTGAGACCAGCCTAGACGCGGCCCGGCGGCGCTCCCCTTGCGGGCAGGCGTGAAGCTGCCGCTTATCGTTGTCTGCGGGGGCCGGCCACGATCACCGAGGTCTAGATTTCGTCCCTTAGGGGTAACGACAGCACATGCCACGTACGAAACGCGTCAGCTGCTCCGGTCCCGGGATCTCCCGGCGTCCCCGCGGCAAAGGCTTCGAATACCTGGATAGCCGTACCGGCAAGAAGATCGAGGACCCTCACACCCTTGCTCGGATACGGGACCTCCGGATCCCCCCTGCATGGAAAGACGTGTGGATCTGCCTCGAGCCGATGGGTCATATCCAGGCGCTGGGGACCGACGCGGCGGGACGAAGGCAGTACCTGTACCACTCGGCGTGGCGCGAGAACAAGGACCGCGAGAAGTTCGACAGGATGCTGGAATTCGCCCGTCACCTGCCAGAGATGCGGGAGCAGTGGGCCGAGCACATGCTCTCGAAGAACCTCGACCGGCACAAGGTGTTGGCGTGCGCGGCCCTCATGCTCGACCGGGCGTACTTCCGCATCGGCGGAGAGAGCTACGCGGAACAGAACGAGAGCTACGGACTCGCCACACTTCAAAAGAAGCATGTGCACCTCCACGGTGACAACTGGATCGGCCTCACTTACAAGGCGAAGAGTGGAAAGATGCGCGACACCTCGATCCCGGTCGATCCCGCTCAATACCGCGTGATCGAGGATCTGAAGCGGCGGCGAGCAGGCGGACCCGAACTGCTTGCCTACAAACAGGATGGCCGCTGGATCGACGTCAAGTCCATCGACATCAACCAGTACATCAAGGAGATCACGGGTGAGGACTTCAGCGCCAAGGACTTTCGCACATGGAATGCAACCATCCTGGCTGCCGCTTTCATCGCACCGCACGGCCTTACCGCCCACTCCGAGACCGCAAAGAAGCGCGCCATCTCGATGGCCGTCAAAGATGTCGCCAAGTATCTGGGCAACACCCCCGCGGTGTGCCGTAACTCATACATCGACCCGCGCGTCTTCGATCGCTTCCGATCCGGCTGGACCATCACTCCTGACTCGCTGGGAGCCGATATCGACTTCGGTGACGTCGCCACGCATGGGCCGGTCGAGGAAGCCGTCATCGATCTGCTGACCGACAACTTGGATTCACCGGCTGTGGAGAAGATGGCCTCCTAGCGGATCCGGCAAGCGAACATATATCCCTGCGCAGACCCCCGTCGCA
>DATAPE010000011.1:0-11577 GCA_036265345.1 Actinomycetota bacterium
GCCTCGACCAGCACAGACGCTCCCACGCTCTACCGTCTGCTCCGCGCGCTTGCGGCGGCCGGCGTTCTGAGTGAGGAGGAGGGGCGACGGTTTGCCCTCACTCCGATAGGCGAGCAGCTCCGGAGCGATCATCCGCAGTCACTCGGTGGCTGGGCCGCGTACATCGGGCGGCCGTACTACTGGGACGCGTGGGGTCATCTCCTCGAGAGCGTCCGCACCGGCGAGAATGCCTTTCATCTTCGGAGCGGTACGGACGTCTGGAGTTACCGCGCCGAACATCCCGACGAGGGCGCGATCTTCGATCGCGCGATGGTGGCCCAAACGGGCGCGTCGAATCAGGCGGTGCTCGACGCGTACGACTTCGGTCGATTCCGAACCGTGTGCGACGTCGGCGGAGGCTACGGCGCTGTTTTGGCTTCTCTCCTCCAGAAGTACCCGGCGATGCGGGGAATCCTGTTCGATCAGCCACACGTTGTTGCGAACGCCGAGGACGTCCTCCGCGCTGTCGCTGACCGATGTCAAGTGGTGGCCGGAAGCTTCTTCGAGTCGGTACCGGAGGGCGTTGACGCGTACATCCTCAGGGCGATCATCCACGACTGGGAGGACGAGCAGGCGACGAGGATTCTCCGCGCCTGCCGGAGGGCCGTGAACGGCGGATCGCTTCTCGTCATCGAGCGCGTCGTCGGCGAACCCAACGAGGATCTGGCGTCGAAGCTGAGCGACTTGAACATGCTGGTGTCCCCCGGGGGCCGGGAACGAACGGTCGAGGAGTTCCGGGCACTCTTCAAGGCGGCGGGGTTCGAGCTCGACGGCGTCACCAGAACATCGAGCGGATTCGCCGTTATCGAGGGGATCCCCGAATAATCAGAGTTCTGTCCCGTCGCCTCACGTCGTCCTCGTATTGCATTGACCAAGGCCGGGGCCATCGTGGGTCGCGGGGGAGAGCTAGGCCCAGGTACCCGCCCAGTGCTCCTCCCAGAAAGCAGACTGCTGCTTGCCGTCGAGGTCGGTGAAACCGTACTCGCGAGCAAGTTCAGGGGTCGTGAAGACCCTGCCTGACTTGGCTAGTACTTTGTCGTCAGCAGCCAGTGCTGCGATCGCACGTCCGGGGAACTCGGCCGACTCGGCCTTGGCCGCTTCCTCTTGCGTCAGGTCCATCCGTTCCAGACGCATGAAACCTGGTGACACCGCGATGCACGCGATGCCATGCGGCCGGAGATCGTCGGCCATCTGCTCGGTCAGCTTGTTGGTTGCGTTCTTGACCACTTCGTAGAAGGCGTGGCCGTGAGGTCGGTCGAGTACCCAGGTGACGTTCACGATCAGTCCACCGCCGGCCTCGATCATCATCGGTGCCGCGAGGGTGGACGCGAAAGCCGTCGCCCGCAGGCCGCCTGTAAACATCAGATCCCAGTGACGCCATTCGATCTCCCAAAAATCAAGCGACGAGTCGGGGGAGATCTCGTAGCCGCTCCACGCGTTGTTAACGAGTACATCGAGACGCCCTTGCTCCTTGCGAATGCGATCGAAGAGCGCCTCGACCTGGGCATCGTCGGTATGGTCGCAGCGCACGGCGATGCCCGTACCGCCGCGTGCGGTCAGCAACTCAGCGGTGTCATCGATCGTCCCAGGACGGTCCAGCGTCGTCGGCTGTCCGCGAACACTGCGCCCAGTGACATAGACGGTCGCTCCTTGCTCGCCCAGCACGACCGCTATCCCCTTGCCGCCGCCACGGCTGGCACCAGTAACCAATGCGACCTTCCCCGAGAGCCGTGGCTCGCCCATAGCTGGGAACGGTAGTCCACCCTTCGAGTTCAGATCGGCGCGTGATCCTTGCTCACTGTCTGTCCTGGGCATCCCTGCCCAGCGACGGCGACCGTCGATCGACTCTGGCCGGTCCTGGAATCGGGCTCTTCGTCTGTGACAGGACGCATTCTCGAGTCGAATTGACAGCGCGGAGGACTAGGGTGAATCACGTGATCGGTTCGGATGTTCCTGCGCTCGTGAACGTGGGTCTTACTACTTGCTGGGTGATCACAGGGATCGTCTGGGTCGCGGGGGCGCTGTACAACGCACAGCGGGGGCCGCGGGCGCAAACCAGATTGCGCGCTTCGAACGTGTGGACCATTCTGGTGGTGGCGGCACTTGCGGTGACGCTCAACAAGGTCTTCCCGGGATCAGACTCGGCCACGGCGACGGTCAGAACATCCTGGGTTCAGATTCTCGGCTTGGCCTTCCTGGTGTGCTCGACCGTGTTCACGCTGTGGGCCCGCGTCGCCCTGGGCACGATGTGGAGCTCTACGCCTACGGTCAAGATCCAACACCAGCTTCGCACCGGCGGTCCCTACGCGGTGGCCCGCCATCCGATCTACACGGGCCTGCTGGGGATGTTGTTGGGGAGTGTCCTCATGGTCGGAGTCGGCCCGTGGCTGGTGGCCTTCGTCGTCTATCTCGTCTTCATCGAGATCCGGATCCATTTTGAGGAGAAGCTCATGCTCGAGAGCTTCCCCGAGGCTTACTCGCGATACCGCCGAGCTGTACCGCAGCTCGTCCCGGGACTCCGCAGGCTGCATCGGTCCAGGCCGGCTCACACCTGATTTGGCTTGAGCCGGAGACCGCGTTTTTCTGGGCGCTGCAAGCCGGCGCGTCCGGCGACCGGGATCCAGCCGCCGGAACTGCGCCGTTTGTGTCACAGGTGCTTGGTAGGTTCCAGCTATGCAGGCACAGGCATGGACGGCGATAGGGTTTCTAGCGGCCACGCTGCTCGAGCGCTCTTCTATCTGGGCAATCGGATCGACGCTGTGGGTACCAGGATGGATGCTCTGAGTTCCGAGTTGCGAGGTGGGTTTCAAGCACAGGCCGCACGGTTGGATGCACTCGCAGTACGGGTGGAGGAGCAAGGCATGCAGCTCGCCGACCGCATCTGCGAGCTTGCCGTCAAACTCGACGATCACCTCAGGTGGCACGCCGGCTAAGAGCCGGCGGCGCGCGCCTAACCCAGGAAGTCGGTGATGTCGCTCGCGTCCAGTCCGCGCGGGTCTTGTTTGAGAGCCGTGTCGACGGCCGTGGCTGCAGCGATCGTCAGAAGTCTGAGGTCGCCGCCAAGAGAAGGTGCGATATCGACGATGTAGTTGTCGGCGGCGGTGAAGGCCGCCTTCAAGACGCCGACGAACTTCTTGTCGATCCGGCCCACCTCTGAGCCGGTTGCATCGACGATGGCGAAGTCCCACGCACGCCAATTCTCCGCCTGGATCTCGCCCAGGGAAGCGCCGTTGGTGTCCACCAGGTTGAAGCGGATCTTGCCGAAGACGTTCTCTTGCACGATCTCACCGATCGGCCGGCCACTGCCGTCCTCAACCTGCAGCCGTGACTTGAACACCTTTCTTGGGCGGGTCATCTGGAGCACCTTCGTCCCATCGGCGTCGTAAACGGCGAGTCGATGCGTCAGGAACTGATCTACGTTGGTGGCGAATCGAAGCACCTTCTTGAGCTTGCTCTGCCCTTCCTCCTGAACGTATCCGAGCTCGCCCCCTTCGGCATCTCGGATGTCATATTGATTCGTTAGCTCGATCAATTTGGCCTTTTGACTGATCACGAGCCTGTCTGCCGCCAAGAGCTGCGCCATTTCTCTCCTATCGCCCATCGGTGATTGCAGGTCGTGCTTCTCAGGTTCAATCGTGAGCACTCGATCTCTTACTGGTCTAGCGTAAACCGGTGCTAGGGCAGGAAGCTCGCCTTGTCTATCTTTACGTTGGATCTGCCGATGTCGAATCCGACCTCGGCTTCTACCGGGATCAACTCGGCGCAGAGGTAGCGTGGAGAGCTCAAGCGTTCGGCGCGGACGTTGCCGCGGTAAGGCTCGGCGAGGGGCCTTTGCTCCTGCTCGCAGACCACGAACCGGCCCCGAGCGTCTTGTGCATCTGGGCGGTCACGGATCTCGACGCGGCTGTCGCCGAGCTCAGATCGAGGGGGTGGGCCGGAGATGATGTCAGGGTCGAGGTCCCGGACGGTACCTGTTTGGTCTTGTCGGATCCCTCTGGGAACCGGCTCGGACTACTGCTGCAAACGCGCCCCAACGCGATGCAAGCTCACCGTCCCGGTTCCTAGCGTCGTCCCTGGATGGTTCACCCGCGGGTCTCAGCCCTCGGAGTTAGCGCGGCCCGTTCTGGCGCACTCCGCGCACGTACCGTAGATGGCGAAGTGATCGAAGTCCGCCTCGAAGCCATGAGCCTCGAGGAGCGAGCGCTGCAGGTTGCTGGTGGTTCGTTCGTCGATCTGCTGGGTGTGGCCGCAGATGCCGCACACCAGGTGGTGGTGCCTGCCGTGATCCGCAGCCTGATATTGCGCCACGCCGTGACCCATGTGAACGTGCGAGATGAGACCCACGTTCTCCAGGGCTTGGAGGTTCCGGTAAACGGTGGACGGACTGACCCCGGGCAGTCTCCGGGTCACCTCGGCGACGATGTCCTCGGCACTGAGATGACCGCCGCGGTCACAGATCGTTTCGAGGATCACCCGCCGCTGTGGTGTCACACGCGGGGTCAGTTCCTTGAGCTGGGCGAGCAGTTCCTCGGATCGCACCTTGGTCACCCGGGACCTCGCTCCATCAATCGGAGACCATCCCGCCCCAGCGTTCCTCCACCCGGCGGACCTTGAAGATCGCGATCGACGCCAGCCAGGCGAGAACGAAGCTGCCGACGATCCAGTAACCCAGAGATTCGAAGTTCAACCGGTTCAACCACGAGAAGAAGCCGTTCTGAACGTTGAGCTTGGCACTGGCGACTTGCAGATACTCGATCGTCCCCACACCCAGCGCCACGAACACGGACAGCGCCGTAGTAGTGATGTTGTAGTAGACCTTCCGAAGCGGACTCGTGAACGCCCATCCGTACGCCTTGGTCATGAAGACACCATCTGTTGTGTCCATCAACGACATGCCGGCCGTGAACAAGATCGGAAGGGCGATGATGCCAAGGAACGGGATATGCACTGCCCCATGGTGCGCGGTGGAGGTCGTGGCCGCAGTTGCGGTGATCGCCAGTAGGCCAACCTCGCTCGCCGTGTCGAAACCCAGCCCGAACAGAACCCCGACCGGATACATGTGCCAACTCTCATTCACGAAACGGCGGAAGCGACTTCCCAGCAGGCGGTTCATGAAGCCACGCTGGAGCAACAGATCCTCTAGCTCGTCCTTTCTGTACAGTCCTCTCTTGAGCTCACGGTAGACCTTCACGATTCCGATGAGCACGACGAGGTTGAACAGTCCGACTATCCACAAGAAGGTCCCCGAAACGGTCGCGCCGATGAGACCCCCGACGTTTTGGAAGGTGTTGAGGTGCCGCTGCACCGCCTGCGCTGCAACCGCCACACCGATCGCGAGTGAGAACACGATCGTGGAATGACCCAACGAGAAGAAGAAGCCCACCCCCAGCGGGCGCTTTCCCTTCTGCATCAGGAAGCGGGTGGTGTCGTCGACTGCGGATATGTGGTCCGCGTCGAATGCATGACGCAGGCCGAAGGTGTAGGCCAGCGCTCCCGCCCCCGCGTAGACGCGGCCAAAATCGTGGGCGTAGAGGAGAAAGAAGCCCCACCCGAGAACGTGCAGCGCCGCTATGACTCCATAGAATCCGCTGAGGCGGACCCATTCCGACGGGGCAAAGCCCAAGCGAGTGGGGGATACCGCCTGGCTCTTGGAGCTGTCCGTGCTTGTTACCACCGTGCCTCCCCTATGCCGTGGGCCGCAAACTAATGCTATTGCGACTCATTCGCAATAAGGAGCCAACTCGGATTGCCCCTGGAAAAGGACATTAAAGACAAACAGGTACAGGCCGATATAGATGACATGATCTTTCGACACCGGCAAGTTCAGATCCGCAAGCGCACTCCCGCCGACGCGGGACGGGCCGCGGTGGCGGGGCTAAAGAACAGCCACTATTGCGAGCACGGCGAGGTGCGAACCTTCTGCGCGAAGAGGCATGTGGGCGACCGTTACCAGGCTCCCTAACGGCGGCGCTGACCAACCGCTGGCATGACCGGTTCTATACGGTGGCCAGAGACTCCTCGGGTTGCCCGAAGTAGAACCCTTGCGCAAGATCGGACCCAGAACGCTGCACGGTTTTCAGTTGCTCGGCATTCTCCACGCCCTCTGTGACCACCTTCAGGTCGAGCGCGTGCGCCATGTCTACCGCCGCTTGGAGGAGGGCCCTGTCGTTGGGTCTCGCCTCGCCCAGAACAAAAGATTGGTCGATCTTCAAGACCTCTACGGGTAACGACCTTAGATAGCTCAACGATGAGAATCCCTTGCCGAAGTCGTCCATCACCAGACAAACACCGAGATCCTTGAGGCTGTGAAGGCAGCGGATGGAAGTGGGGGCATCTGCCCCGATGACACTCTCGGTGATCTCCAGGCACAACATGGAGGGATCGGTTCCGGTCTCCTGGAGGATGGCCGCGACGTCGTCGACCAACTCGGAATGCGCCAGCTGTTTGGCGGAGACGTTCACCGATATCGCCAATGGGGTCTCGCGAGGACGATCGGCTCGCCAGAGCTGGGCGGTCAAACATGCGGTCCTAAGCACCCAGCTCCCGATGGGCATGATGAGGTTCGTTTCTTCGGCCAGACTGATGAAGTCGGAAGGTTGGAGCATGCCCCGTTGAGGATGTTGCCAGCGCAGAAGGGCCTCTGCCCCCACGATCTCACCCGTCTTCAGGTCCACCTGGGGTTGGTAAACGAGGCGGAGTTCCTCGCGGCGCACCGCACGTTGGAGAGCTATCTCATCCCGCATGCGTTCCTGGGCTCGCGCCCGCATCCGTTCATCGAACAGTTCGTAGCGCCCTCTGCCATTCTTCTTGGCGCGATACAGAGCGGCGTCTGCATTGCTTATCAAGTCTCCGGCGCTGGCGGACCCCTCGGTTGTTACTGCGATCCCTATGCTGATCGAGATGTCGGTTTCGTTGGAGCCGACCTGGTGTATGCCGCCGACGGCGGCCTTTATCCGCTTCGCGACTTGGATCGCATTCCGCTCACCACGGATGTCCTCGCACAGGATGACGAACTCGTCGCCTCCGAAACGGGCAGCGGTGTCGCTCGGCCTGAGTACGTGTTTCAGTGCCTCTGCACTGGTCTGCAGCATCGCGTCACCGGCGCTGTGACCGAAGGTGTCGTTCACGACCTTGAATCCGTCCAGATCGAAAAGGATGACCGCGATCTGGGTGCTGTTGCGCTCTTGCCGGCTCAGGGCAACCTCGAACCGGTCCTCGAATAGAGCCCGATTGGGAAGTCCGGTCAGATGGTCGTGCATGGCCTCGTCCACACGCTGGTTGGTCTCTTCGATGCGTGCCCGTATGTCCCGGATCGAAGCGATGAGGCACCGCTGACCGTCCACTCGGGCCACGGTCGCGGCGATCTCTCCTTGGAGAGGGGTTCCGTCTTTGGTGACCGAGGTGAGTTCCTGGATCAGCGGAAGCCCGCCGCCTCCCGTCTGACTCACGGCGAGCAGCTTGGGCAACTGGTTGGGATTCAGGACCGAGATAGGTGTCGCCAGCAGCTCCGCCGGCGGATAGCCAAGCAACCGGCATGCCTGAGGGTTCGCAAACAGGACCCTGTCACGCTCGGGGTCGAGGATCAGAAGAGCATCCGCCATCTGCTCCAGGATGGTGCGGAAGATCTCCTCGTCCTTTATCAGCGTGTGGAGCGCGGTCTCTTCGGTAAGGTCCACCACTTCGTTCCTCACGGGGCCCCCAAGCGCGGGCGTGCCGCCGGCCGCGGCGGGGTAAAGCTCTTGAAGATCGGGGGAAGGGAAAGCAGGGCGACCTCCAGCAACTTGGGGTCGCGTCCTCAGAGCGGCCACGGCTGACGGTTCAACCGCGCCGCCAGTAAACGCCCAAATGCCCAGAATGTCCAACACCCGGGCCTTTTCGGCCTCGCGGCACCCTCGGCGCCGCCGGGATCCGCCTAGAGGCAGGCCGAGCGCAAGAGTCCGGCGTGTGCCGGCACTCTGATCGCTGCGGTGGCGATCGCGCCGACGATCTGGTCTTCGACGGCTTTGGGCATGTTTTGGTCCAGGATCGAGAACTCGACCCATGGGGAGTCTTCATTGCGACGCACCCACCCGGACAGTGCCGAGTCCGAGTTGAACAGGGTCCCTGTCTTTGCGTGCACGTCCAGCCCTGCCAGCCGGCCGGCCAGGGTCCCTTCGCCCGGGGCGGCCAGATCCTGGCGGAGGGTTGCCCCCCACGGCCGGCGCTCGGAGGTTCCCAACAGACGCATCAGACCGAGAGGTGAGACCTTGTCCCGGTAGGAGAGGCCGGAGGAGTCCTCGGCGCCGATGCTCACCCCGGCCCGTTGCGTCCACGCGGCGATCGCCCGTGCACCCTTCCGGATGGTCCCCGGCGACCCGAATACCTTGGTCCCGAGGAGCTTGCCGAGCATCTCTGCGAAGAAGTTATTCGACGTCTGATCCATGTAGGCCACGACGTCGGTGAGCGGGGCGGACTTCACCTGTGCGATCGGTGACAGCTTCGCCGGCGCCCGTCCGGTCCCGAGAGGGCTCTCGATCTCGATCCCTCGGCGACCAAGTTGGTGGCTGAACGCTCGAGCCGCGACGCGCTCTGGTCTCCCTCTGACGTGAAAGTTCCCGTTCAGCGACAGCGCCGCCGCCAGCTGCACATAGCTCCGCGGCACGTAGGGCTTCCATCCCGGCGCATAGAAATCGTGAGCGAACGGAGCGGTGCTGCCGCGCACGCCCCCGGCGATCGTCTTGATGCCCGCCGACCTGACTTTCTCAGCAAGCTCTTCCAAAGTCGGGGACGTCAGTGCTCCTCCCCAGTAGTGCGGCTGCTTCTGGGTAAGCGTGGGATCTCCGGCTCCGACGAGCCACAGATTGCCACTGACCTCGCCGCCCTCAACGCGCCGCGCCATGGCCCTCGTTCGTATCCGGTAATGGGGCCCGAGGCGGTCGAACAGAGCCATGGACAACATGAGTTTTTCGTTGGAGGCCGGCGTCCGGTGGCGCCGCGCGTCGTGCTCGTACAGGGCCAGCCCTCGCACTCCTACCGCGATACCCACCGAATAGCCGTTGGCGAGACGCTCGATATTCGTCTTCCAGGGCGCGGGGTCACTCTCGAGGTGCGCTCGGATACGAGCCAGTCTGTGGCAGTGAGGTGCAGAGCCGGGAGGGTTCGGGGTCCCTGATACCCGAACCCCCGCCGGCAGCGTCGGGGAGCCTTCGCATGCCGCGAGCGTCAGGATCAAGGCGACCGCGCAGAAGGCTCTTGTTCTCATCTGGGCACCACTGATCCGATCTACGCAGACCTCCGCCGAACCTCAGGCTGCTGCGGGTCCTAAGGAGCGAAAGCCGGATGAAGAGCCTGACTGCCACACAGGATCCCCACCTGGAAGACACTGTCGTTACCGGCGACCGCCCCGTGGGCATGACTCGCCGATGCTAATAGAACCCACCGAGAAGCGGGTGCGTGCGTTCTTCATCCCGGAGTTTCCCAAAATCGAGAATCTGGTGTGCTTCTTGCACGAACGTGTCGATACCTACGTGGATGGGGAGAAACAGGAGCTGCCGAAGACCCGCTGGTCGAGGTGAGCGGATCCGCACCCGGGGGCTCCAAAGCTCCTCGTGGGGGGAGGGATCTGGTCGCCGGTCCCGCGAGAGGAGGTACGAGATGACGCGTACGGACGGTACGCGTTCCGGCTGAGGTCACGAAACTAGACGAGAAGGTACATTGAAACTGCTCCTCGGAGGGGGCTCGCACGCCGGCTAGACGGGCGTGCCATCTATCTGGAAAGGGAACCTGGCATGAAAGTAGGGATCGTTGGTTTGGGCCATGTGGGCCTGGTTTCAGCAGCATGCTTCGCTCACGTCGGGCACCAAGTAATAGGGGCCGACAGCCAGGTGGAGCGGGTCGAGGGCCTTCAGAAGGGCATCATGCCCTTCTTCGAGCCGGGTCTTTCCGAGCTGGTCCGCGAGGGCACGGAGTCCGGCCGGCTCACATTTGTGCAGGAGTCTTCTGCCGTCCTGGAAGGGACCGACCTGGTCTTCATCTGCGTCGGCACGCCCTCCAAGCCCGACGGTTCGGCCGATCTCGTTCAGATCGAGCAGCTCACCTCGGAGATCGCCAGCCGGCTCCGCGACGATCAGGTGCTCGTCGAGAAGAGCACCGTTCCCGTCAAGACGGGGGAGCGAGTGGAGCAGACGCTGCAGAGACTCGGTGCCTCGAACGTAGCAGTCGTCTCCAACCCTGAATTCTTGCGGGAAGGCAGCGCTCTTGAAGACACCCTTCGTCCCGATCGCATCGTCATCGGGTCTTCCTCGGACCGAGCCACGAAGCTGCTGAGCGACTTCTACGCCCCGATCATCGAGAAGTCCGGTTGTGCTCTCGTTGTGACCGACGTGGGAACCGCGGAGCTGATCAAACACGCATCCAATGCATTTCTCGCAATGAAGATCTCGTTCATCAATGCGGTTGCCGAGGTGTGCGAGTCGACCGACGCCGACGTGCAAACCGTCGCACTCGGGATGGGGCTGGACCCACGGATAGGGCCCTCTTTCCTGCAGGCGGGTGTGGGCTACGGCGGCTCTTGTTTCCCCAAGGACGTCGCTGCCTTTGCGGCCCTGGCCCACACATTGGGGATCGACTTCTCGATCCTGGAAGCGGTTCAAGAGATCAATCAGCGGGCGACCGAAAGGATGCTCGACAAGCTCCGCACCGAGCTATGGCATCTGGAGGGCAAGAAGATCGCCATCCTCGGCTTGGCCTTCAAGCCCGGGACGGATGATCTCCGAGAGGCTCCCGCCCTTCGGGTGATCACGAAGTTGCTCGCGGAAGGCGCGGAGGTCGTCTCCTACGATCCCGCCGCGATGGCTAAGACGAAGGATCTCTTCCCCTCGATCACGTATGCCGAATCGGCTCTCGACGCCATGGAGGGCGCCGACGCTGCGGTCTTTCTCACCGAGTGGGACGAGTTCCGGGCGCTGGAGCCGATCACGATGAAAGAGGCGTTGCGCTTCCCGATCGTCGCCGATGGACGGAATCTGTTCCGCCCAGAGGCCATGCGAGATGCGGGCCTGACTTACCTTTCAGTGGGCCGCCCGGTCATCCGCCCCTAGCTCCGAAGGGGCTCGCCAGGGATTCTCCTTGGCAGGCATGGCAAGGAACGTGCTAGCGTGGTTGTGTTAGGTGTCGGGGGGACAAACTCATGCAGGTCTGTTCTTGCTAACCCTCGACAGCAGAAAAGGAGTTGAAGTGGCAGAAGGTACTGTGAAGTGGTTCAACAACGACAAGGGCTACGGGTTCATCTCGCAGCCTGAGGGTGAGGATCTGTTTGTGCATTTCTCGGCGATCCAGACCGAGGGTTATAAGTCTCTAGAAGAGGGACAGGCTGTCCAGTTCGAGGTCACGCAAGGACCGAAGGGAAAGCAGGCGTCAAACGTCCGGCCCGTCTAGCCGATAACCGCTAAATCCAAAAGGCCCCCGGTTCCAGGGGGCCTTTTTCTTTACGCCACCGTCTGTCTAGGCTGGGGTTGTTACTGCATCTGTAGCGGACCGACCGGCAAGGAGGTAATCATG
>DATAPE010000012.1:0-3613 GCA_036265345.1 Actinomycetota bacterium
GACATCACAAGCTGGCGGCGAGCCTTCACCGAGTCAACCGACCCCGGAATGCCGCGCGAGCACGTCGCCACGACCGCCTTCTACCGGCGTCTGATCCGTACTCTCTCCAGCTTCTTGGAGTGCAAGCCCGACGAGGAAACCGTGTTCACCGTCCGTGTCGGGAGGGACGCCGCCGAGCTCACCGGCGAGCTCCTCGGGTCCGCGAACGTCGAGACCCTGCTCCTCGACACCGGCTACCCGCCACCCGAAGAGGTTCTGCCGGGAGATGAGCTGGCCGAGCTCGGTAACTGCCGCACCGAGCCCATGCTGCGACTCGAGATCCTGATGCAGCGTCTCCTCTCCGAGCATGGCTCCTTACAAGACGTGAAAGACGCGCTCGCGGCGAGGCTCGACGACGTGCGGGCTCAGGGCTACGTGGCGCTCAAGAGCATCGCTGCTTACCGCACGGGGCTGGCTATCCGGGAGTGGACGGACGAGGAGGCGGAGGCCTCGTTGCGCGAGTACCGCCGGGATGGCTCGGCGCGGCTGGCCCACAAGCCCTTGCTGGACACGCTTTTGCACGTGGCTTTCGCTGAAGCGGCCCGGCAGGAGGTGCCTGTCCAGTTCCACTGCGGCTACGGCGACGCCGATACCGACCTCCGGCTCGGGAACCCGCTGCACCTCCGCGCAGTCCTCGAGGAGCCGGGCTACCGGGGCATGCCTGTGGTGTTGCTGCACGAGTGCTACCCGTACACCAGGGAGGGCGGCTACCTGGCCGCCGTCTACGAGAACGTCTACCTCGACCTCTCGTACGGCATCCCGCTCCTCGGCTACGGCGAGATGTTCTCCTTCACCCACCAGGCGCTCGGCGTCGCCCCGATCTCCAAGCTTCTCTACAGCTCCGACGGCATAGGTGTGCCGGAGATCCACTGGATGAGCGCCCTGGACGGGCGGCGTGTGATCGGGCAGGCGCTCGAGGAGCTTGTGGCGCACGCAGAGTTGACCATCCCCGAAGCCGAGGCCGCAGGCGACAGTATGCTACGCGGAAACGCGATCCAGCTCTACCAGCTGGAACGTGCTGACTACCGCTCCGGCGGGAGCTCCGCGAACTCGTAGCCGTACTTCCGTCGGGCTTGGCCGTACCCTTACAATCCGTGCCTGGTCCTGAGGGCCTCGCGAGCGCGGTCTATAAAGTCGGACAGGTCGGTCATGCCCTGGTCTTCGCTGGTGCGAAGCCGCACGCTGACTGCGTTGGCCTGCTCTTCCCTGTTTCCGACGATGAGCATGTATGGGATCTTCTGGAGCTGGGCGTCGCGGATCTTCGGGTTCATGCGTTCGGCACGATCGTCTACCTCGACCCGCAGTCCGGCCGCGGCCAGCTCGCCGGCCACTCTCCGGGCATAGTCCAGGTTACGGTCTGTGATAGGGATGACCATCGCCTGGGTCGGTGCCAGCCAGACGGGGAACGCCCCGGAATGGTGTTCGATCAGGAGCGCCAGGAAACGTTCGATCGAGCCGTACAGGGCGCGATGCACCATGTACGGGCGGTGGGGCTGGCCGTCAGCGCCAACGTAGGTCAGGTCGAACCTCTCCGGGAGGTTGAAGTCGAACTGGATGGTCGACGCCTGCCAGCGGCGGCCCAGAGCGTCGAGGATCTTGATGTCGATCTTGGGGCCATAGAAGACTGCCTCGCCCTCCATACGCTCGTACGGCAGACCGTGCGAATCGAGGGCCGCCGCGAGCGTAGATTCTGCCATCTCCCAGTCGTCATCGCTGCCAGCGTACTTATCTGGTGTCCGTGGATCTCGGACGCTAAGCTCCATCTCCGGGTTGGTGAAACCGTAGGCGTCCAGAACCGACAGGCAGAAGTCCAGGACGCGCTCGATCTCCGCCGGCGTCTGGTCTGGCCTGCAGAACAGGTGGGCGTCGTCTTGCGTGAAGCCGCGAACGCGTAGCAGCCCTCGCAGGGTGCCTGAAGGCTCATAGCGGTACACGGTGCCGAGCTCCGCGAAGCGCATGGGCAGCTCGCGGTAGCTGCGTATCCGGCTGTTGAAGATAAGCATGTGGAAAGGGCAGTTCATCGGTTTGAGGTAGTAATGCTCGTCTTCTATGTCGATCGGCGCGTACATTCCATCCCTGTACCACCTCAGGTGACCGCTAGTATCCCAGAGCACCGACCGACCGATGTGGGGCGTGGCGACGAAATCGTAGCCGCCGGCGAGATGCCGCTGGCGCCAGTAATCCTCCATGAGCGTGCGGACCAGTGCGCCCTTCGGATGAAAGAGGGCCAGCCCCGGACCGACTTCGGGCTGGATGCTGAACAGGTCGAGCTCGCTGCCGAGACGGCGGTGGTCGCGCTTCTCCTCTTCCTCGCGTTGCCAGAGGTAGCGCTCCAGGTCCTCCTTTCGGGGCCACACCGTTCCGTAGACGCGCTGGAGCATCTTGTTCTCCTCGCTCCCCCGCCAGTATGCCCCCGAGACGTCGAGCAGCTTGAAGCCGTCAAGAGGGATCTGGCCTGTGCGCTCGAGGTGAGGTCCCAGACAGAGGTCTTCGAACGTTTCCTGGCTGTACGTCGAGATAATGGGGCCGCCGGAGCGGGCTTCGCCGTACTCATCTCTTCCCGCCACCAGATCGTCGATGGTTTCCAGCTTGTATGGCTGTTCTTTGAACAGTTCGCGGGCCTCATCGGCGCTGACGACCCGGTACCGGAACGCGTGGTCGGCCTCGATGATCCGGCGCATGCGCGTCTCTATCTCAGGGAGGTCCTGGGGCGTAAGCGCACGGGGCAGGTCGAAGTCGTAGTAGAAGCCGTTTGCGAACCTGTCGTGGGGCGGCCCCCAACCCAGCTTGGCCTCCGGGAGCATCTCCTTGACGGCTTGCGCCATCACGTGGGCCGTGGAATGGCGTAACTTGTATGACGGATCCGCACGATCTACGGGAGACATGGGACCACTCCTTCACCGCGCTCTCTGCGATCGTTTCACGATATAGAGATCGACGACCAAAGGATACAGCATCCCTGGCTTGCGGCCGGATCAAGCTCGCGCGATGGTGCTACTACCGCCCGGTCCTGATGTCCACCAGCTCGCTCGTGTCCGTTCCGCCCAGGATCTGCTCTTCTCCGATGAGCCCCGTACCGGGCGCGTAGTACTTGTACTCGAGGACGCCGGGCTCGAGCGGGTTCCACTCCTTGGTCATCAGGACGTCGCCGAAGGACCCGTAGGGGACGGAGACGGCGTCGTTGAGTCCGGAGGCGTCGAGGCTGAGCACCTCGGCCATGTCCTCGGCCTGGCCCTCGTAGTACTCCTGGCGGTATGAGTCTCCCACCCGCGGGTTTGCCTCCATTACGATCCCCGGCTTCGCGCCGTCCACGCCGGCTTCCCACGAGCCCTTGGTGCTGACGACCTTGCCGTTCTCGTACTCCTTGGTGTCTTCGCCGAAGTACCAGACGTTGCCTTCACTGTCCTGGGCGTACCAGTCGAAGGTGTCTTCGCTCAGCTTCCCGTCCAGGAACGCCTTGTCCCTGACGACGGTGCACTTCACGCCGAGCACTTCCCTGGTATTGTGGCTGACGTAGGTCTCGACTCGCTCCGGGCCGTTAGCCGTCTTGCCCTCGTAGATGAACGTCGTGCCC
>DATAPE010000013.1:0-1501 GCA_036265345.1 Actinomycetota bacterium
GAGTGCGATACCGCACGTGAAGCGATCGAGGTCGGACAGCGGGCACGCGTCGACTTGGTGTTTCTGGAGACGGTCCTCCCGGACATGGATGGCTTCGAGCTCGCCCGGCTGCTCCGGGCCCACGTGCGCATCGGCCTGGTCTTCGTCACCGGCCAGGGACGCAGGGCCCGTCAAGCCTTCGACGTGCACGCGATCGACTTCGTGCTCAAGCCGGTCCGCGCGGAGCGTCTACGGGAGGCTCTGGCCTACGCAGGCGCGGTGGCCCTATTGGATGGAGATCGGAAAGCGGAGGGCACGCCGGAGCGCCTGATGGCGCTCCTCGACCACCGCGATGCCCAACGCCAGCGCTGGGCCCGGCTGTTGATCCGACGGCCCGACGGGGCCTGTCTGGTGAAGACCGCCACCATCGATTGGATCGAGGCGGCAGGCAAGCTGGTGAAGGTGCACATCGGCAAACGGGTGCTCGAGCAGCGCGCCGCGCTGGCCACCGTCGAGCGGCAGCTGGATCCGGAGCAGTTCCTCCGGATCAGCCGGTCGGTCCTGGTGAATATCGACCGGATCCGGGAGATCCAGCCGTGGTTCAATGGAGAGCACATCGTGATTCTGGACGAAGGCACCCGACTGTCCAGCTCGCGGCGTCATCGGGCGGGCCTCCGACGTCTACTCGGCAAGGCGGACGAGCATTAGATTAGCGAGGTCACCCCCGACACAACTGATGTGGCTGAGGAATCACCGATGGGTCACTCCTTTCCCTGGCGTCTCCGCCGCGGTTTCCTCCTCGTCATGCTCTCCGCTGGCGCCGCCGCCTGCTTGCACGCCTTCAAGTCGAGCGAGCAGGCCGAGCCCGGCAGGTCCGCGCCGGCCCAGGCCACCGACGACGTCGCGGTCGAGATCGCCAACCACAACTGGCTCGACGTGATCATCTGGGTGCTCCACGATGGGCAGAGCACCCGGGTCGGCACGGCCAACGCGAGCAGCTCGGCCAGCTTCTCGCTCCCGGCGCGCCTGCTTGGCCAGGGACGGGAAATCCGGCTGATCGGCCATCCGATCGGCGGCACCGGCTCGGTGATGTCTGAGACGTTCGTCGTCCAACCGGGCCAGTACGTCGAGTGGACCCTGGAGAGCGATCTCGACCGCTCGGCGATCGGCGTGTATTAGCGGCCGACGCCCCCGGGAGCGCTACCCAGGGGTCCCTCCACCGTGCCATTGCCCCCGAACAACTCGTAGGCGGCCACCAGCCCGGCCGCGATCGCGCCGCCGAGCACGCCGGTGCTGGCCGCCGCCAGCCGCCGCTCCTCGATCCGGGCCACATAGCGCCCGGGAATCTCGATTCGCTCGCCGCTCCAGGCGGTCGGCTCCCCGCGGGCGTTCTCAACTTCGGACACCGCCAGGCGGACGCCGGACGAGTCGGCCCCGAGCACCGTGCCGTGCACGTGCTCGATCTCGGGCCCCAGCGCACCCGCGAGCGCGCGAGTGCCCTCGTCATCGAGCTCGACGTCGA
>DATAPE010000014.1:0-13475 GCA_036265345.1 Actinomycetota bacterium
TTCTACCTCCGAACGGGAAAACGCATGACCGAGAGGAGATGGGCGGTAACGCTTGCCTTCCGGGAGCCTCCGAAGCAGATGTTTCGCGAGGTTGAGGTGCGAGGGCCGGGGCGAACCCATCTGACGATGGAGATGGGGCCCAACGAAGGCATCGCGGTTTCATTTCTGGCTAAAGTGCCGGGCCCTTCCATCGAGATCGCTCCTGCCCGGATGGAGTTCCGCTACGCGGGCTCTTTCGGTTCTGAGCTGATCGAGGCCTACGAGCGACTGATCCACGATGCCCTCGTGGGAGACCGCACATTGTTCACGAGATGCGATGGGATAGAACGCGTCTGGGAGCTTGTTGAAAGGGTCATCGAAGATCCACCACCCATCCATCCCTACCCGCAGGGAACATGGGGGCCGAAGGCGGCCGAGGAGCTGATAGCACCTCTACGATGGCACCTGCCCGAAGAGCCTTCGCCGTGAGCGAACGGATCGATTTCTTCTTCGACCCGCGCTGTCCGTGGGCCTGGCGCACGTCGAAATGGGCGCGCGAGCTCGAGCGCCGCGGGATCGTGACAGTCGAGTGGCGCTGGTTCAGCCTCAGCGTCGTGAACGAGGGCTCCGAAGATGTCTTGGACGGTGTGGAGGACCCCGGCGCGGCGGCTTTGCGAACGCTTGCCCTCGTCAAGGGAGCATCGGGAAATCAGAAGTCGGGTGAGTTGTACGCCGCTATCGGTAACCAAACATTCGAGGCTGAGCGGCGCTTGACCACCAGGCTATTGCGAGCTGCCCTCGCGGATGCTGGGTTGGATGGAGATCTGGTCGATGCCGCGGTATCGGACTCCTCAACTAAGGAAGCGGTTCTGGTCGACCATCGCCTGGCCTCAGAGCGCGTCGGGGCGTTCGGCGTACCCACGATCATTCTGCCCTCCGGGCGAGGGATCTTTGGGCCGGTCGTCGAGGACGAGGGGGCCGATGACCCGGTCGAGCTGTGGACCCACGTGCGGTGGTTGATCGATAAGGCGGGGTTCTACGAGCTGAAGAGGGAGCGGAACTAAGGAAGATCGGCGATCGCGGCCGCCAGCTCCTTGCGGATGCCCGTAACGAACGGGATCTCGAGTTTCGTGTAACGTCGCGCCTCGGTCCCCCGCAGGCGCCGTATCAGATCGACGAGGCGATCCACGGAATCGGCCTCGAACGCGAGGATCCATTCGTAGTCGCCCAGCCCGAACGCGCTCGTGGTATTCGCGAGTACGTCGGGGTACTCGCGTCCGGCCCCCCCATGAACCCGCAGAAGCTCGCCGCGCTCCTTGGGATCGAGCAGGTACCACTCGGGGGTTCGAACATATGGATAAACGGTGAAGTACTTCTTCGGAGGCTCGCCTTTCACGAAGGCAGGAAGATGATCCTTGGCGAACTCCGCGGGACGGACGATGCCCAGGAACGAGTGGGTGGGCTGCAGCGAGCGCCCCAGCTGGGTGCGGCGAAAGGCTACGGACAGATCCTGGATGTCGTCGACCGAATCGGCGACCCACCAGAACGCCAGGTCCTCGGTGGCGGTGAATCCGGCAGTGGAGTAGATGCCGCGCACGTGCACGCGGCCGCTCCATTCGTCGAACAATGCCTGGGCTTCCTTAACTGCGACGTCTCGGTCGGATTCGGGTAGTCGCTCGGGGACGGCCTTGAAGACCGGATAACCGGCTGCTACCAGCTCGTCGGACATGAGCCCGACACTACCCGTCTGATGCCGCTACGAACGCGAGCGCGCGTGCCGCCGCCTGCCGGCCCTGACGCACACAGTCCGGAAGACCCGAACCGCGATAGGCAGCCCCGGCCAACTCGATCCCGGGAGTGGCGGCGACGGCAGTATCGATCTTCTCCAGCAGCGACAGGTGACCGACCCGATAGTGAGGCAGCCCCCGGTCCCATCGGTAGAGCTTCCAGGTCTGCAGCGCTTCTGTCAGCTCGAGCGCCTCTTTCACCTCGCCCTCGATCAGACCGATGAGGTCGTCGTCATCTAAAGCCAGCGACGCCTCGCGATCGGTGCGGCCGACGAAGCACCTAAGCACCAGTCGGGGATCGCCGGGCGCGGCCCCCGGCCACTTGGTCGAGTACCAGGTGCACGCCGTCAAGGTCCGGTGGTCGCGGCTGGGAACGAGGAACCCACTACCGGTGCGGGGAAGCTTCTCTTGGCCCCCCGCGTAAACGAGCACGGCTACCGCCGAGGACGCGTACTGGATCCGGTAGAGCTGCCGAGCGGCTTCGGGATTTATCGCATCGATCAGATCGCCCGCCGAGTATGCCGGTACTGCGAGGATCGCGGCGTCCGCTTTGAGCGCGGAGCCCTCGTCTAACTGGATCGAGTAGCCGCCGGGTCCGCCCTCTATGCTCACCGCGCGGGTGCCGGTCCTCATCCTCACCTGCGGTAGCGAATGCGCCAGCGAATCCACCAACCGCTGCATCCCACCGGGCAGGCCGAGGAACGGAGGTGGCCCCTCCGGAAGCTCGCCTTCGCGCTGCGCCTTCCCCAAACCGCGGGTGAGGCTGGCGGAGCTCCGCGCCACCGCATCCAGCGGGGGCATGCCGGCCGCGAGGCTGATGTCGTCGGCCGTACCAGCGCGGCTCCCTCCGAGCAGGGGGTCGACGACTCGCTCGAGCAGCTGGCCGCCCAGGCGTCGTCGCACCAGGTCGCCTACCGAGATGTCGTCACCCGTCAGCTTGCCCGGAGCCACCAGATCCCAGAGGGCACGGATCTTGGTATCGACGGGCAACAGGTCGCTGCCGAGTATCGAAGAAGCGCCGGTGGGAAGGCCGAACGCCCAATCCGAGGGCAGGGCTTTCATCTTCTCCCCACTCCAGATATGGGCGCCGAAGACACTGGGCGCGATCAAGTCATCGTGCAGCCCGAGATCGGTGCAGAGCTGCAGGATCGCGGGGTCCCGTGCCACGAACGCGTCCGCGCCCGCCTCGTAGGTGATGCCGTCCTCGTGCTCCGTCAGGATCTTTCCACCCAGCCGGGCATCGCCTTCGACAAGTGTGACTTCGAGATCGTCTCCCCTGCTGGCGAGCGTGTGTGCTGCCGCAAGACCTGTGATCCCGCCTCCGATAACCACGACCGAGCTCACGCGGGGAGAGCCCTCTTCACGACCGCGGCCAGGGCATCGATGAAGCCGGGGTCGTCGTTAGGGGACGGCGTTCTCGCCAGCGGCAACTCGAGCTGATCGGCCAGTTTTCGAGCCTCGATATCGACGTCGTACAGCACCTCCAGGTGGTCGGCCACGAAGCCGCAGGGACACACGACCACTGCCGGAGCACCCTCTTTCTTCAGTCGAGGGAGAACCTCCAGGATATCGGGGCCGATCCACGGATCGGTGGTGCGGCCGGCGCTCTGCCACGCCGTTTCCCATGTGGCGATGCCCGCGCGCGAGGCGACCGCCTCCGCGGTCTCGCGCAGCTGGTCGGGATAGGGATCGCCCGATCGCAGGATCCGCTCCGGCAAGCTGTGTGCGGTGAAGAGCACGATGCTGCCGTCACGAGCCGCCTCGGGTAATTCGTCTCGCGCCGTGTGCACGGCGCGCGTGAGGAAGGCCAGATAACCAGGCTCCAGGTGCCAGCTCGGGATCATCGTGAAGGCTCCCGTCCACCCGCAGTCCCCTGCGGCTGCCACCACGCGATTCTCATAATCGCCCACGCTCATCGACGAAAAGTGCGGCGCAAGGACGAGGCCCACCGCGTGATCGATCCCATCGGTCTTCATCTTTGCTACCGCGTCTTCGATGCGCGGAGGCGCGTGCTTCTGACCGATGTAAACGGCCACGTTGTCGAGCCGGCTGCCGATCCCCTCGGCTTGAGCGGTGGTGATCGCGAGCAGAGGGGAGTGTCCGCCGATCGCCCGGTAACGCGAGGTGAGCTCTTCTAGCTGATCGGGAGATGGGGGCCGGCCACGCCGGATGTCGGTGTAATAGGCCTCGACCTCCGACAGATCGCGGGGAGTGCCGTAGGCCATGACCAGAACCCCGGTGGTCATTGCGGTTGCCATCCGTGGACGAGGTCCACCAGCCGGGCGAGAAGGTCCGGGTCGGTCTCGGGGAGCACACCGTGACCGAGATTGAACACATGCGCGCGGCCCCCGCCGCGCGCGAGGACGTCCTTGGCTTTGCTCTCCACGATCTCCCAGGGGGCCAAACAGACCGCGGGATCGAGGTTTCCCTGCACGGTGACAGACTCGTTCACGCCTGCGCGCGCCACATCGAGGGACACCGTCCAATCGACCCCGATCACGTCTGCCCCCGCCTCGGTCATCAGACCTAGCAGCGCGCTGGTGCCCACGCCGAAGTGGATCCGAGGCACCCCCAGGTCTGCCAGGCCCCCCAGGATCTTGCGCGCCGCAGGCATCGCGTAACGGCTGTAGTCCGCCGCGTCGAGCGCGCCTACCCAGCTGTCGAAGAGCTGCACCGCAGATGCCCCCGCGGCGACTTGCGCTCGTAGGAATGCGCCGGCCGCATCGGCAAGGACCTCCATGAGTCGGTCCCATGTCTGCGGTTCGGAGTACATCAAGGCCTTGGTGCGGGCGTGCGTCTTCGAGGGCCCCCCATCGATCAGGTAACACGCAAGTGTGAAGGGCGCGCCGGCGAAACCGATCAGCGGCACTTCGAGCTCACCGGTGAGCATCGCGATCGCATCCAGGACGTCCGGGACCCCCGCGGCAGGGTCGAACGGCTGAAGGCGGTCCACGTCGCTCAGGCTGCGGATCGGTTCGTCGATGACCGGACCGATCCCCGGCCGGATCTCGAGAGTCACCCCCAAGGCCTGCAAGAGCACCACGATGTCGCTGAACAGGATCGCAGCGTCGACGCCGAGGCGGCGTACCGGCTGCAGCGTGACCTGAGCGGCAAGCTCGGGCGTGTGACACATCTCCAGCATGCCGAACCGTTCCCTCAGGGCGCGGTACTCGGGAAAGCTGCGTCCGGCCTGCCGCATGAACCACACCGGAACGTGGTCGGTCGGCTCTCCGCGACAAGCACGAAGGAACGTGTCCGAGCGAGGCATGCGCGACAGCGTAGGGGAGCCGCTAGGGTCCGAGCGGTGACGTTCGACGCGCTCATCCTGGCAGGCGGGCACAGCACGCGTCTGGGCGGGGCGGACAAGGCGCTGGTCGTGGTCGGGGGCAGGACCCTTCTGGAGCGCGCCGTGGACGCGGTCTCAGGCGCTCAGCAGACGATCGTGGCCGGGCCGGTCCGCGAACTCTCGGCCCCCGTCACCTGGGTGCAGGAAGACCCCCCGGGAGCCGGACCGGGGGCCGCGCTCGCGGCAGGGTGTCGCCTCGTTCGGGCCGAGCTCGTCGTGGTCCTTGCCGTGGACCATCCGCTGGTGACTCGGGACGACATCGGCCACCTACTGGAGGGCGTCCAGGGGGACGGAGCCATCGCGGTTGATCCCGGCGGCTGGGAGCAACCGCTTGTCGCCGTATACCGGCGAGAAGCCCTCACCGCCACCGTGGCTCGTTCGCGCCGCACCATCGGGGCCCGGGTCGGGGACCTCGTCGGTAACCTCGAGCTCGGCCGGGTCGAGCTGGGTGAGGCTGCGGCCGATTGCGACACGTGGGAAGCCATTGAAACGGTCCGGCGACGGGCGAGCATGCGGGGGTGATCGATGTTCGACGAATGGGTAGACGAGCTGTGCGTTGCGCTGGGCATCCGGGACGACTTCGATGTCGATGCCGTTCTCGAGCTTGCCAGGGACTCGGCGCACGAGATCGAGAGGCGCGCGGCCCCCGTTACGACGTTCCTGGTGGGCCTCGCGGCAGGGCGTGCAGGCGGAGGTGACGCGGTAAGCGACACCTTGGCTACTGTGCTGTCTCTCCTCCGGCAACGAGCTTCCGGATGAGATCTATGTATTGCATGAGGTGCCGGGGGCCGAGGAACGCGTCACGCACGCGCTCCTGCGCCGCCTTTCCGATGCCCGCCGCGTCCGCGGGATTCTCCAAGAGGTTGACGAGGGCGGCGCCGTACGCGGCGAGGTCGTGAGGGTCATCGATCAAGGACCCGGTGACACCGTCTTCGATCTGATCCTGGATGCCGCCGATGCGCGACGCGACGACGGGCCGCCCCTTCCACATCGCCTCGGCCACCGTGAGACCGAACCCCTCCGCGATGCTCTTCTGAACGACGATCTCGGCCCTGCGTTGGATCGCGTTGACGATGGCGGCGTTCTCTGCTCCGTCTTCCATGGGAAGGCACGCGAGGTGAACCCGCTCCCGCCCCGCGGCGGGCAATCCCTCCCACGCCGAGTGGGTCTCGGCCAGCACCTCGGCTCCTTCCGGGTCGTCCGCCACCGCCTCCACCGAAGGTCCCGCCAGCACGAGATGGGCGTCCTCGAGAGGAACGTGCTCCGCGAATCCTTGCATCACACCGAGAGGATCCTTCAGTCGATCCCAGCGCGAGACCTGCACGATGATCCGTGTTCCGGCGCGCAGCGGCGGCAGATCGAACAGCTGCGTGGGCCTCGTGACCTTGCCTTCGCTGCCATCTACTCGCAGGAATGCCGGCGGCACATTTTCATCACCCTCGACCAGACCGGTGGCCGAGAGGATCGCGTCGACGGTCGCAGGAGACATGTCCTGGTTCTTCGGAGAGAACGCGTCGATCGATGGTGGGATGACGTGCATCTTGCCTTGCTCCAGGCCCTCCCACTGGAACGCCTGGCGGGAGAAGACGTAGGCATCGGCGGCGGTGATGTAAGGGATGAGAAAGCGCCATGCCTCTCGAGCGAGCTCGTTGGGCATGTCGAGCCCGACATGGCACCGCCAGATGACCACGGCGCCGGCGTCCTTCAGGGTGCGCGTGAGCCCTGCGGTTTGCGGGTCGTGCAGAAGCACGATGTCTCCCGCGGCGACTTCCTCCAATAGCGCCTCTCCATTGGCTTCGAGCGCGTGTTCGTAAGCCGCGTGCTCGGCCCCTGCCAGCTCTCCCGGGCTACCCTCCGCGCCGTGAAGACGGTTGTGGATGCGCTTGGTGATGGTGAAGAAATCCGGGTCGCCTTCGATGACCACCCAGCGCGCATCGACCCCGGCGCCCTTCGCATAGGCGATGAGGGATTGCAACATCTCGGCCACGCCGCCGCCCTTTGCGGTCGAGTTGACGTTCCACACCACCCGGTCGGCGAGCAACGCCCGCGCCTGCGCGATGGCCTCGGCAAAACGGTCGTATCGCTCGACAGGGATGACCTCCTTGAAACGCTGCGGGGCCAGCGCGCGAACCTCGACCCGCTCCAGATGGGGCATGGCGTCTTTCTACCCCGAGGGACCGCCACGGCTCAGGCTTTGGGAAGATGAGCGGGTGACCCGTCTCTTTGGCACCGACGGCGTGAGAGGTAAGGCCAATCGCGACCTCACCCCCGACCTCGCCCTGACTCTTGGACGCGCGGCAGGCGCGGTGTTCGGAGGGACAGGACGCGTGGTGCTCGGCCGGGACACGCGGGTCTCTGGAACGATGCTGGAGGCAGCACTGACTGCAGGTTTGTGCTCTGCCGGGCTGGATGTGGCACTGGCGGGAGTCCTCCCGACCCCCGCGGTGTCGTTCCTTACGCTCGAGGAGACTGCTACCGCCGGCGGCATGGTGTCGGCGTCTCACAACCCCGTCGACGACAACGGGATCAAGTTCTTCTCGCCGCAGGGGATGAAGATCGCCGCGGACGTGGAAGCTGCGATCGAAGCCGCGATGGAAGCGCCCTCGAACGACCTTCCTGAAGGCACGGCGGTTGGTGCTGCACACCTCATCGAAGACGCGGCGGATCGTTATGTGCAGCACCTGGTGGCAACCCTGAAGACACCCCTGCAAGGTCTCAGAGTGGTGCTGGATTGCGCGTTCGGCGCCGCCTGGGAAGTGGGCCCTCGCGCCTTTCGCGACGCGGGTGCGGATGTCATGGCGATCAATGCCACCCCCGATGGGAGCAGGATCAATGTGGGATGCGGTTCTACTTTCCTCGAGCCTCTCGCGCGCAGGGTGGTGGCGGAGGGCGCGGATCTCGGCGTGGCCTTCGACGGCGATGCCGACCGGGCGCTTGGCGTCGACGAAACCGGCAAGGTGATCGACGGCGATGCCATCCTCGCCTTGGCCGCGGTGCGGATGGTCGAGTCGGGCGAGCTCACTCGCAACCTGGTCGTTACGACGGTGATGGCCAACCTGGGATTGCAACATGCGCTCGCAGACCGAGGGATCGAGGTCATGACGGTTCCGGTCGGGGACCGATTCGTCGGCGAAGGGATGCTCGACGCCGGCGCCGCGTTGGGGGGCGAGCAATCCGGACACATCATCTTCGGAGCCCATGCGAGAACTGGCGACGGCATCCTCGCGGGTTTGCAGCTGGCAGGTTTGCTGGCAGGCAGGTCCCAGCCTGCGTCCCAGCTCGTTCATCTGTTCGAGCCTTTCCCGCAGGTGCTCATCAACGTCCCGGTCACCTCCACAGAGAAGCTCGAGGCGGTAGCGCCGGTATGGGAAGAGGTGGAGAGGTTGCAGGCAGACCTCGGCCACGACGGCCGTGTCATCGTGCGCGCCTCGGGCACGGAATCCATGGTCCGGGTGATGGTGGAGGCCAGCCACGAGGCCCCGGCTCGGCGGTCGGCCGAGGCTCTCGCGGCGCTGGTGCAAAAGCACCTCGGGGACCCCGTCACGGCCCCCTGAGGCGCCGCCGAGACGCTGGCGGCCGCTGGTACGGGAAACACCTCATGGACCCGTCACGCCCCCCTGGGGCCGCCCCCCGAGCCCCGCCGGTCCCGGCCCCCCTTCAGGCGGACGCGGCTAAGCTCGCAGACGAGAGGCGGCAGTATCCGGATCTAGCGCCTGGGCTCCCGTAGGAGGCGGGAGTTGACGAGGTAGGGGATCTCGGAGAACGCTCGACACGGCGTTTTCTCGGCGGGTGACCCTCGGCCGGCCACGGTCGTGACGGTGCCGACAAACCTCGGGAGCGATCCCGAGTAACAAACCGGCTCCGGCGTGGCCCTCTCGCAAGCAGGGCGCGCTGCTGCGCGTCCGAACTGAGACGAGAGGAGGCGGGCTGGTGTGCGGCATCGTTGGATACGTAGGGGAAAGGCAAGCTCTGCCCATCCTGCTGAGCGGGATGGAGCGACTCGAATATCGCGGTTACGACTCGGCCGGGGTCGCGATCGTTGCCGATGGCCACATCGAAGTGGTCCGGAGGGCCGGCCGCCTGCAGGAGCTGCGGGACGCGCTTCCGGCTGAAGGGCTCGAGGGCCATCTCGGTATCGGGCACACGCGATGGGCCACGCACGGCCGTCCGACCGACGAGAATGCGCATCCGCATCTCGACTGCACCGGGTCAGTAGCGGTGGTACACAACGGGATCGTCGAGAACCACGACCTGCTGCGCGCCGAGCTCGCGGCAGCAGGACACGTTTTCCATTCCGCCACCGATACCGAGGTCGTCGCGCACCTTCTGGAGTCCGTGATGGCAGGCGAAGATTCTCTGGTGCAAGGAGTCCTGAAAGTTGTAGGGCGACTCGAAGGCGCGTTCGCGCTCGTTTGCATCAGGGCGCAGGAGCCCGACGTGATCGTGGTGGCTCGCCAGGAGCCACCGATCATCGTGGGCGCCACAGTCGAGGGGGGCTTCGTGGGATCCGATATCCCCGCGCTGCTGGCGGATACCCGGGACGTCAGTCCCCTCGCGAATCGACAGGTCGCAGAAGTGAAGCCGGGCCGCGTGCGCGTCTTCGACTTCGACGGGACGGAACGGGAGCCGGAGATCGTGCATGTCGAATGGGACATGGACGCCGCAGAGAAGGGTGGCTACGACGATTTCATGTTGAAGGAGATCTTCGAGCAACCCGAAGCGGTCAAGAACACCGTGCTGGGGCGCGTCACTTCCGCAGGCGGGATCATGCTCGACGAAGTCAGCTGGGATGAGGACGCCGTCGCCGGCATCCAGAAGGTGGTCGTCGTTGCCTGCGGAACTTCCTTCCATGCGGGGATGACCGCCAAACATGCCATCGAGCACTGGACGAGGTTGCCGGTGGAGCTCGACCTAGCGTCGGAGTTTCGCTATCGGGACCCGGTGCTGGACGAGAGGTCGCTGGTTATCGGGATAGCGCAGTCGGGGGAGACCGCCGACACGCTGGCGGCGGTTCGCTTCGCGAAGGAGATGGGATCCAAGGTCGTGGCGGTCTCCAACGTTGTCGGTTCATCGATCACACGGGATGCAGACGCGGTCATCTTTACTCACGCCGGTCCGGAGATCGGGGTGGCTGCAACCAAGACCTTCGTGGCACAGATCGTGGCGTTGAACCTTCTGGGGCTGTACCTCGCACAGCAACGTGGAACGATGCCCCCCGGGAAGATCGCCGAGACGATCGAAGCGATGCACAAGCTGCCGGCTCAGATCGAAGAGGTGCTTACGATCGAAGGCGAGGTGCAACGCGCGGCCAAGCGTTACATCGATGCCAGAGACTTCCTGTTCATCGGGCGGGGGGTCGGAACGGCGGTGGCGATGGAGGGCGCGCTGAAGCTCAAGGAGCTGAGTTACATCCACGCCGAGGGTTACGCCGCGGGCGAGCTCAAGCACGGCGCCATCGCGCTGATCGAAGAGGGCGTTCCGGTGGTCGCGATCCTGACCGGTCACCGGATGTACGAGAAGATGCTCGCCAATGTCGAAGAGGTGCGTGCGCGCGGCGCGCAGACGATCCTGGTCGCGCCGAGGGGCGACCAGCGGGCGAGATCACTCGCGAACGAGCTGTTCGAGGTCCCCGGGACCAAGCCGTTGCTGTCCCCGGTGATCGACACCGTGCCGCTCCAGCTGCTGGCCTACTTCATGGCCAAGGAGAAGGGCTTCTCACCCGACAAACCGCGGAATCTCGCCAAGAGCGTCACGGTCGAGTAGGGCTCGCGGGTCATGAGACCTATCGTCAGCGCCGAAGAGATGCGCGCCGCCGATGCGGCAGCGATCGGTGCGGGGACGCCGGCGGGATCGTTGATGGAGCGCGCCGGCACTGCAGTGGCACGGGCCGCCCTGCGGCTGGCCGGCAAGCGATACGGGGCCAAGGTGGTGATCGTGTGCGGGCCGGGGAACAACGGTGGCGACGGCTACGTCGCGGCACGCGTGCTCAGAGACCAGGGCGCGAGTGTGTTGTGCCTGACGGTGGCAGACCCTGAGGATCTGAAGGGGCCGGCTCGGAGCGCGTACGAACGTTTCGCCCGTACCGGCGTGGTGCGTCAGTTCGAGCGCCGCGTGCTCGACGGGGCCGGTGTCATCGTGGACGCGATCTTCGGCACCGGTTTCCGCGGAGAACCCAGGGGTCCGGCCCGGGACGCCATCACCGGCATCGCCGGGGCGCGCGGCGCGCCCCTCGGTTCTGAACCCTGGTCGACGAAAGTGTTGTCGGTGGACGTTCCTTCGGGCCTGGGGGGGCCGGGACCGGCGGTTCACGCAGACGTCACCGTCGCGCTCGGCGCGGAGAAGCTCGAGACGGCGGTGGTGGGACCAGAGGCGGCGGGTGGTGTCGAGGTCGCCAACATCGGGATCGCGATCGACGCTGCGGCTGCGTGGATGCCCAACCACGCCGATCTTGCCGGTATCGCCCGGCGCGACCCCGGTGCGCACAAGTGGACCCGTTCCGTGGCCATCGTTGCGGGATCGGATGCCATGACGGGAGCCGCCGCGCTGGCGGCCCGGAGCGCCTTCCGCGCGGGGGCCGGTTACGTGACGGTGGTGACGACTCCCGGGGCCGAGGGCATCGTCCGGCGGCTCGTGCCCGAGGCCGTGGTCCGGGTGCCGGCCCAAGACCCCGTTCTCTCCGCCGGGATATTCGGGTCGCTCGGCGACGCGTTGGAGAGAGCGGGGGCAGTAGCGGTGGGCCCAGGCATCGGCACCGGTGACGAGCAACAGGAGATGGTGCGCCGGCTGCTGCGAGAGGTGGCCGCACCGGTGGTGCTGGACGCCGACGGTCTCAACGTCATGAAGGATGACCCGGCGACGCTGCGGGAACGCGAGGCGCCGCTTGCCCTCACGCCTCATGCAGGCGAGCTTGGCCGTCTCCTGGGCCGATCGTCCGACGAGATCCAGAGCGATCGGATCGCGGCGGTGATGGAGGCAAGCGAGCGTTTCGATTGCACGGTCCTGCTGAAGGGCCCCCGTACGCTCACCTATCGAGCGGGACGCGGATTGATAGTTAACCCGACCGGGGGCGCCGAACTTGCAACAGCCGGGACGGGCGATGTTCTTACCGGCGTTATGGCGGCTCTGGCCGCGGGCGGGGACGACGCGTTCACGCCCGCGTGGCAGGCGGCCTACCTGCACGGGCTTGCGGCCGGTATCGCGTCGAACTCTAGGGGGGCCGTTGGCCTCGTCGCGTGGGACGTGGCCGAGGCGCTCCCCGAATCCATCGCCCAACTGGCACCCTCGTAACCTGTCTGCATGACGTCGCTGTCGAACGCCGAGAGGCTCGCGCGCGGTCACCCGCTGTGGGCTGAGATCGACCTCGGCGCGATACGCCACAACATCCGGTTGCTCACGGCCGCGGCCGGCAGCGCGGAGGTGATGGGGGTTGTCAAGGGATACGCCTACGGCCACGGCAATCCCGCGTCGGCAAAGGCGATGCTCGAGGCGGGTGCCACCCGGCTCGGCGTCGCCCGGGTAGCGGAGGGCATCCATCTTCGGGAGTCGGGCATCTCCGCGCCGATCCATGTCTTCACGGAGCCGCCCCCAGAGGCGGTCGCGACGATCATCGATCACGCTCTTACACCGAGCGTGTACACGATGGATTTCGCCCGCGCGCTCTCGGATGCCGCCGACAAGCGGGTGGCGTCGATCCCTGTGCACCTGAAGCTCGACACCGGGATGCATCGCGTCGGGGTCCCCCCGGAGGAGGTCCTCGATGCGGTTGCGGAGCTCCGGCGGTTGCCCGGGTTGGAGATCGAGGGGGTATGGAGTCATCTGGCCGTGGCCGACATCCCGGATCACCCCTTCACGAAACGGCAGCTGGATCTGTTCAGCGAGCTAAGCGACGCCATCGAAGAGGCGGGCGTGAAACTCCGTTACCGGCACATCGCGAACTCTGCCGCCGTGCTGTCGCTGCCGGCGAGCCGCTTGGACGTCGTCCGCTGCGGGGTGGCCTGTTACGGGTTGTGGCCGGGGCCGGCTTTCGTTGGGGTCGTCGATCTCCACCCCGTACTCTCGCTGCGCGCCCGCGTCAACCTCGCGAAGTGGGTGTCGGCGGGCGAGCGCTTGTCCTACGGCTTGAACTATGAGCTGGCGCGTTCCGGACGTGTGCTGACGATCCCGGTCGGTTACGCGGACGGCTACGACCGCCGCTTGTCGAACCGTGGCGAGATCCTGGTCGCGGGACGCCGCTTCCGCGTCTCGGGGACCGTTTGTATGGACCAGTTCATGGTCGATGCAGGTGATGTCTCTGTGCAGGAAGGCGCGATCGCAACACTGATCGGATCCGATGGTGACGAGCGGATAACGGCGGAAGAGATCGC
>DATAPE010000015.1:0-14759 GCA_036265345.1 Actinomycetota bacterium
GCCAGCGCGACGAAAGACCTTTTCTAGCGTCTTGACGAGAGATAGGGGGCCGAAGGCATAGCTCCGGCGTTCCTCTCGACGACTCTGCGTTCGGCGATCGCCCCAACCTCGACGGTTCCCGGGGCAACCGGGCCTGCCGAAGCTCACCAAACTCGGGGTTACTCTCTGCCGCCACCTCCGGCGCGCCCTAGAGCGCGCAGCACGTCCCCAGCCGGGGACGTGACCAGCAAGGATAAAGCCTGGCCCCTGCACGGTCAAACCGCACCGGCCACGTCACCAAGGCAGGCGTAGAGCCTACGAACAAGAGGCTCATCGAGAATGGGGCCGGGTCGCCCCGGCCCCATTCTCGTGCAGCTTTGCTTGCGCTACTCGGCTGCGGTCGTGACCTCTTCCTGGGTGACCTCTTCCTCGGTCATGCCCACCGCGCCGAGGTCGGCTTCGCCCTCGCCGTCCAGCGAACCAACCGCCTGGAGGCTCCCGCCGCCCAGCAGCTCGCGGGCCGTCTCGGCCACATCGCTGTCGTCGATCCGCGGAGGCAGACCGAACATCGCCCGGGCGTCCTCGTCCGACATCGCACCTTCGCCCGTCGTCATGACACGGACGGAGCGATAGCGCGACATCCCCGTTCCCGCCGGGATCAGCTTGCCGATGATCACGTTCTCCTTCAACCCGAGCAGCGAGTCCGACTTGCCACGGATCGCGGCCTCGGTCAGGACCCGGGTCGTCTCCTGGAAGGAAGCCGCCGACAGCCACGATTCGGTTGCCAGGGAGGCCTTAGTGATACCCATCAGGATCGGACGGGCGGTGGCCGCCTCGCCACCGTTCCCCACGACCGTCTCGTTGGTCTCGGCAAAGGCCCTCGCTTCGATGAGCTCGCCGGGAAGGAACTCGGTGTCCCCGGGCTCGATGACGTTCACCTTGCGCAACATCTGCCTGACGATCAACTCGATGTGCTTGTCGTGGATCGGCACACCCTGGCTGCGATACACGCTCTGGACCTCCGCGACCAGGTAGACCTGGACCTCCCGGGTCCCCAGGATGTCCAGTACCTCGTCGGGGTCGCGAGATCCTTCCGTCAACGAGTCGCCCGCGGCGACGGTGTCGCCGTCGCGCACTCTCAGCCGCGCCCTGCGCGACACCTTGTAGGCGATGGAATCGCTCCCATCGTCCGGAACGAGCTCGATCGAGCGGTTGCGCTCGTCCTCGTGGATCTCGATGCGGCCCGACGCACTCGCGATCTCGGCCTTGCCCTTCGGGGTGCGAGCTTCGAAGAGCTCGACCACACGGGGCAGACCGTGCGTGATGTCCTCGCCGGCAACTCCGCCGGTGTGGAAGGTACGCATCGTGAGCTGCGTTCCCGGCTCCCCGATGGACTGCGCCGCGATGATGCCGACGGCTTCGCCGAGCTCTGCCAGGTGCCCGGTCGCCAGCGACGTGCCGTAGCACATCCGGCAGACTCCGTGCCGAGCCTCGCAGGTGAGAACCGACCGCACCAGCACTTCTTCGACGCCGGAGGTGTCGATCTTCTTGGCCAGCTCGCCGGTGATCTCCTCACCGGCCGGCACGACGACATCCTTGCCCGCTACCGCATCCTGGATGAGGACCCGCCCCTGGAGCTTCTGCTTCAGGAACGCGCGCTCCTTGGCGATGTTCAGCCGGATGCCGCGCTCGGTGCCGCAGTCGTCCTGGCGGATGATGACCTCTTGAGCGACGTCGACGAGACGCCGCGTCAGGTAGCCGGAGTCGGCGGTTCGCAGAGCGGTGTCCGCCAGACCCTTCCGGGCGCCGTGGGTCGAGATGAAGTACTCCAGGACCGTCAATCCTTCGCGGAAGTTGGCTCGGATCGGCCGCGGGATGATCTCGCCCCGTGGGTTCGCCACGAGACCGCGCATCCCGGCGATCTGACGGATCTGCATGATGTTTCCTCTCGCACCCGAGTTCGCCATCATGTAGATCGGGTTCAGTTCGTCGAAGTTCTCTTCCATCGCATCTCGGACCCGATCGGTTGCTTCGGTCCAGATCTCGATCAGCTCCTGCCGGCGCTCGTCTTCGGTGATGACACCCCGCCGATACTGCTGCTCGACCTTGTCGGCGCGCTTCTCGTGCTCGGCAAGGATCTTCGGCTTCGATGCAGGGGTCGTGACGTCTTCCAGACCGATCGTGACCCCGGACTTCGTGGCGTACTTGAAGCCCGTGTCCTTCACTGCGTCCAGGACGGTTGCCACGACCTGCTTGGGATAGGTGCGGGCGCAGCGGTCGAGGAAGCTGGCCAGCTCCTTCTTATTGACCACCGAGTTCTGGAAGGGGAAGTCCTGGGGGAACGAGCGGTTGAAGATCACGCGCCCTGCAGTGGTGTCCATCAAACGCCCGGGGTTGTTCTCGTAGTCCTCGACCGATTCGGTTTCGAACCGCTTGAGCCCACGCACCTTCACCATCGCGTGGATGCCGACCGAGCCGGCCTCGTAGGCCATCTCGATCTCGTCGGCCGACGAGAACACCTTGCCCTCGCCCGGCTCTCCCTCGTGGGTCACCGTGAGGTAGTAGGTGCCGATGATGATGTCCTGGGTCGGCGCCACGATCGGGTCTCCGTGAGCCGGAGACAGGATGTTGTGAGCGGACAGCATCAGGATCCGCGCCTCTGCCTGAGCCTCCGAGGAGAGCGGCACGTGCACAGCCATCTGGTCGCCGTCAAAGTCCGCGTTGAACGCGACGCAGACCAGCGGGTGGATCTGGATGGCCTTGCCCTCGACCAGGATGGGCTCGAACGCCTGGATACCCAGGCGGTGGAGCGTCGGCGCGCGGTTCAGAAGGACGGGATGCTCGTGGATGATCTCCTCGAGCACGTCCCACACATGCGGCCTGCTCCGCTCGACCATCCGCTTGGCGCTCTTGATGTTCTGCGCATGGCCGAGGTCGACCAATCGCTTCATGACAAAGGGCTTGAAGAGCTCGAGAGCCATTTGCTTAGGGAGCCCGCACTGGTGCAGCTTGAGCTTGGGCCCCGACACGATGACGCTGCGTCCGGAGTAGTCCACGCGCTTGCCGAGCAGGTTCTGGCGGAAGCGCCCTTGCTTGCCCTTGAGCATGTCCGAAAGCGACTTGAGCGGACGGTTGCCGGGCCCCGTGACGGGACGGCCTCGCCGGCCGTTGTCGAACAGGGCGTCTACTGCTTCCTGGAGCATCCGCTTCTCGTTGTTGACGATGATCTCGGGGGCCCCCAGATCCAGCAGCCTCTTGAGGCGGTTGTTGCGGTTGATGACCCGCCGGTAGAGGTCGTTGAGGTCTGAGGTCGCGAACCGGCCCCCATCGAGCTGCACCATCGGGCGCAGATCGGGAGGGATGACGGGGACGCAATCGAGAACCATGCCCATCGGCGAGTTCTTCTTGTGAGGATCGGTGAACGGCGCGATGACCTTCAAGCGCTTGATCGCGCGCTGGCGCTTCTGTCCTTTGGCGGTCTTGATCTGATCGCGCAGGAACTCTTCCTCGGCGTGCAGGTCGAGGGATCCGAGCAGCTCCTTGATCGACTCCGCGCCCATGCCGCCCTTGAAGTAGTCGCCGAACCGGTCCTTCAGCTCGCGCCACAGGATCTCGTCGTCTTTGATCTGCTTCGGAGCCAGATCCCGGAAGTCCTCGAGTGTTGCCCGAACCAGCTCGATGTTGCGCTCGGCCCGATCGCGGACCTCTTTCTGCTGGCGCTCGGACTGGTTCTTGGCGGTGGTCTTCTCGGACGAGCGGGCCTTACGGGCCTCCATCTCGAGCAGCCTCGCCTCGGTCTCCTTCAGGATCTCCTCGAGCCGGCGGTCACGCTCGGTCTCGATGTTGACGATCTCCTTGGCCATCAGCTCTTCGAGCTTCGGAAGGTCCTTGTGGCGCTTCTGCTCGTCCACCGACGTGACGATGGAGGCTGCGAAGTAGATGACCTTCTCGAGCTCCTTCGGCGCGATGTCGAGCAGGTACCCCAACCGGGACGGAACGCCCTTGAAGTACCAGATGTGAGTCACCGGCGCGGCGAGCTCGATGTGGCCCATCCGCTCGCGCCGAACCTTTGCCCGCGTTACCTCCACACCGCAGCGCTCGCAGATGATCCCCTTGAAGCGGACGCGCTTGTACTTGCCGCAATAGCACTCCCAGTCCTTCGTCGGGCCGAAGATCTTCTCGCAGAAGAGTCCGTCCTTCTCGGGCTTGAGAGTCCTGTAGTTGATGGTCTCGGGCTTCTTTACCTCGCCGTTCGACCATGCTCGGATCTGGTCCCCACTCGCAAGACCGATCCGTAGTTCGTCGAAGTAATTGACGTCAAGCATCTAAAAGATCAAACCTCCTCAACGCTGGATGGCTCGCGGCGGGATAGATCGATTCCCAATTCCTCTGCGGTCCTGAATATGTCTTCGTCGATCTCCTTCATCTCGATCTCTTCGCCCTCGGCGGAAAGAACCTCGACGTTCAAACAAAGCGACTGCATCTCTTTGATCAATACCTTGAAGCTCTCCGGGATACCCGGGGTCGGGATGTTCTCGCCCTTGACGATGGCCTCGTACACCTTCACGCGGCCCAACACGTCATCGGACTTGATCGTGAGTAGCTCCTGGAGGCAATACGCGGCGCCGTACGCTTCCAGCGCCCAGACCTCCATCTCGCCGAACCTCTGTCCGCCGAACTGTGCCTTACCTCCCAGCGGTTGTTGGGTGATCATCGAGTAAGGACCCGTCGAGCGTGCGTGGATCTTGTCGTCGACGAGGTGGCTCAGCTTCAGGATGTACATGTAACCAACGGTGATGTCGTTGTCGTAGGGCTCGCCCGAACGGCCGTCGTAAAGCTGCGCCTTGCCGACCGCGTTGACCATCGGGTACTCGGTCTCACGCTTCGACGTGACTTCCAGCGCGTTCAGGATCTCGTCCTCCTTCGCTCCGTCGAATACCGGAGTGGCCACCCACGTGGGTTCCTGATCCCGCCATCTCCCCGGGCCGAGATCCATGTCGGCGCCGTCGTCCCAGCGCTGCTTGGAGGCCCATCCGAGGTGCGCCTCGAGCACCTGCCCGAGGTTCATCCGTGAGGGGACACCCAGTGGGTTCAGGATGATGTCGATCGGAGTGCCGTCGGGCAGGAAAGGCATGTCCTGCTCGGGAAGGATCTTGCTGATCACTCCCTTGTTCCCGTGCCGCCCGGCCAGCTTGTCGCCTTCCGAGATCTTGCGCTTCTGCGCCACGAACACGCGCACCAGCTCGTTGACCCCTGGTGCCAGCTCGTCGCCGTTGTCGCGCGAGAACTCCCGGACGCCGATCACCTTTCCCTCTTCGCCGTGCGGCATCTTGAGCGAGGTGTCGCGGACCTCACGCGCCTTCTCGCCGAAGATCGCTCGCAGCAGCCGCTCTTCGGGAGTGAGCTCGGTCTCGCCCTTCGGCGTGACCTTTCCAACGAGAACATCTCCCGGCCCCACCTCGGCTCCGATACGGATGATCCCGCGCTCGTCCAGGTCCGCCAGGACCTCCTCGGACACGTTGGGGATGTCCCGGGTGATCTCCTCGGCCCCCAGCTTGGTGTCGCGGGCATCGATCTCGTACTCCTCGATGTGGATCGAGGTCAGTATGTCCTTCTTGACGAGACGCTCCGAGAGGATGATCGCGTCCTCGAAGTTGTAGCCCTCCCAGCTCATGAATGCGACCAGGAGGTTCGCGCCGAGAGCCAGCTCGCCCTTGTCCGTCGACGGACCGTCGGCCAGGATGTCGCCCTTCTTCACCTTCTGGCCCTCGCGTACGACGGGCCGCTGGTTGATGCAGGTCGACTGGTTGGAGCGGCGGAACTTCTCGAGCCGGTGCACAGTGCGCTCACTGCCCGAGGCGACGACTATCTCGTCGGCCGAAGACGACTCGACGGTGCCTGCGGTCTCGGCAAGGATCACGTCGCCCGCGTCGACTGCGGCCCGGAACTCGAGCCCCGTTCCCACATAGGGAGCATCCGGACGCAGAAGCGGCACCGCCTGGCGCTGCATGTTCGCTCCCATGAGAGCCCGGTTGGCGTCGTCGTGCTCGAGGAACGGGATGCAAGCAGCGGACACCGAAACGATCTGCTTCGGCGACACGTCCATGTAGTCGACCTCGTGCGGATCCACGTACTCGATGTCGTTGTGGCGGCCTCGGACCAGAACCTTCTCGTCGACGAAGTTGCCGTCAGCGTCAAGCGTGACGTTGGCCTGGGCGATGATCGACCGATCCTCGAGGTCCGCGGTCAGGTATTCGACCTTGTTCGAGACCTTGCTGTCGGTGACCTTGCGGTAAGGCGTCTCGATGAACCCGTAGCGGTTCAGCTGGGCATAAGACGAGAGGGAGCCGATCAGGCCGATGTTCGGACCTTCCGGAGTCTCGATCGGGCACATACGGCCGTAGTGGCTGGAGTGAACGTCCCGGACCTCGAATCCCGCTCGCTCGCGCGAGAGGCCACCCGGGCCCAGCGCCGACAGCCGGCGCTTGTGCGTCAAGCTGGCGAGGGGGTTCGTCTGGTCCAGGAACTGACTGAGCTGGCTGGATCCGAAGAACTCCTTGATCGAGGCCACCACCGGACGGATGTTGATAAGGGTCTGCGGCGTGATCGCCTCGACGTCCTGGGTCGTCATGCGCTCCCGGACGACGCGCTCCATGCGGGAGAGCCCAACCCGGATCTGGTTCTGGATCAGCTCGCCGACCGGGCGGATGCGCCGATTGCCGAAGTGGTCGATGTCGTCGGTCTCGTAGTCGGGCTCCCCGCCGTGCAGCCGAACCAGGTACTGGATCGTGGCCAGGATGTCGTCCTTGCGCAGAACCGAGCCGAACTCCTCGATCGTCCTCTCGTCGTACTTGAAGCCGAGCTTCTTGTTGACCTTGTAGCGGCCCACGCGAGCAAGGTCGTAGCGCTTGGGGTTGAAGAACAGGTTCTCGATCAAGGAACGGGCACTCTCCACCGTGGGAGGCTCGCCCGGCCGAAGCTTCCGGTAGATGTCCATCAAAGCGTCTTCTTCGGTGTGGACGGTGTCCTTCTCGAGCGTCATCCGGATCGACTCGGCCCCATCGAAGAGCTCGAGGATCTCGGCGTCCTCGCCGAACCCGAGGGCCTTTAGGAGGACGGTTACGTTCTGACGGCGCTTGCGGTCGATGCGCACCCCGACCATGTCCTTCTTGTCGGTCTCGAACTCGAGCCATGCGCCGCGGGCCGGGATGATCTTGCAGGCAAAGATGTCTTTGTCAGACGTCTTGTCGATCGAGCGATCGAAGTAGACCCCCGGCGACCGGACGAGCTGCGAGACGACGACGCGCTCGGTCCCGTTGATGATGAACGTGCCCTTCTCGGTCATCATCGGGAAATCGCCCATGAAGACGGTTTGTTCCTTGATCTCTCCGGTTTCCTTGTTGATGAAAGCGGAGGTGACGAAGAGCGGCCGGGAGAAGGTCATGTCCTTCTCTTTGCACTCGTTCTCGTCGAACTTCGCGGGCTCGAAGCGGTGCGTGATGAACTGCAGCGCGAGGTTGTCGGTGAAGTCGGCGATCGGGGAGATCTCGTTGAGAGTCTCTTCCAGGCCGGTGTTGATGAACCAGTCGAACGATTCTTTCTGAACGGAGATCAGATTGGGCGGGGAGAGAACCTCCGCGAGTTTGGCGAAATTGTGGCGTTCGCGTAGAACATTGGACAAACGAGCCTCCTGACACTGGCTAAGTGGGGGTCGCCGGCTGGGTCTCAGAGGGGCCCCTTTTTCCCTCTCAGACCTGACCCCCGCCGGTGTGCCATGGGCGGTTCTTAGCCGCGCGACAGGGCGCGAGAAACGGAAGGGGCGACCAGGGACTATAAAGCAGCGAACGCAGGCCGTCAAGGCCCGCGGCGACATTTCCAGGCTGCCTCGGTGCCCGCAGCCCGTGGGCAGACTTTATGCCCGCCGAGGGAGCAGGTCAACCCCTTTTCGCGGTCTCGCCTCGTCTACAGGGGACCCGGCCGTGGGAGCCTGCGGGGGGCCGGCCGCCCGCTCCGTCGCGGGCTTCCCAGCCGACCCCGCCTACGGCGGGGGCGGCTGCTGCAGAGGCTCCTCCGCAGGGACTGGCCCTCCTCGGCCTATATGCCACGGAGCTGGTCTCCTCATCTCGACGGTGGAGGGGGCCCTCGGGCTACTTCAGCTCGACGGTGGCGCCTGCCCCCTCGAGCTTGGCCTTGGCCTCTTCCGCCTGCTCCTTCGGCACGGTCTCGAGCACCGGCTTGGGGGCCGAGTCCACCAGGTCCTTGGCCTCCTTCAGGCCCAGGCTCGTGAGCGACCGCACCTCTTTGATGACCTGGATCTTCTTGTCACCCGCGGCCATGAGAACCACGTCGAACTCGTCCTTTTCCTCTTCGACCGGAGCACCGTCACCTGCCGCTCCGCCGCCCGCGGGGCCAGGGGCGAACGCCACCGGGGCGGCAGCAGTGACCCCGAACTTGTCTTCGAACGCCTTGACGAACTCCGAGAGCTCGAGGACCGACCAACCTCCGATCGCCTCGAGAACGTCGTCTTGGGAAAGCTCTGTCTTCGCCATCTTCTCTACTCCTTCTCCGATTCCACCGAATCCTGCGCGTCAGTCACATCCCTACTCTGGTTCTGCGGTTCCTCCCCCGCTGCCTCGCCGCTCTCCGCCGGCGCAGTTCTGCTCTCCACCGGCTCCGGTGCGGCCGCCTCCGCGGTTCCCGGAACGGGGGCAGATGCCTCGGCAGCTTCGGGCTCCGCTACGGCGGCTTCGGTGACCGGTGCCGGTTCGGCATCTCCTGCGGTCTCGGTTTCACCGCCTGTTTCGGGGGCCGAGTCAGCCTCGCCAGCGGCGTCGGCCTCGACGGCCTGCCCGGTGGCGGGTTCTCTTGCGACTTCGGGGACCGGCGGCGCATCGAGCTCGCCCGACTCCTTCTTGGCGACCACCTGAGCCAGCATCGAGCCCAGATCTCGCAACGGCGCGGCCAGCACGTTGACCAGCTGCTGGAGCGGCGTGTTGACCAGCCGGGCGATCTTGCCAAGCTGGATCTCCCGCGACTCGAGCGCCGCCAGCCTCTGAGCCTGATCGCCGCCGATCACCTTCCCCTGGAGCACTCCGCCTTTGATGACAAGCACGGGAAACTTCCGGGACGCTTCATCCAGGGCTTTGGCGGCAGCTACCGCGTCACCGTGGCAGAACGCGATCGCCGTCGGCCCTTCGAGCATCCCGACGAGCTCGTCGAGCCCGACCTCTCGCACCGCGATCCGGGCCAACGTGTTCTTCAGCACCTTGTAGTCGGCGTCGGCGGCACGAAGGGCGTTGCGCACCTCGGCGATATCGCTCACGTGCAGACCCCGATATTCGGTAAGCAGCGCGGCCTCCGCGTTCGTGAAGCGCCCGGCGATCTCTTGGACCGCGGACACCTTCTCGGGTCTCGGCATGTCACTCCTTGTCCGATAAAAACAAAACGGCCGCCCCGAGACCCAGGCGACCGCAGCGCACTAACGCTATGTCTCGCCTGCGCCGGATATTGAGGATTCGCATCCACCGGCGGTCTGGGGCTGCCGAGCAGGATACCCCACCTGTTTTTAGCGAGCTTCGATCCCTATAGGGTCACTCCCCGACCACGAGATCGACTCGAAGACCAGGCAGGATGGCGTACCCAGCTGCACGTATCTAGGCCGGTTGCAGGTCCTCATCCAGGTCCTTGACCTTGGTGGTGTCGATCCGGATCCCCGGCCCCATCGTCGTGGACAGGGTCACGCTCTTGAGGTAACGACCTTTCGCCGCCGCCGGTTTCGCGCGCTGCACCTCGTCGACGACGGCAAGGTAATTCTGCACAAGATCGGCCTCCGGGAACGACTTCTTTCCGATGATCATGTGAAGGTTGCCGTGGCGGTCCGTCCGGTACTCGACCCGGCCCCCTTTGATGTCCGAAACGGCCTTGGCCACGTCGGGCGTGACGGTCCCTGACTTCGGGTTGGGCATCAAGCCCCGGGGGCCGAGCACCCGTCCGAGCTTTCCCACGACCGGCATCATGTCGGGGCTGGCGACAACCGCGTCGAATTCCAGCCACCCGCCCTGGATCCGCTCGGCGAGGTCTTCCCCACCAACCACATCGGCGCCGGCGGCCTCGGCCTCCTTGGCGCGCTCGCCCTTCGCGAACACGGCCACGCGCATGGACTTACCGGTGCCCTTCGGCAACGAGATGGCACCGCGGACCATCTGATCGGGCTTGCGCGGGTCGACGCCGAGACGCAGATTGAGCTCGACGGTCTCGTCGAACTTCGTCGAGGGGAGCTCCTTCAGGAGCTTGATCGCCTCTCCCGGTCCGTAGAGATGGTCGCGGTCCACCTTCGAGGTGGCGGCTTCGAATCTCTTCCCTTGCTTTCCCATGTTGGTTCTTCCTCCTGCGGTGTGGCTCGGCCTACAGCTAACTCGAATAGCTCGAAAGCGTTAGCTGACGGTGATTCCCATGCTTCGTGCGGTGCCCTCGATGATCTTCATCGCGGCGTCCACATCGTTGGCGTTCAGGTCCGGCAGCTTGATCTCGGCGATCTCTCGCACCTGGTCGCGGGTTACGGACGCAACCTTCTCGCGGTTGGGCTCCGCCGAGCCCTTCTCGACGCCGGCCTTCTGGCGCAATAGAACTGCGGCGGGCGGCGTCTTGGTGATGAAAGTGAAGGAGCGGTCCTCGTAAACGGTGATCTCGACCGGAACGATCGTTCCCGTGTTCTGCTGCGTGGCCGCGTTGTACTGCTTACAGAAGTCCATGATGTTGATGCCCGCCTGTCCCAATGCAGGGCCCACCGGGGGGGCCGGAGTAGCTTGACCGCCCGGTATCTGAAGCTTCAAGACGCGCGCCACTCTCCTCCGGCGCCCTCCACCTGTTCCCATGCCTGACTCTCTTTCCCTTTAGAGCTTCGCCACTTGATCGAAACCAAGCTCGACGGGGGTTTCCCGTCCGAAGATGTTCACGAGCACCTTGAGCTTCGACTGATCGACGTTGATCTCTGAGATCGTCCCCGTGAAGTTGGCGAACGGTCCGGACACGACACGAACGCTTTCCTGCTCCTCGAACTCGAGACGAGGCTTGAGCTTCTTCTTGTCTTCCGGCTTGACCTGGAGGATCCGGTCGACCTCTTTCTCGGACAGACGAGTCGGTCTTGCCGTAGACCCCACGAATCCAGTGACGCCCGGGGTCTCGCGCACGACCCGCCAGGAGTCGTCGTCGAGATACATGCGGCACAGCAGGTAGCCGGGGAACACCTTCTTCTGGACCACTTGCTTCTTGCCCTGTTTGATCTCCATCACGTCTTCCATGGGGATGACCACTTCGAAGATCGAGTCCTCCGCATTCATCGAGGAGATCCGGGACCTGAGATTCGCCTTCACCTTGTTCTCATAGCCCGCGTAGGTGTGGATGACGAACCAGTCTCCCGGCCGCTCGTTCGGCGGGATGATTCGCTCTTCCTCTTCGAAGTCTTCGCCTTCTTCTTCGTCGGTAACGACGGCCGCGCCGTTGCTCGAGACCACTGCCTCAGGCTCGCCTGCCGCGTCGCCCGATGCCTCGGCCGGGTCTGTCTCATCCGTCGGTACTTCGCCCGCGTCCGGCGACACTTGGGAGACGTCTTGAGGTTCCTCCACCGCGTCTTGCTGCGGAGAGGGCTCCTCGGCTGGCTCTGCCACGGGCGTCTCCTCTGTCGTAGTGACTTCATCCGTCGCCGGGGTCAGCTCGGCCTCGGCCCCCGGGGTCTCGTCGGCCGCGTCCACCTCGGCGGAGACGTTCTCCGTCGTGCCGGCCACGAGATCCTCCAGCCGATCGAGCTCTGTGTCGCTCATAAGTGCACTCCAAACAATGCGCCAACTGCGCTTTCGAAAACCCGGTCCATCACATAGATCATGGCTCCGATGATGATCACGCTGACGAGCACGACCAGCGAATACGCGACAACCTCCGGGCGTGTCGGCCATGCCACCTTGCGAAGCTCTTCACCCACCTCCCTGACAAAGGCACGAGGCTTCGTCCGCTGCTTCTTGGTGGGCGCACCGGGCGGCTTGACGACGGGCCGCGGGGCATTCTTCTTCTGCTCCTCCTGCTTCTTCATCAGGCGCTTGTACTGCCTGTTCACGCGCGTTCCCTCCTAGCTTCCCGTCCTCCGAAGCGCGCTTCGTAAAGGTCTGAAGTGCAGGGGGAGGAGCGAAATCAGAGATTAGCACGGCCTGAGCAGTGCCCACCTAACGTGCGGCGACCAGCCCTCCTGGGTGATGGCCGCTGGGTTTGTCGGGAAACGGCGCGGCCCACCCGGCTGCGACATCAAGCGGGCGATCGGATGCCCCGGGCAGCGGTTTTGATCGGGCCCCGATCGCAGCGATAGCCGGGGTAGTCGGGTGGACGCGGCAGAGGCTGCGCGCTCGCCAGACCTTCAACCTGATAGATCAAGACCTGGCTGTTGGCGTGGACGAGGCTAAGGAATGGCAGCGCTGCAAACGCCGGGAGGTTGGCGGTAAAAGTGCGCAGGTTAGTTACATGAGGGTGATGCCGGAAGACGACGACGTAGTCGATCCCCTCGGCCCGGAGAAATTCTCGTTCCCGTCCAGGACGCTGATAGAAGCGGTGGGTTCTTTCTAGGAGGCCGATCACCTGATCGAGGATCTCGGGCCGTAGATGAGGGCCCATACCCTCGGTCACTCCCGCTCGCCCGGTGAGCGCCTCGTACATCCCTCCGGTCCGCCGGTTCGACAGGATCCTGGCCGAACAAGGTGTGTTCTCCCGTATCCAGTCCAGGTAGCCAACCGTGTTGCCAAGGCGTGGAGCGGGGGCCGGGGGGGCCAGGGAGATCAGAAGCGCCACGGCCACGGCTACCACCAGAACTCCACTAAGTGAGTTGGCGAGACGGCGCCGTGGCACTGCGGACAAACTCCACTCAACGACCACGAGCACGATGATCACAACGGGCAGCGCCGCATAGTCGCCCAGCCGCCGCGCTCCGAAGGTGGCCAGGACGTACACGTTGTAGAAGTAGCCGAAGATCAGCGTTACGACGATCAGATTGACAGCGCATCCCGCTGCCACGACGGCCGCTGGTTTCAGCCCTGACGGGCACCGCCAGATCACGATCAGGGTCACGATCGCCAGACCGGCGAGGATGAGCGTGGGATGAGAAACGCTTCGCCCGAAGATGAAACCGGCGTACTGATCGATCAAGCTGTGCGCGGGTATCAACCAGTGACTTCTGGGGGCGGGGAACGGCAGGCTTAGCCCGGTTGTGAAGAGAGCAGTTGGATCAGCCCCTCCCACTGCCCGGTAACTGCCCCCGCCACCAGCTCCTGCAAAGGCGAGGTTCCCCCCGGCGAAAAGGAAGACGGCTTCCGCTACAGCGAACGCGGTCACAACCGTCGCCGCCACGCGCGTGGAGACGGAGGCAAGGGTTCGATCGCGCATCGCAACAAACACGCAGTACCACAAGAGCATGCCGCCGGCGACCGCGCTGGGAACCAGATGTGTCGTAGCGGCCACGCCCAAAAGGACGCCGGACACGATTGCATCCTTGTAGCCATTCCGTTCCCTGACGGCTTTGATTGCAAGCGCAAGCGCGCAGAACGCCACCATCCGCCCAAATACCTCAGCGCGGAAATACGCCATGTCCTTCGTCAGCTCTGGATCCCCCACGAAGCTGTTGGCGCAAAGCATCAAGATCAACCATGGAGCGGTCCGCACCAGCCCCAGCTCGCGTCCAAGCCACCACACTCCGAGACTGAAACCGACCGCGCTGATCCAGGTGAGAGCGCCCATCGCGGGAAGGGGTTGGGAACCAAGGAAGAAGGTCATTCCCGCTTCGAAGCTACTGAGCATGACTTTGCTGACGGTGGGGGCGTATGCAGCGCCCCATTGCAGAGTCACGGCCGGGACCCTGCCCGCAGAGGCCATCTCCAAGCCATCCGCCCAGTATCTGAACGCCGTAGGTGGTCCGAAATCTTGAAGAGGACTCACCGTCAATCTCACCAAGGCGATCGCAACAACCACGCCGGCCCCCAGAACCAGGGGCCACATGTCGCTCAGATCTCTCTTAGCCCGCGGTCGATCGCCGGCTGTGGCTCGGTGCCTCAAATAAGCAGCCATCCAAAGACCGAGGCCGATGACCGTTAGGGCGACCTTGAAGGCAAGAGGAGTGAGGCTCCTGGCGGCAGCAAGGGTGAACGCGGTCCCGCCGATCACTGCATAGCCCAGAGCCACGCTCAGCGCGCAGCGGCCCACTGCACTCAGTTGCCCGAGGGGATAGATGGCGCTGGTAGCGCCCACGCCAATCACAAGGAGCAGCGCCAGTGCCGAGATCAAAGTTCGCGGATCGATGCCAAACCCCCTTGAGATCGCCGGGATGATAGTTGGTGGCCCTTAAGGGAGTTCCGAACCCGAAAGCCGCCCGGGAGCTAGCTGGCTAGTGGCTGGGGTTTATCCAGCTCTGTCCTTGTGTCTGCGAACGTGACGATCAACGTAGTGACGCCCCCGCCAAGAGCCAACCCGATACACACTCGTTCGATCTCAGCCGGGATCGCTGCGAGCACGAATCCATGCCACAAAGCGGGCAGCAACGTCAGGCCCTGCACCATCCCCAGCACGCCGGTGATCATCGCCACGATGAGTTTCACGCCTTCCCTTCCCCGGAACAGTCGCTCGACGGCGAACAGCGCGAGTGCGACACCGAGAGCGATCGAGACGTAGCGTCCGGTCGTAACCTCCGGCCGCCCATAAAGGTCCCGGCCGGTGCGGGCCACCACCATCGCGACAGCCGTGATCGCCGC
>DATAPE010000016.1:0-8129 GCA_036265345.1 Actinomycetota bacterium
ACCCCCTGCGTTGGAGAAGGAGCAACGCACGGCTTCGGTCTCCCCGACCTTGAAGGCGCAGACGGTGATGCCTTGGATTGTGTCTTTGCTGACAGCGTCGATCACTTCGCCTTCGATGCGTCCCCCTTCGTGCATTTCCGCATCGATCCCGGTGGTTTGGAGGCCGGCCGTCACCGAGATCGGTTCGGCCGTGGCCAGCGAGGCCTTGCCTTCGTAGAACTGGGCGACGTAGTTGAGCCCGTGGGTCCCTTCTTCGTAGTCGATGGAGAAGAACCCGACCTTGTAGGCGCCGGTCTCCAGCCCACCCAGCGTGTATTCGCCTTCCCCGTCTGAGCCGGTGCAGCTTTCCTGTTCGCCATCGCTCGCGCGATAGACGCAAATTTCGAGCCCGGGGATCGGGGCTTTGCTCACCGCGTCGATCGCTTTGCCTTTGATTTGCGCACCCCGTCGCATCTCGGCGTCGATGCCGGTGACGTCCACTCCCGCCGTGACCGAGATCGGGTCCGCATCCTCGAGCGAGGCCTTCCCCTCGTAGAACTGGGTGACGTAGTTGAGCCCTCCGTCGGTGTGGAACTCGATCTTGTATACGCCGGTGCGCAGGCCCGAGAGGGTGTATTCCCCGCTGCCGCCGGTATAGGTGCATTCCTGGAATATGAAGTCGCCGTCCATTGCTTCTTTGAAGAGGCAGACTTCGGCGTTCTGGATCTCCTCTTCGCTGGAGGCGTCGGTGACGGTGCCTTCGATGCGGGACGCCTCCTCCAGCTCGACATCTATTCCCGAGGTTGTGTCGCCCGCGGTGACCGCAACCTCATCGGCTTCCTGCAGCCGGCTCTTGCCGTTGTAGTGCTGCTCGATGTAGTTGGTGCCTGTCGTCGGCGAAGAGAAGCGGAGCTTGTAGTAGCCGGTTGCAAGGCCCGTGAGCGTGTACTCGCCGTCGGAGTCCGTGGATGTGCAGCGATCGAATTCTTCGTCGCTTGCGTGGAACGCGCACACCAGGCTGTTGAAGACCGGCCCTTTGCTCCCGGTGTCGATCACTTTGCCCGCGATGCGTCCTCCCTCTTGGAGCTGGGCGTCTATCGCGGTGATCGCCGCGCCCGGCGTGATGCCCACGATCGCCGCGTCGGAGATCGACGACACGCCGCTGTAGTACTGGGTCACATAGGTGGATTCGCTGTAGGGGGGTGCGAATTGAACCCGCCAAAAGCCCTCGGCAAGGCCCGCGATTGTGTATTCGCCGGCCTCATCCGTGGTCTCGCATTGCTCTTCGAAGCTGTTCTGCGCGCAGACGAGGACCCCTGGGATCGCGGCCGAGGTCGAGGAATCCGTGACCGTCCCGGCGAGCGACCCGCTCGTCGGAGTGCCGCGTAGTACACGGCCATCCGTGGTGGCCATCATGCAGAGCATGAGCGAGGGACAGGAGATCGGCCGCCGGTCTTCCGCGTAGGCGCGGAAGTCGCCGATATGAGTTACCTCCCACGAGGACCCGGTCAGCGGGTCAGTCGAGGTGACGACGTCCCCTTCGCCGCTCGCGGCAACGCACAGGGCAGGGGAGAGGCAGGTGAGCGTGTGCAGCCCTTCGGTCTCCACCTCGGTCAGATTCCATGCCGGTGAGACGCTGGTGGGGTTGGTCGAAGTGGCGATCGTCCCTTGCACGCCCACAGCGACGCAAAGCGAGGTAGACGGGCAGGCGATGTCGAACAGAGGGGCGTCTGGGCTGGCGGCGCTCGTATGCCAGTGATCGGCGCCTCCGGTGGGGTTGGCGGAGGTGAACGCGTTGCCGGCGCCGTCCACAGCGGCGCAGAACGAGGTTGGCCGGCAAAAGACCGAGCCCAGGTATTCGCCGGCGGCGATCTGAGCGCTGTTCCATGCGCCGGCCCCTCCGGTTGGATCGCTCGATGTATGGACATTGCCCGCGGCGTCGACAGCGGCGCACAGAATGGTCGAGGCGCAGGAGACGGCGGTCAGTTCATCGCCCCCGGCGATATTGATCGGTGGGCTCCAGGTGGCCGCGCCCCCGACGGGATTGCTCGAGGTGAGCACATTGCCCGCTTCGTCGACCGCGACGCAGAGCGGTGCCGGGAGACAGGAGACCCCACTGAGGGAGTTGCCGGGGTCGATGTTCGCCAGGGCCCACGCACCGCTTTCGTCGCCGGGCGCCTGTGCGACGAGCGCGTTGCCACTGCCGTCCACCGCGACGCAGAGGGACTCCGCTGGACAGGAGATGTCGTGGATTGAGTTGAAGCCATCGACGTTGACCACGGCCCAATTCGGAGGCTCGTCGCCGGGATTGGTCGAGGTGATCACATTGCCCGCGCCATCCCCAGCGACGCAAAGGGAGGCCGATGGGCAGGACATGGACCCGAGGAAGTTTTCGGAGTCGGCCTCGACGGAGCTCCAGGATGCATCGTCGGTCGGGTCGGTGGAGGCGAGGATCCTGCCGCCGGCGGCGGCGATGACGCACAGCGTCTCCGAAGGGCAGGAGATCGCGGTCATGTACCGGCCCGGTTCGATGCTCACGGTGCTCCAGGGGACGATGGGGGAGGCGGGGTCCGTGGAGGCGATCGCTTCGCCCTGTTCTCCAGCGGCCATGCACAGGGAGGTCGTTGGGCAGGAGACGGAGGTGAGCCCGCTTTCGAGGTCGGAGTCGCCCTGGTGCCAGGCGCCCGCGTTGCCGGTGGGGTTGGTCGAGACGATCGCCACGCCGCCGTCGCCGACCGCAACGCACAGCGAGACGGACCTGCAGCTCACATCGCGCATGATCGTCCCGGGGGTGACGCTGGCTCGGTGCCAGGCGCCCGCGTTGCCGGTGGGATCGGTCGAGCTAAGTGCATTGCCGTCGTCATCGACCGCCACGCAGAGGGAGGCCGAGGGGCAGGAGACCCCCTCCAGGAATCTTTCGGGATCGGTCTCGACGGCGTCCCATGCGGTGGCGCCTTCGGCGGGTTCTGTCGAGCTGAAGATCCTTCCTTCTTCTCCAACGGCCACGCAAAGCGAAGCCGACGCGCAGGAGATGTCACCCAAGGTCTGGCCGGGGAAGACGCTGGCGATGTCCCAATCCTCGATCCCGCCGGTGGGATCGGTCGAGCTGAGGATGTTCCCGTCTTCGTCCACCGCCACGCAGAGCGAGGCCGAGGGACAATCGATGTCGCTGACGTAGCGATTGCCGGAGAAGGGGAGCTGGTGATCGACCAGCTGTGGTTGGGACCAAGCCAGGGGCGTGTCGGCGGAGGCCTGCCCGGTCCAAACGCAGAGAGGAACAACAATTCCAAGCGCGACCAGGAAGCGTGCGCGTCGTGTCATCCAAAAACACCACCTTTATGTGGATAACGACTGTTCGCCTCCCGAACACGACCGTACCAAGCAAGCCGAAGCATTGCCAGTAATTGTTTTGCTCCATTTGCGCCGCTATGGCGCGTTTGCAGGACGATGCAGACAAAACTCTTCAAAAGCCTTGAGTGGACATAGGCCCCTTGCGGCAATAAGGTCGGATCTACAGCGGGTCAGGAGGTATTGCTTCGATCCGGCGATCACTCGGAAGGAGTCGAGATGGATCAGGTTGAGAGGGAGAGCGGAAATCGCTCAGGAGCAAGGATGCGGTGGGAGGACGGTGCGATCTATGGCCTCGTCCTCGCCGGCATCTATCTCCTGGTCGGAGTGCTGTTCTTCTACGGCGGCAAGGAGAAGATCTTCGATGGGATCGGGGCGCCGCCGGGGATCGAAAAACAGTTCGCCGGAACCTTCCTCGACACGATCCCCGGCGTCGACGCCGCCTGGACGATTCTCGGCATCCTCGAGTTGGGGATCTTCGTGCTGACGGTGGTCAGCCTGATCACGCTCGAGTTCATGCCGAATCGGCGCAAGCCGTTTCTGCTCGCGGGGCTCGGGCTCTCGATCTTCACGTTTTCGATCCTCGCGATCGGCCAGAACGTGACCGGGGAACACGAAGGGGTGGAGGGGCTCTATCTCTATGCCGGAGCGACCGGGGTCCTCTTCTTCCTGGTCATGCAGATGCCCCCGTACAAGGCCGCGAACTGGATCAGCGGAAGGGGCGACGGATCGTGATCGAGCGCATGGAGGGGATGCCGGAGGGTGTTTTGGGACTCCGCTTCTCGGGGGAGATCAGTCGCGGCGACTACGAGGAGGTCCTCATGCCGGCGATCGACGAGGCCGCCGGCAACGACCAGCCCTTCAGATGCCTCTGCGAACTCGATGCCGACTTCGAGGGCTATGAGGCGGGCGCGGTCTGGGAGGACATCAAGACCGGGGCCAAATACGTCGTTGGCCATCACGCCAACTGGCATCGCATGGCCCTTGTCACCGACGTGGAGTGGATCCGCAGGGCCACCGCGTTGTTTGGCTGGATGAGCCCGGGCGAGCTGAAGCTCTTCGGTTTGACCGAATTGGAAGCCGCAAAGGAGTGGGTGGCAGGCTAGCCGCAAGAAACGCTGCTCGACAAACGGGGCGAAATGGCCCGGCTGAGCGTCTATATTCCAGATGGACTCCGGATCGGGCCAGTTTCCCGCTGCTCGGCAGTGGGTCGACAAAATCGACCTCACCGCCTACCTGCGCTGTCCCTACGCTTGGTGGCATCTCGAGCAGGGCCTCCTCTCGTCGGAGGAGGCCATCGGACCGGCCGGGGACGGGCTTCCCGAGCATGCCGCCTGGGAGGGAAGAGTCGAGGTCTTCGACCCGCCCCCGGCGCCGAAAGAGCTGAGGCGGCTCTTCTCGGAGGACGTGAGGCTCTTTGGGACTCCCACGTTAGAGAACGTGGCTCAAAAGATCTACGGGGCGCCGCAGGGTGTCGACGCCGATTCCGGAGCGCTATGGCCGATCAAGGTGGGATCTCACCGCAATGTGCGTCGCGCCGACCGGCTGGAGCTCGCCTTCGACTGGATGCTCCTAGAGCCGTATCGCTTCTACGGGGTAGACGAACCGACCGGGTGGCTCGTCCTCGAGCGCGATGGCCGCTCCGTGCCGGTCGAGGTCGACCTCAGCGTGTCGGACTTCGAGCAGGTCGAAGCACTGCTCGATGAGATTCGCAGGGCGAAGCGGACCGGCGTCAAGCCCCGGATCTGTGGCTGCCCCACCTGCCGCGATCCGCTGCGCGACCGTATGCGGCGAAAGCGGAGAAACAGGAAAGCCCTGACCCTGCTCTTCGGAATGGGGCGCGGCCGGGCGGTGGCCTTCGAGAAGGTTGGGGTTTTCAGCCTCGAGGACTTGGAGGCGCGCGATCTGCAAACGCTCACGGATGAGCTTCGGGACGTCGGGGTTTCCGCTTCGCCCGACCGTCTGGCGGAGCTGCGCTTCCATGCCCAGAGCTATCGAGAAGGCCGCGCGATCCTGTTCAGTCCGCCTCCCACCCTGGGGGGGTCTTTCATAGCGCTCGATCTGGAGTACGACGCCTTCGCTCCCCTGATCTGGTTGATCGGCCTGTATCTGATCGACGACGATCGCTGCGAGCACGTCGCCCTTTGGGCAGACGACGCCGCGGCCGAACAGGCCAACCTAGAACGTCTGGGGGAGCTGCTCGATTCGAGGCCAGGCCAGCCCGTCGTCACCTGGGCGGGAGCTTCGGCCGATCTGCCCCAGCTGCGCAACGCGTGCAAGCGCTTCGGCCTTTCCGATCTTCTCGATGGGCTCGAGGAGCGGCATGTCGATCTCTACGCCTCCGCTCGCCACGGCCTGCGCCTGCCAATCCCCGAGCTCGCCTTGGGTGACGTCTCCGCCTTCTTCGGGGTGGTCAAGAGCAGTTCGATCAACGACGGCAGGGAGGCCCAGATGCTGTTCACCCGCTACCTCTCCCGGTACAGCCACAGGATGAGGAGAAGGATCAGGAATGAACTGATCGCCTACAACCTCGATGACCTGGAGGCCCTGGTCGAGACGCTGTGGGCGATCCAGGACCTGCCAATCGAGCAGGCGCGGCTGGATTTGGCCCCGTTATAGCCGACTGCCCAAAGAAAACCTGATTGGAGCATCAAAGATATACTAGGCGGACATTGATGTTTACCGTTACCAGTCTCGCGCCCTCCTAAAGAAAAAGCCCCCGATTTCCGGGGGCTTTTCCAGTGCGGCTGAATGGAGTCGAACCATCACGGGTGTTTCCACCCACAAGGCCCTCAACCTTGCGCGTCTACCAGTTCCGCCACAGCCGCTTGAAGGCGATGCAGTCTATTGGCTTGTAAGTGTCCGGATGAGTCGATAGCCTGCGAACACCTGTTCGAATCAAATGATACCCGGCACGCAGGGGGCGAGGGAGCGATTATGGACTTGGATCTGACCAAGAGGCAGAAGGAGATATTCGACTTCATCGGCCGTTACGCGGCCAAGACCGGCTACCCGCCGACGGTGCGGGAGATCGGCAAAGCCGTTGGGCTTCATTCCTCTTCGACCGTTCACGCGCATCTGGCGAATCTCGAGAAGATCGGCCTGCTGCGCCGCGATCCCTCCAAGCCACGCGCGATCGAGCTGCTGTTCGATCGCGCCAAGAAGACGATCAGGCCCGACAGCGGGCTGCCGCTGGTCGGTCAGGTGGCCGCCGGCGCGCCGATCCTCGCCGAAGAGAACATCGAGGAGTACCTGGAGATCCCGGACGTGATCGGCGGGGAGGACGGCGACTACATCCTTCAGGTGCGCGGCGAAAGCATGAAGGACGCCGGCATCCTCGAAAGCGACTACGTGGTCGTGCGCCCAGCTGACGATGCGGCCAACGGCGAGATCGTCGTGGCGCTGATCGGCGAAGAGGCGACCGTCAAGAAGATCTTCCACGAAAAAGACCACATCCGCCTACAGCCCGAAAACGAAGCGATGGAGCCGATCCTTACCACCGAGGCTCGCGTTCTAGGGCGAGTTGTAGGCGTCTTCCGCAAGGTCTGATGACGGCCCCTGGCGCCGCCATGCGGCGTCCTCGGTCGCTTACGTGCAGAGAGCACGCTGCACTCCCTGTGTCCTTGCCTGGCGGCGCCAGGGTCTCGTCATTTAGTTATTAGGGCCAGTTGCCGGACTCAATTTTCTTCTTGTAGCTGCGCTGTTTGCGCCTGGCGTCCCAGAGGGCGAAGGGAAGCATGCGTACGGCGAGGCGGGGGAAGAGGTCAAAGGCGCGGAGCACGGGCCCGCGCCAGCGAGGAATCACCAGCACCGGGCGGGGGCGCTCGGTGAGCTTGCCCACCTCGGCGGCCACTCGCTCCGCGGTAAGGAGATGGCCCGAAAAGGAGCCCGCGGCATTTGGATCGTCGAGTTTGTCCTCGAGCATCGGGGTCCAGATGCCATCCGGACAGACCGCCGAGAGGTGAACGCCGGAGATGCCCGAGCGGCGAAGGTCGAAGAGCGTTCCCAAGGTGAACGCCATAGCGGCGTGCTTGCTCGCGGCGTAAGCCACCTCACCCGGCGCCGCGACGATTCCGGCGAGCGAGATTACGTTGATCACGTGACCGCGACCGGCGGAGGTCATCTGCTCGACTGCGGCGACGGTGCCGTTCATGGTGCCCGTCGTATTGATCTCGAGCATCGTCCCGCGGCTCTCCTCGCTCTGCTCCCAGGAGAGCCCGGTGAAGAGCACGCCGGCGTTGTTGACCCAGATATCCAGCGAACCCGCCTCCGCCGCCGCTTTCGCGGTGGCTCGGCAGGCCGCCTCGTCTCGAACGTCCAAGATGGAAGCCGAGGCGCTCTCGCCGATCGCGGCCGCTGTGCGAGCGGCCGCGTCTGGATCGATGTCGGTGACCTGGGCCCGAAAGCCGCGCCTTCCGAGCTCGAGGGCAATCGCGCGACCAAGGCCGCTTCCCGCTCCGGTGATCACGGCCGTCCGCATGAATGCGCACGATATCCCGCTTTTGTGGCGAAAACGAAGATCGCGGGCTACCATCGTGAGGCGGGCCAAGCGATCGCGGGGGGAGAGAAAACCCCTCGAGGAAAGTCCGGACACCACAGGGCAGGGCGGTGGGTAACGCCCACCCGGGGAAACCCGCGGGAAAGTGCCACAGAAAGACACGGCCGATGGCGCGGCCACACGTGAGTCGCGTACAGGCAAAGGTGAAATGGTGCGGTAAGAGCGCACCGGCGTCGCGGTGACGCGGCGGCCAGGCAAACCCCGCCCGGTGCAAGGCCAAGCAGGACCGTCGACCCGGCTCGGC
>DATAPE010000017.1:0-1721 GCA_036265345.1 Actinomycetota bacterium
CGATAACCCGAGAGCAATCGCCGACGTTCGCCTCAATGGGGTGGTGGTGGGTGAAAGTGCAGTGAACGCTCTGGTCGCCCTGCATCATGAGGTTCCGATCGTGCTCGTCACAGGCGACCGCCAGACCGCCCAACAAGCGAGGCCGTTCCGACCCGAGGCGGAATACGTCGTCGTCAAGGAAGCGGTCAGTCGATTCGCGGCCAAGAGCATGCACCCGCACGCAGCCCGAGCGGCCATCGCTGAGGGAGCCGAGCGAGCGCTGTCCACTACCAACCACCCCAGTCCCCCACGGATCGACCTGCCCGCCCGGCTCGAGATCGACTTCCTCACCGCCGACATGGCGCGGATGGCGACGTGGATAAGCGGCGTCAAGCAGACCGCGGAGCGCACCGTTCTGCTTGAAGGCTCGAACCCCCTGGATCTCTACCAGGCGTTCGTTGCCATCATCTATCTGACCCGTTCCATCGTCGAACAGACGTAGCCGGGCCCATGGACGAACTCTGGTTGGCGCGCCACGGCGAAACCGAATGGAGTCGGGACGGACGTCACACCGGACGAACCGATGTCGCTCTGACCGCTGAAGGGATACGGCAAGCAGGAGCGTTGGGAAGACGGCTGCAAGGCACCCACTTCGACATCGTTCTGACGAGTCCTCTGCTGCGAGCTCGAACCACTGCGGAGGCAGCCGGGATCCGCGACTTCGAGACCTCCACCGACCTCGAGGAATTCGACTACGGCCACTATGAAGGGCTGACCTTCGCCGAGATCGCGGAGCAGCGTCCGAACTGGAACCTGTGGCGAGACGGTTGCCCGGGAGGTGAAACACCAGCTCTTGCAGCGGATCGCGTGGATCGCGTATTGAAGCGGGCGCTGTCGTTCGGGGGCCGCGTCTTGATTGTGAGCCATGGCCATATCAGCCGGGTACTCGCCGCACGCTTCATCGGTCTGCCTGGGGAAGCTGGCGGCCTGCTTGCATTCGACGTCGCCTGCCTGAGTGTGCTCGGCTACGAGCACGACCGCCCCGTGATCTTGTTCTGGAACCAAAAACCGGAGGTGCGGCCGTGAATACACGATCGGAAGCGATTGCGAAGCTGGCCGGCCCCTTCGGGGCCCTCGTCCTGGAGCCTTCGCGACCCGCCATCGTTGAGAGAGCTATCTGGTTTCCCGGCAGCCCAACCTCCGGCAGAATCGCGCCGTAGGGATCAGACATCGGAGGTTGGCGTGTACCAGTGGTGGGTGCTCATTCATCTCGTGGGGGTGTTCGCGTTCCTGGTCTCGCACGGCGTCTCGATGATGATCACCTTCCGGTTGCAAAGGGAACGGGACCCCCGGCAGGTTGCTTCCCTGCTGCAGCTCTCGAGCTCGACGATCTCGGTCTTCTATGCCTCGTTGGGGGTGCTGCTCGTCGGGGGCATCGTGGCGGCGTTCCTCGGGAGTCTCTGGAGCTACGGGTGGATCTGGGCGGCGCTCATCATCTTGCTGATGGTGTCGCTCGCGATGTATGGCATGGCGCGCCCTTACTACCGGCGCGTCAGGTTCGTGACTGCCGCCATCGTGGAGGGCTCGGAAGCGGTGAGCGCACAGCAGTACGACTCGATCTTGGGGTCGGGCCGACCGATGACGATAGCCGGAATAGGTCTTGTGGGACTCGTCGCGATCCTCTATCTGATGTTGTTCAAACCCGCGCTCGGGCTGACTCCCAATCAGGCGGCAGCATCGGC
>DATAPE010000018.1:0-4235 GCA_036265345.1 Actinomycetota bacterium
CGGGCCTCCGTGAACCTCGATCCCGAATGCGTAAGGGCGTTGAACCAGCACATCCGGCACTTGGCCGATCTCCTGCCTGGCGCGAGGGACCCGAACTACAAGTACGGCTTCTCCTGCGAGTGTGGTTGCGGCACGATCGTCCCGCTGAGCGTGGTCGAGTTCGATCGTGAAGGTGGGGCGTGGACGACCGAGCATAAGCCCGCGCAGCGGCAGGCGTCGTAGCTGCCCCAGTTGCCTCCCCCTCGAATGTGCTCACGTTGCCTGATTTGTTGGCTCGTGGCAGCGCTGGCACCGAGATGAGAAAGGACGTCCGCGAGTTCATCCGCCGGCTCGAGGCGGCCGGCCTTACGGTCGAGCCGACGCCCGGGCACTATCGCGTGCTTCGAGACGGCAAGCCGCTGCGGAAGGCGAACGGGATGCCGTTCATGCTGCCGTTCTCTCCCGACACGACCCGGTGGCGGCGCTCGGCCACGGTCGAGCTGCGCCGCCTCGGGATCGACGTGTAGGAGTCTCAGGAGCGGCCGTGACGGTGCGGCTTTGCGGTACTGCGGATGAAGACGTGGTGGCTCGCGTTGCCCATCCGCTCGCCTGGCTATTGAATATTCGCGCGCTCTAGGGTCGTACCCAATGCCCGGTCCGCTTCAGCTGACTCCAACGTTGGGAGCGAGCTGCTCGGGCATCGCGTCGATGAGCTGATTGGAGGGATTCGATGAAAACGGTCAGGCTGGGGAAGAGTGGACTTCGGGTGAGCGAGCTGGCGCTCGGGACATGGAGGTTCGGCCGAGACTCGGACGAGCCCACATCCTTTGCCCAGCTCGACCTCTTCCGGGATCGTGGCGGCAACTTCATCGACGCTGCCGACGTCTACGGAAACGGGCTCGCCGAGGAGATCGTCGGTCGCTGGCTCACCAGCCGCGGCGGCCGCGACGAGCTGGTGATCGGCACCAAGGTCTGGGGTCGGATGGGTGAGGGCCCCAACGCCCTCGGTCTCTCGCGCAAGCACATCGTGGCCGCGATCGACGCAAGCCTGCGCCGCCTCCAAACAGATTACGTCGACCTGTATTACCTGCACGCGTGGGATCCTGGCGTTCAGCTCGAGGAGACCCTCTCCACCCTCGACGGCCTCGTTCGCGCCGGAAAGGTCCTGCACATCGGGGCGTCGAACTGGCTCGGCTGGCAGCTCATGCACGCATGGGGGCTAGCGCAGATCCACGGCTGGGAGCCGTTCGTGTGCGTCCAGAACGAGTACAACCTTCTTTCCCGGATGTCCGACCTGGAGGTGTTGCCCGTCTGTCACGAGACAGGTCTCGCGTTGGTCCCATGGAGTCCGCTGGGGGGCGGCTGGTTGACGGGAAAGTACCGGCGAGGGATCACGGCGCCTGCCGCCGGCACCCGGGTTGCGGATTGGATCGAGCCGTGGCAGCCCGACTCATGGGAGCACCGGGGCAATGAGCGAACGTGGGCGGTCATCGACACATTGCTCGATGTTGCCGAGGCGCGAGGAGCCTCGCCGGCAGAAGTAGCCATGAACTGGCTTCGGGCGAAATCCGATCTCGTCGCGCCTATCATCGGCGCCCGGACAATCGAGCAGTTGGAGAGCAATCTCCGGTCGCTTGACTGGGAGCTCGAGTCGGCCGAGGTTGCAACACTCGACCAGGTGAGCGCCGTCTCTCCGAGCTCCCTCTACAGGTTCGTCGACGACATGGAGCTCACCCAGGGGAGGGAAGCACCCGACGCAAGCGCCTAGAAGAAATAGGTGGGCGCGTTGTGTTTCTTCGCCAGATCCTTGTATGCGGCCACAATTTCTTCGGCCCGGTCGGCCATGTCTTCGAACGCAAGTTCCTGCTGTGACATCCCGAAATAGTTCTTCATGACCTCGACAGCCTCTTCGGTGAAGATCAATGTGCCGTCTTCCTTGATCTCCTGAACGCCTTCGAACTTGCTGTCTTCAATGTTGATCTGTTGTGCCTCCTCCAGGCTGATGCCAGCGGGCAACACCACCTCGACACCTGTGCTGTCCGCTCGGACCGGATATCCGCCGATCAGACCATTAGGGCCGGGCGCGTGTGTCACCTCCCCTGTGTCGTTGATCATGGCGCGAATGATGCGTAAGGCGCAGGTAGCTACCACGTTTTGCATGAGCCAACTGGTCTGTACTCCGGCCGGCACCTTCCGGTAAAAGGTCCCGTTGATAAGAGCATCGATATCGAACTGCTCGGTGACATCGGAGTCATCCACGACGATCTTGCAGAAATAGGGGATGCCCAGGCCGACATCGCGCATGACCAATACGTGTTGGCCGATGAACCAGACAATCACCGCAGGGATGGGTACATCAAGTTCGTCGCTGACTCGTCTGCGTATCTCGGCAACGATAAGGTCGAGATTGCCGGCCCCCACCGCAACATCCAGGCCGTTCCTCGCCAGAATCGGGTTCGTCAGGTCGGGCCACGAGTGATTCACGACCAGAGGCCGGAGCCCTGTTTCCCTGAGCGCCATCATCAGTCTTGCTACGAGCGTTGCATGCGTCGGGAGGAGGGGGCCAGCCGCCTTGAGAATGTCTTCATGCACCTCGGGCGGCAGCATCGTGGGCACCCACCACGACAGAAGGGACATGGCAGCGTAGATGAGGTCTGGTTCGTACTTTTCGATCAGTTCCGCAGTGTGGTCCAGATTGAAGACATCGACTTTCTCGTACGTGCATGTGACCGGAAGGCCGATATGCCCGGCGCTGACCTGAACTGAGGTCGTCTTCAGCGCGCCCCAATCCTCTCTCGGGTCACAAGTGATAAGCCGACTGATGCCGGGTTCCCTTGCGACGTACTCCAGCACCCAGCTCCCCAGATCGCCCAGGCCGAAGAGCATGATGGTCTTACCGGGCGCCACTTTCATCCTGAATCGGTGACCAACGGAAGCAGGATAGACCCCGCCGACCGACCGCTCGATGACATCGTCGCGGAGGCGCGGCGCATACTCGCGCGCGCTTCCGCGGGCTCGGTTCCGTTGAGGCTCATCGGAGGGGTCGCGATCCATCTCCACTCCTCCGTTCCGCGACAGGGCCTTGCTCGTCCGTTCAAAGACATCGACCTCGTCACGCCAAGGACAAGAGGTCGCGAGCTGACGAGCTTCATCGCCTCGCTCGGGTATGCAGCCGACGATCCCTTCAACGCCATGAACGCCGGTCGGCGGGCCCTCTACTACGACACTCGGCGCGAACGCCAGCTCGACGTCTTCGTCGGCAGCTTCGAGATGTGCCACGTCGTGCCGATCGCGGATCGGTTCGAAATCGAGCCTGAGACACTTCCGCTCGCCGAGCTGTTGTTGACGAAGCTCCAGGTCGTTGAGCTGAACGAGAAGGACATGCGGGACATCATGGCGTTGCTGGTCGAGCACGAGCTCGGTGACCACGATGCCGACACAATCAACGCCGCTTTCGTCGCCAAGCTCTGCGCCGAGGATTGGGGGCTCTGGCGCACCTGCACGATGAACATCGAGCGGTCCCGGGCCGGTCTCGAGAGCTTCAACCTGTCGAGCGACGACAGACGGGTGCTTGCCGACCGCCTCGAATCCCTCTTGAGCCGGATCGAGGCTGTTCCAAAGTCGCGGCGCTGGAAGCTTCGAGCCCGCATCGGCGACAAGGTGCGCTGGTACGAAGAACCCGAGGAGGTCGGCTGAACGCAGACCCCGCCGGTAGGAACCGGCGCGGTGGGGTCAATGAAGCGAATGGGAGAAGCCGCTCAAGACTTCGTTGCCGTTGGCCGTGACGAGGAACATCCACTCGAGGCGTACGCCGCCGATCTCTGGATCGTACGCCCCGGGCTCAATCATCAGCACCATTCCCTCCTGAAGCGTGACGTCCTGATCCGGCACGATGCGCGGCCATTCGTGGACGCCGGTGCCGATGCCGTGCCCGATGTGGAGCGGGTTGTTGACACCCGCGTCCTCGAACACTGACCGGATTCTGCGATCGAAGTCGGCGGCGGTGATGCCAGGCCTCAGCGTCTCCTGGACGACCTCGATTGCCTTTTGCGTCGTTCCATACAGGTTCATGAAGGCGGGGCCCGGCTGCCCGAGGAAGATCGTGTTGCACGAGTCTCCCCAGTACCCGTTCGCGCGCGGGGCGAGGTCGCAGAGCATCGGCTCGCCCTCGTTCACGATGCGTGAAGTGGGCCAGCCGCTGATTGCCGCGGTATTCGCCACGCCCGACGTGAGATCTCCGGCGACCGGCAGCCGCT
>DATAPE010000019.1:0-29457 GCA_036265345.1 Actinomycetota bacterium
CAATGAGGGTACGGATCTAAAGCCGTCGGTCTGGCGGATCGCCTTCTAGAAGAATTCGAGTTCAAGATCTCCGAGCTGGTGATCGTGCCCTCGCGCGGCGGGGTGTTCGAGGTCACGGTGGGCGACGATGTCATCCACTCCAAGAAAGCCACGGGGGAGTATCCGGAAGCCGAGAGCATCATCGCGGACGTGCGTTCTCGGATCGGCTGAGCCAGAGCCCGGCGGGCCGCCTGAAGCCCCCACCCGGCGCCGCCACCGACGGTCCAGCGCGGACCGGCCGGCTACCGAGATGAGAGCATTGCTGGTGTGGCCATGACACAGCTGGTGGACCTCGCCCAGATCGAGGACGCGCGCCGGGTGCTCGAGGGCGTCGCCGTCGAGACTCCCCTGGATCGGTCGCGGGCCCTGTCCGAGCATGCCGGCGGGGGCGTCTTCATCAAGTGCGAGAACCTCCAACGCACCGGCTCGTTCAAGATCCGGGGGGCCTACAACCGCATCAGCCGGCTCGACGAGAGCGAGCGGGCCGCGGGCGTCGTCGCGGCCTCAGCCGGTAACCACGCCCAGGGGGTTGCCCTCGCCGCCACGCTCGTGGGAGCGCCCTCGACCGTCTTCATGCCGGAAGGCGCGTCTCTGCCCAAGATCGAGGCCACGGAGCGTTACGGCGCCAAAGTGATCCTCACCGGCAAGGACTTCGGTGCTGCTTTCGACGCTGCCCAGCTGCATGCCGAGGAGCACGGACTCGTCTTCGTTCCGCCCTTTGACCATCCCAACATCATTGCGGGGCAGGGAACGATCGGGCTCGAGATCAACGATTCTCTTCCGGGGGCTCGAACGGTGGTGGTACCGGTGGGAGGAGGCGGCTTGATATCGGGCATCGCCGCGGCTCTCCACGGACGAGGTCAACGGGTGCGATTGGTGGGCGTACAGGCCGCCGGCGCCGCCGCATTCCCGGCTTCCCTGGCGAAAGGCATGCCGGTAAGCCTGGATGAGATGACCACCATCGCCGACGGGATCGCCGCGAACTGCCCCGGGGAGCTGACCTTCGCTCATGTCCAGGAGCTGGTCGACGAGGTCGTATGCGTCGACGATGAAGCGATCGCGAAAGCCCTGGTGTTCGCTGCCGAGCGGATGAAGATGGTGCTGGAGCCTGCCGGCGGAGCCGGCGTGGCCGCGGTCCTCGAAGAGGTTGCCGAGCTAGAACCGCCCGTGGTCGTGGTGCTGTCGGGCGGCAACATCGACCCGCTCCTGCTGTTGCGCGTTATCCGCTTTGGGCTCGGTGCGTCGGGGCGATATTTCGCGTTTCACACCCGGATACCGGATCAGCCCGGAGCGCTCCACAGTCTGCTCGGTTGCATCGCGACGGCTGGTGCGAATGTGGTCGGCGTCGAGCACCACCGCGAAGGGGTAGCGGTCGACCTCGGCGAAGTCGACGTTGCTCTTCAGGTGGAAACCCGGGGGCCCCCGCACATCCAGGAGCTGGTCGACCGTCTGTCCGACTCCGGATACCCGGTCGAGCGGCTGTGACGGACCGCAGTCGCGGGAATGCTGTCGGGGGTCGGTCTGTTGTACACAGGAGAGATATGAGTCTTTTCGATGAACGCTGGGTGCAAAGATCGATCGCCCGTTTCATCGATGAAGACGTGGGTCGGGGAGATATCACTACTCGGTCTCTCATCCCGCCGGATGCCACCGGCAGCGCGCATATCGAGACGCGTCAAGAGGCGATCGTTGCCGGGCTCGACGCCGCGATGCTGTGTTTCGAAGCCTTCGGCGACGACGTCAGCTGGGAGTGCCGAACGGCCGACGGCGACGAGGTTCGAGCGGGGGATGTTCTCGCCCAAGTGGAGGGCTCGATGCGCTCGATCATCACGGCCGAGAGAACGGCGCTGAATCTGTTGGGGCGCCTCAGTGGGGTCGCCACCCTTACCCGCAGGTTCGTGGATGCGGTCGGCGACACCGCTGTCCGGCTGGTGGATACCCGCAAGACCACGCCCGGCCTGAGGGTCCTCGAGAAGAACGCGGTGCGAGCGGGTGGGGGATTCAACCATCGCTTCGGGCTCGACGACGGCATCCTCATCAAGGACAACCATCTCGCCGCAGTCGGGGGGATAACGGAAGCCGTCACGCGCATGCGAGAGGTGGCTCCTCACGGCCTGTTGGTGGAGGTGGAGGTCCAGGATCTCGCCGGCCTCGATGCCGCCTTGGCGGCGGGGGCCCAGGCGATCCTGCTCGACAACATGACGCCGGAGCTCGTTCGAGAAGCCGTCGTGCGCGCGGGCGGGAAGGCACTGCTCGAGGCGTCGGGCGGGATAACGCTGGACAACGTACGGAGCTATGCCGAGGCTGGGGTCGATCTCATCTCCATAGGCGCTCTTACACACTCGGCCCCCGCTATCGACGTGTCACTGGAGGTGCACAGCTGATGGTTCTGACGGCCGACGCGCTTCGATCGGGCGTGGACGAGTCGTGGGCGAGCGAGGTAACGGAACTCGCGAAACAGCGAGACGCAGTGATCCTGGCCCACAACTACCAGGTTCCTGCCATCCAAGATGTGGCCGACTTCGTCGGCGATTCCCTCGAGCTGTCGCGGATCGCTGCCGAGATCGAACAGTCGACGATCGTTTTCTGCGGCGTGCATTTCATGGCTGAGACGGCGAAGATCCTGGCGCCGGATAAGACGGTATTGATCCCCGATCCCCAGGCGGGTTGTTCGCTGGCTGCTTCGATCACCGCGGAAGACGTCCGCAAGTGGAAGACCGAGTTCGAAGACCCCGTGGTTGTCCTCTACGTGAACACGAGCGCCGCCGCCAAGGCCGAGGCCGACTACTGCTGTACGTCGGCGAATGCCGCGAAGGTGGTCGAGGCGATCCCCGACGACAAGGACATCCTGTTCGGACCCGACATGTTCCTCGGGGCACATGTGGAACGCGTCACGGGTCGCAAGATGAACGTCTGGATGGGCGAGTGCCACGTTCACGCAGGTATCGAGCCCCGCCACATCCAGACGATGATGTCCGACCATCCGGCCGCCGAGTTGCACGTGCACCCGGAATGCGGGTGCTCCTCCTCGACGATGTATCTCGTCTCGACCGGCGACCTGCCGGCCGATCGCACCTTCGTGCTGGGTACCGGCGGAATGGTTCGACGGGCTCGGGAGACGAAGGCGGATGAAGTGATCGTGGCGACCGAGACGGGCATGCTCCATCGCCTCCGCAAGGAGAATCCGGAGGTCGACTACATCCCCGCATCCGAGACGGCTCAGTGCGGATACATGAAGATGATCACGCCGATGAAGCTTCTGCGCACCCTGCAGACGGGCGAGCATGAGGTGAAGGTCGATCCCGCGATCGCCGACCGGGCCCGGCTCCCCATCGAACGGATGATCGCGATCGCCTGAGTGGCGCCCTCTATTCCTGGCTCGGGGGCAGCCGGTCGCGGTGCGGCGACGCGGCTATCCCAATGACCGATGCGATGAGACCCCCCACGCCCGCTATCGCAACGAGCGTGAGACCGACCCCAGGCTTGGCTTTGCCCTGCACCGTCGTGTGCAGCGCATGTTCCAGACCGCGTAAGAATCCAGAGGTGGGATCGCCGAGCCCCCTGTAATCCGCTACCGCGATGGCGCCGATGAACATCGATGCGATGAAGGAGATCCATGGGTACAGACTGCGTTCTCTGGATGCGAGCAGCGCGGCACAGATGATGACGACGGCTCCCGCGACCAGCACTACCTTCCAATCAGAGACCTTGGTCCCGGCGATCGGCGCCGACGGACTCACGCGGGTGGAGGTGCCGGGAGGTTCGTCGAGGGAGAACGTCACCCACGTCAAGAAGCAGCCCACGATAGCGAGGATCCCTGCTACGAAGAGGCCCGCGGATGCGCCCAGTCGCGCGCGGTCGAAGTAGTCGGGAATGGGAGTTTGCGACACTCCGTTAGCCTATAGGCGTGACTTCCAAACGACGTTGCTTGCTGGCATTACACGCGCACCCGGACGATGAATCCTCCAAGGGGGCCGGGACCATGGCGCGCTATGCGGATGAAGGTGTGCGTGTCGTGCTGGTGTGCGCGACCGGCGGTGAAGAAGGCGAGATCTTGAATCCGCGGATGGACCAACCGGGGATCCTCGAGAAGATGACCGAGCTGCGCCAAGCTGAGTTGGAGACTGCTGCCGACATGCTGGGGGTAGAGCGTCTCTACATGCTGGGCTACCGCGACTCGGGGATGCCGGGGTCGCCCGCCAATGCGCGGCCCGAGGCCTTCTGCAACGCCGACCCGGACGAGGTCGTGGGCAAGCTGGTGGAGATCATCCGTACCGAACGACCGGAGGTTGTCCTCTCGTATGACGAATCGAAAGGCTACGAACACCCGGACCATGTGCGGGTCCACGAGCTAGGGCGGCGAGCGTTTCACGAAGCGGGAGACCCTGCAGCCTTTCCCGCGGCCGGACCCCCGTGGTCGCCCAGCAAGCTGTACTACTTCGCCACGTTCTCCAAGCAGCGGTTCGAGATGATCCATAAAGGTGCGGAGGCGAAAGGGATCGAAAGCCCGTTCGCAGACTGGCTGAAGGAATGGGACAACAGAGACTTCGAGGATCCCAAGATCACCACCCAGGTCGACGTCGGCGATTACATCGACTTGCGCACCAAGGCACTGCTGGCCCACGCCACGCAGATAGATCCCGACAGCTTCTGGTTCGCGATCCCGGACGAGATCACGAAAGAGGTCTATCCGTGGGAGGACTACACCCTCGTCGAGGGCGGGAGCGAAGAGGACTTACCCGAGAACGATCTCTTCGCCGGCGTCTAGAACGAAGGGAGGCCGCTTGCGCTCCGCGTCCTGTAGCACTCTGAGGATCTCGTCTCCCATCAGCTCTTCTTGTTCCTGCAGGGCATCCCGCAAGGCCTTTACGAGATCGAGGTTCTGCGCAAGCAGCTCAGTCACTTCTTCGCGCTGACGCCGCAGAAGCGCTTCCACCTCTTCTCTGGTGTCGTCGTTGCTCAGGACCTTGGCAACGATGTTGGGGGACAGGGGCATGCCGTTGTCGACCGCCTCATAGGAGATGAGCGAGCGCCCCATGCCGAACGAGCCCACCATCTGGGCAGCGACGGAGGTTGCGGCAGTTAGATCGGAGGACGGACCCGTTCCGGTTTCGCCGAACAGCAGCTGCTCGGCAGCCATCCCTCCCAAGCTGATCTTCAGTGTTGATTCCAGTTCCGATTGAGTTCTCGTGAAGCGCTCCTCGGTGGCGGAGTGTGCCAGGAGGCCAAGAGCGTCCCGGCGCTTGATGATCGACAGAACCTCGAGCTTGCGATCCTTGCCGCACAGGTAGGTGGCCGCGGCATGCCCGGCTTCATGCGTTGCGATCAGCTGGCGTTCCCGTTCCGTATAGGCAACGGGTTGAGCCAGCCCGATCTCCTCTGACAGACGCGCCCGCTGGATATCCCGCCAGGTCAGTTGCCGGCGCCCGTCTCGGATCGCCCAGACCAGCGCCTCATCGAGGACGTGCTCGAGCATGGCCGGCGTGTAGCCGAGCGTCATCGACGCGAATTCTTCCCGCAGATCATCCTGCAGCATCTCGGGAGCTATGGCACGGGCGCCGAGGAAGTAGTCGATGAGGTCCCGGCGGCCTGCGCGGGAGGGAACATCGAAGTAGAGAGTGCGATCGAACCGCCCCGGCCGAAGGAGTGCAGTGTCGAGCGAGTCCGCCCGGTTGGTGGCGCCGATGATCAGGACGTTGCTGTAGGCGCCGGGCTTCTTCTTTATCTGATGGTCTGCCGGGAAGAACTTGTTGATCACGTCTATCGACCCGTTCATCACCCGGCGTGACCACGGAGGTGTGTCGAAGGACTGGAGCTGAACGAGCAACTCGTTCACCATGCCCCCGGTTGCCTGATTGGCTATCGCACTCACCGAGCGATCCCCTTGCCTGTATGGAGCGGCAGGTTCGCCCCCGCGGGAGCCTCCGACGGCGTCGATCTCTTCGATGAATCCGATCGCGCCTCCTTCTTTCTTCGCCGCTTTCTTCAGGGCCTTGAAGAAGGACCGGATCTTCATGGCGGTCATGCCGAACCACATGCTCTGGAATGCGGGGGCTGAGACGAAGAAGAAGGGAACCCCTGCTTCCGCGGCCATCGCCTTCGCCATGTGTGTCTTCCCGGTTCCCGGCCTGCCCTCGAAGAGCACTCCCCGCCGCGGATTGCCCCCCAACTCGTCCTTGAAGGTCTTGTACGTAAGGAAGATCTGAAGGGTGCGCGCCACTTCTTCCAGCACCACATCGATCCCCCGCACGTCGGCGAACCCCAGCCCGATCTCCTCGGGGCTGAAGCGGACGTGTGGAGAGCGTCCGTTCAAGAGCGGCATCGCAACCATGGCCATGATGGCGATCGCCAAAACGAATAGGAGGAGGATCAGGATCGCGTCGGGCCCGATATGCGGGAGGCCGAGCGCGATAGGCCTGTCCGTGAACACGCGATCGAGCAGGTACGCCAATATGACAAGGTTCAGATACAGGACATATCTGAGCCTCGTCTGCCGGTTCGCTTCTCGGATCCGGCGGACGTCGGCCTTGTGATCGTCCGCGAGCATCCGGAAGTGCTCTCTTATAGGGAGCGGGTCTGCCTGTACGGACGGATCTTTGTGCACACTCGCCTCCAAGTAGAGAGTTGCACGATAGTCCTACAGGAGGCCCTCGCTAACCACGTCGCGCGTCGAGAGTGCATGCGATGAGACGGCGGCAGCACCCAAAACGAAGGCGGCCCCTGCGGCGCGCGCCGCGCCCTGTGTCAGCCCCAAAACGGCGAATGACCAATTTGCACCAAATGGCTCCGCGATCAGGCGGCCGATCGCATCCAATAGACCTCCTACCGCGAGGGCTGCGAGTAACGCCACCAGCAACGCTCCACCAAACTTCGGCATGCGCGTGCCGTGGTGCCGCCTGAAGGCGTCTCGCCAGGCTTTAACTGCGGTGGGCACTTCGCCCGTTTCGTCTATCTCGATAACCGCACGCGCGGCGCGGACGGCAAGGGGGAGAAGCGCGATCTCCGCGGCGTCAAGCAACCAGAGAGCGAGGCGCGCCCGCCCGATCTGTGACGGGCCGACGAGATGAACCTGTCGCGTTACGGGAAAGCGCTCGATCTGGGGCGCCAGCTCACGGACGGCGATGACCCTGTGGAAGGTGAACACGTAGATGAGATGCAAGGGGACCGTGAGGGCCGCGGCCACGAAGAAGAGCGTCCAGAAGTGCCGGAAAGTGACGCGGAAGCCTGCGTCGAGCATGGCGGCATCCTAGGGTCTGCTGTCCGTCCCGGCCCTTCGGGTGGTTTCCGTTGCGGCCACTAGGGTGCATCCGGTGAGGGTGCTCCTGTGGCATGGCTATCTGATGTCCGGGACCGGTTCGAACATCTACACGGCGAATGTGGCTCGCTCATGGAAGCGCAGTGGCCACGACGTTCTCGTCATGTGTCAGGAGCCGCATCCCGAGAGATTCGGATTCGTGGACGGCTTCGTCACCCTTGGTCCCGCCAACGCGGCTGCGGAGCTGAGTGGATCGCCTTCAGGACGCGAGGGCGGTGGACGGTGCGTAGTTGTCCGTCCCTACATCGGGGACCTCCTGCCGGTTTACGTTCTGGATGCGTACGAGGAGATCGAGGCGAAGACCTTCGTGGATCTCACCGACGACGAGCTGGCTCGGTACACGAGCCTCAACATCGAGGCGCTCCGGTCGGTGATCGATGAGTTCAGCCCTGATGCTCTCATAACCGGACACGAAGTGATGGGGCCGTACATCGCGCGCGAAGCTTGCGAACAGACGGGTGCGACCTACGTCGCAAAGCTCCATGGAAGCGCGCTCGAGTACGCGGTGAAGCTGCAGGATCGGTACCGACATTTCGCAGCCGAAGGTTTGGATGCCGCTCGCTACGTGATCGGCGGAAGCCGTTACATGATCGACGCGGCCAGCAGGGTCCTGCCGGGATGGGAGGACAAAGCAAAGGTCGTCAATCCCGGATGCGATGTGGACCTCTTCCGTCCCATCACTCGGCCTGCCTTCGACACGCTGCGCGTGGGATACGTGGGCAAGCTCATCGCATCCAAGGGGGTCGATCATCTGTTGGCTGCTCTTCCACTTCTCGAACTGGATGCCGAGGTTGTGATCGTGGGCTTCGGGGGCGATGAGGACCAACTCCGTTCGCTGTGGGGGGCGTTGCACCGAGGCGACAGGGAGGACGCGCTTGCGATCGCGTCCCTCGGGGACCTGGGGGGCCATGCATCGCTCCGGGAGTTCATCGATCGTCAGCCACCGAGCTACTTCGCGCGCGCGCGGACCCTCGATGTCCGGTTCCCCGGCCGCTTGGATCACGGCCCCCTGTCCAAGGTTCTGCCCACCTTCGACGTGCTGGTGGCGCCCTCTGTCGTCCCCGAAGCCTTCGGCATGGTCGCCGCAGAAGCCGCCGCTTGCGGGGTCCTCCCGGTAGTGCCGCGCCATTCCGGCATCGGAGAAGCCGGCGCGGTCCTCGAGGCTGAGCTCGGAATGGAGGGGGCGCTCATCTTCGATCCGGCCGACCCGATCGCCGGCATCGCCGGCGCGGTGAACGGTCTGCTGGCGCGGCCCGAGGCAGAGCGCAGGCAGAAGGGGGCCGAAGCCGCATCGGTAGCCCGAAGGCTCTGGTCCTGGGACGTGGTCGCAGCCAAGCTCCTGGCGCTCGCGGCCCCCTGAGGGCCGATGCGATGGCCGTTCGCGGTTCTGGACCACGTGGACCACATGGACCCCATGGACCACGCACTTTCGCGTCGACGGATAGTCCGAAAGGCCGGTTGGCATGGCGCGGCGCCAAGTACTTATCGCGCCCAGGAAGCTTGTGGTGACTGCGGTGACTGTGGTGCTTTTGCCCAAAAGCACCGCGGGCACCACGGGCACCACACGTTTCTGGGAAGAGGGGTATTCGAACTACTGCTTCTAACTGTCCTCGTTCACGCCTCGCCGCGACCGCTTGATCGCGCCGCGGCGTTTCTTCTGCTGGATCCGCTCGTCCGTTGCCCGTCGGCTGGGTTTCGTCGGGCGCCTCTTCTTTTCCACATGCAGCGCGTCTTCGAGTAGTCGCGCCAGCCGCTCGAGCACTTCTTCCCGGTTCCGCAGCTGGGAGCGGTGAGCCGCGCTGCTGAGCTGAAGGTTCCCGCTCGTGTCGATGCGGTTGCGCAGGCGGTCGCGGATGCGTTCTCGCTGCCGGGGGCCGAGCGCGGCCGAACGATCGACGTTCCAGGAGAGGTCGATTCTCGTCGATGCCTTGTTCGCATGCTGTCCACCCGGCCTCCCCGACGTCGAGTGACGCAGTTCGATCTCCGACATCGGGATCGCCACCGATCGGGTAACTCGAAGGGGTCCGCTCTCAGGGCTCATGTAAGTTGCGCGGCCAGAGCTTCAGGCGTGTCGACGGGTTGCCGGCAGGTCCCGTGGCTGCAAACGTAGGCCGTGGCTCTGCCGTCAAGCATCGGCCTGTTCTGAAGCAGTGGCACCCTCGTTGCACCCCGCTCCTCGGTCTGCAACAGGACTTTGTTGGGTCGGAACCCCTGCCGCGCTACCTCCAGCATCGCGTCGGTGCCGGGATCGTCCTGCGGACCGATGATCACTATCTCTGGAGGGCTCGAGGTATAGAAGTCGAGCGCCGACAGGAGGTGAGCGAAGCCCTGCGGCGCCTGCTCCATCGCGCTTCGCATCAACTGGAGAGGCGCCACCGCGGCCCTCTCGTAGCGATCCTCCTGGAAGATCAGATTCATCCTCTGTAACTCCAGGGCGAGGACGGAGTTCGAGGCCGGAACCGGGCTGTCCATGATGTCCTTGGGGCGCGTGATCAGGACCTCGGCATCTGTGCCCGTGGTGAAGAAACCACCTCTCTCATCCGAGAACAGGTCGAGGGCCGCATCCGCAGCCCACCGCGCCCGCTCCAACCAGAGCGGTTCGAAGGTCGCTTCATAGAGTGACAGACAGGCCTCGAGGGTGAAGGCATAGTCCTCGGCATAGCCGAGGTATCTCACTTCTCCGTCTCGGTACGAGCGCATCAGCCGTCCCTCTACACACAAGGTCGAAAAGACGAACTCCATGCACTCCCGCGCTGCTTGTACCCAGTCGGGTTCGCTCAACGCTATGCCGGCCTCGGCCAGTGCCGACGCGGCGAGTGCATTCCACGCGGTGATGACCTTGGTGTCGGTTGCCGGCCTCGGTCGCTGCGCGCGACGTTGCAGCAACGCAGCTCGGGCTCGGGCCACGCCGTCACTCTCGCCACCAGCAGCGGCGAGTACCGGGATGTTCTGACCCTCGAAGTTCCCGCTCTTCGTGAAGCCCCAGCGCGCGATCGCCGTGGCGGCATCCTGCCCTGCCGCGTCCCGGACCTCATCGAGAGTCCACACGTAGAACTTGCCCTCCACACCTTCGGAGTCCGCGTCCAGCGACGACCAGAAGCCGCCGGCGGGGTCGCGCATCTCTCGAAGCAACCACTCAGCGGTCATGGCCGCGACCTCCCGGTAGCGCGAGGTTTCGAACTTCTGCCAGGAACGCGCGTACGTGCGCAAGAGCTGAGCGTTGTCGTACAGCATCTTCTCGAAGTGGGGGACGATCCACTGGCGGTCGACCGAATAGCGGTGGAATCCGCCTCCCAGCTGATCGAAGATTCCTCCCGCTGCCATTCGATCGAGCGTTAGCGTGAGGGGGCCGCGAGTATTGGCGCCGCGCAGCAGAAGTCTCAGCAGCAGATCGAGGACCGGTGCCTGAGGGAACTTGGGGGCGCCGCCGAAGCCTCCATAGACCGTATCGAGGCTGCGCGCTATCGAGATCGCGGCGCCGTCGAGGATGTCATCTGTGAGCGGATCATCGGGCATCGCGATGCCGGCCGACGCATCGATGTGCTCCATCAGCTTCTTCGCCTGATCTTCGGCGTCCTCACGGCGCTGCTGCCAGATCTCGTCTATCGCGAGGAGAAGTCGCTTGAACGACGGCAGGCCGTGACGATCTTCGGGCGGGAAGTAGGTGCCTCCATAGAAAGGAGTGCCGTTGGGCGTCAGGAACACGGTCATCGGCCAACCACCTTGGCCCGTCATCGCCTGTACTGCCGCCATATACACCGCGTCGACGTCGGGGCGTTCCTCGCGATCGACTTTCACGGGTACGAAGTGCTCGTTCACGAGGCGAGCCGTTTCGGCGTCTTCGAACGACTCGTGCGCCATCACGTGACACCAATGGCAGGCGGCGTACCCGATCGACAGCAGGACGGGCTTGTTCTCGGCTCGGGCGCGCGCCAGGGCCTCCTCCCCCCATGGGAACCAGTCCACCGGATTGTCCTTGTGCTGCAGCAAGTAAGGACTGGTCTCTGCCGCCAACCGGTTGCTCATCCCTCCATGATTATCGAGAAAGAGAATGCCCCGGCGCGCCTAGGCTTCGCCGGTGGCCGCCCTGGCGTATGTGCTGCTTCCCGTTAGCGGGCTCGCCGCTTATCTCAAAGGGGCTACGCCGAGAACCCGGTTCCACGGTCTGCAAGCGATCGCCTTCGGGGCGGTGTGGCCGGTGCTCCTGTACGCGGCGACCTGGACCACGCCGGTGGTAACGCAGCTGGTTGGCGCCGTCGGTTTCCTGGGGTGGGTGACCCTGATCGTCAGTACCGCCGCCGGACGGGACCTTCAGCTTCCGTTCGTGGGCAGGCGCTTGAGAGCCGCGGCCCAAGCACGGGTCACAGACCCGGTGTCGCTCGGAAGATAAGCCGCCTTCCCCTCTGGGGCCGTTTGTACAATCGGGCGGTCCCCTCCTCCCCAACGAAAGAGGTGCCGCGTGGCGGTGATCAAGACGATCGACCTCGTCGGCGTCTCCTCAGAATCGTGGCGAGATGCCGCCAATCAGGCGCTTACCGAAGCCTCCCGAACGATCCGCGGGATCACCGCCATGGAAGTCATCGAGACCTCGTGCAACGTGGTGGACGGTCAGATCAGTGAGTACCTCACGCACGTCCGCATCCAGTTCCGGATAGAGAGGTAGTCGTGCCCGGAACCGCACTCGTGGGCATCCAATGGGGTGACGAGGGCAAGGGAAAGGTCACCGACCTTCTCTCCGAACACACAGACTTCGTCGTTCGCTATCAGGGCGGGAACAACGCGGGTCACACGATCGTGGTGGATGGAGAGCGATACGCACTTCATTTGGTGCCGACCGGGATCCTGTACCCGCATTGCACTCCCGTTATCGGCCCGGGTGTTGTCGTCGACCCTCAGGTCCTGCTGGAAGAGATGGAGACATTGCGGGAGCGAGGCATCGATACCTCCCGGCTGCTGCTGTCGGGGAACGCGCACATGATCATGCCTTACCACCTCGAGTTGGATCGCGTGATCGAGCGCAGGCTCGGAAAGAACCGGCTGGGTACCACCAAGCGCGGGATCGGCCCCGCCTATGCCGACAAGGCCGCTCGCATAGGGCTGCGGATCCAGGATCTCCTCGATCCCAAGATCTTCTCGGAGAAACTCGCCGTTGCGCTGAAGGAGAAGAACCTTCTGCTCACGCGCGTGTACGGACGACTGCCTCTCGCGCAGGACGAGATCGAGGCCAATTACATGGACTACGCGCGGAAGCTGGGCCCCCATATCGCCGACACGGCACAGATCCTTCAGCGGGCTTTGGACCGGGGAAAGAGCGTGCTATTCGAAGGGGCACAGGCAACGATGCTGGACCTCGACCACGGGACCTATCCGTTCGTGACCTCGTCCAATCCCATCTCGGGGGGCGCCTGTGCAGGCGCGGGCGTGGGGCCGCGCGACATCACAAGTGTCGTCGGTATCGCCAAGGCCTATTGCACGCGGGTAGGTGCGGGACCGTTTCCTTCCGAGGCCGACCCTGCCGACGGCGAGATCCTTCTTGAAGTGGGTGACGAGTACGGAGCAACGACCGGGCGCAAGCGGCGGTGCGGATGGTTCGATGCAGTTGCAGCTCGCTATGCAGCACGACTCAACACACTGACGGAGCTCGTCGTCACCAAGCTCGACGTTCTGTCCGCGTTCGACCCGATCAAGGTTTGCGTGGGTTACGAGTTCAAGGGTGAGCTCTACGAGGACTTCCCCCCGAACCAAACGATCTTCAACAAGTGCGTGCCGGTATGGGAGGAGTTTGCCGGCTGGACCGACTCGCTGCGGGAGGCAAGGGTTCTGGACGACTTGCCGAAGGAAGCGCGCGCCTACCTGGAATCCCTGGAAGCGCTGGCCGGCGTCCCCGTCTCGTGGGCGTCGGTAGGTCCGGGCCGGGAGGAGATGGTGCGGGTCCGCGAGGTGTGAGCGCGACGAAAGTGCTCTTGCTTGGATCCGGGGGCCGCGAGAGCGCCCTCGCGTGGGCGCTGGCTCGCTCTGCGTCTACCTCAGAGCTGGTGGCAGCTCCCGGCAACGCCGGCATCGCAGAGTTCGCTGCGATCGAACCCGCTCCGGTCCTTGACGCTGCCGGCGCAGTGGCAGTGGCGACCCGGGTGCAACCGGACCTCGTGGTCATCGGTCCCGAAGCGCCGCTGGTGGCAGGCGCGGGGGGTGCGCTGCGCGAGCGGGGTTTTGCAGTCTTCGGACCGGACGCGTCGGCCGCCCGGGTAGAGGGCTCGAAGACCCACGCCAAGGAGCTCATGGAGCGGGCGGGCATCCCGGCAACCCGCTGGGGCTCCTTCACTTCTCCCGACGACGCGATCGCGTTCGCCGATGAGCTCGGGCCCCCCTACGTCATCAAGGCCGACGGTCTGGCCGCAGGCAAGGGAGTGGTCGTCACCCCCGAGCGCGACGAGGCGATCGCTGCGATCCGTGCGGCCCTGTTGGAAGGGCGCTTCGGAGAGGCGGGCCAGCGTGTCGTCGTCGAGGAGTTCCTCGATGGCGAGGAGCTGTCGCTGATCGCGTTCAGTGACGGCGCGAATCTCCTGGCCTGCGAGCCCGCCCAGGACTTCAAGCGAGCGCTCGACGGAGACCAGGGACCCAACACGGGCGGGATGGGTTCGTATTCGCCGGTGCCTTCGTGCCCTCCGTCTGAGGCAGAGCGGATCGCCGACGACCTCCTCCGTCCGATGCTTCAGACCATCGCCGAAGAGGGTGCGCCCTTCGTCGGCGCGCTCTACGCAGGCCTGGCGCTTACCAGCAAAGGACCCAGGGTCGTCGAGTTCAACGCCCGCTTCGGCGATCCCGAGACCCAGGCTCTCGTTCCACGACTGCGATCCGATCTCGCCGCCATCTGCCTGGCGTGCGCCAAGGGGGACCTGTCCGGGACGCAGCTGGAGTGGACGCCGGATCGGTGTGTGACGGTGGTACTCGCGGCCGGCGGATACCCCGGCCCCCACAGCTCCGGGCTTCCCATCGAAGGTCTCGACGACGCCGCTTCCTTGCCCGGCGTATACCTGTTCCACGCCGGGACTGCGGTGGAGAACGGGAGGCTGGTCACGGCGGGGGGCCGGGTGATGGCGGTAAGCGCCCTTGGTCCCTCTCTGAAAGCCGCTCGCTCCGTCGCGTACCACGCGGTTTCAAAGATCTCGTTTCCGCATATGCATTTCCGTACCGACATCGCTGCGCGGGCGGCCTCGATCGAAGGGAGCACAACATGACAACGCTGGTCGGCATCGTGATGGGAAGCGATTCGGACATGGAGACGATGGAGAAAGCGGGCTCCGTGCTCGATCGCTTCGACGTCGGCTACGAGATAGAGGTCATGTCCGCGCACCGCAAGCCGCATCGCGTAACGGACTACGCGGCCGGCGCCGCAGACCGGGGGCTCGGAGTGATCATCGCGGGAGCGGGCCTTGCTGCACACCTGCCGGGCGTGGTCGCGGCGCACACGATCCTTCCGGTGATCGGCGTTCCGTTGTATCAACCGGGTCTGGCGGGGGCGGACGCGCTCTATTCCTGTGTACAGATGCCTCCTGGTGTTCCGGTCGCGACCGTCGCGATCGGGGGAGCAAAGAACGCCGCGGTCCTGGCAGTGCAGATCCTGTCGGTGGCGAGTGAGGATCTGCGCGGCCGGCTGCGCGCTTACAAGAAAGAGCTTGCCGAGGGCCTCAAGCTTTAGAGATCCCGCGAAAAGTCGGCCAGGCAGCCGCTAACTCGGTCCTGGTCCCCTGACCAGGAGGTCTGCTCCCCCGCTCGCCCGTCCGGGCAGCGCAGGGAGGGTGCCTCTGGACTCGAGAGCTTGGATTGGTTACAAAGAGCCGTTCCTATTGCCGCCCGCGTTCGCGTTTCACCCAGGTGAGCGGTGACCGGGTCAGGGCTTGTCGATCGGAGAGAAGGAGGGTTTCGGATGGCTTCATCACTTCGCACGCGACTCGGGGGCGCTATCGCCTTGGTCGCGGTGATCGGACTACTAGGCGCGTCCCTGTCCTTAGGCGCCGCGGCTGCCTCACCGGCCCGCGGGCATCGTCGCGCAGCGGCCACCTCGGGGGCGGACAGACATGTCTCCGCGGGGGGCAGCGCCAAGGTGACCGAGTTCGCAACCGGCTTCAACAATCCGCGCGGTCTTCGCTTCGGTCCGAACGGAAAGCTGTATGTGGCGGAGGGTGGCAAGGCAGGCAGCCTTTCATCCGCCGGAGTCTGCCCGCAGGTGGTGGTGCCGGTCGGGCCTTATTCAGGGGGGCACACGGGGCGGATCTCGGTGGTCTCTCGCGAAGGTCACCGCAGGACCCTGGTCGAGCATCTGCCCTCGAGCGCAACGAGCCCCGCCCTTGGCGGCCTCATCAGCGGGGTGGCCGACGTCGACTTCATCGGACACCACCTGTATGCCCTGACGTCAGGGGCCGGATGCTCTCACGGGCTGGCGGGAACGAACAACGAGATCCTGCGGGTCGATGGACACCACACCGAGCAGGTTGCCAACCTCAGTGACTTCCTCAAACTTCATCCGGTCGTGAACCCAGAGGCCGACGACTTCGAGCCCGACGGCACCTGGTACTCGATGACCTCAGTCAACGGCTCCCTCTACGCGGTAGAGCCGAATCACGGAGAGGTCGATGTCATCAACCCAGACGTCTCGGTGGCGAGGCTCATCGACATCTCGGCCACTCAGGGTCACATCGTCCCGACCGCGATCGCGCATCACGGGAAGTACTTCTACGTGGGGAACCTGAACACGTTCCCGCTCGTGGCGGGCAGTTCGAGCATCTATCGCATCGACTCCTTGGGGCAGATCAGCGTGTTCGCCCCGGGCCTCACCGCCGTGCTCGGCGTTGCCTTCGACTCGCGCGGCCGCCTGTATGCGTTGGAGAACACGACTGGCAATCCAGGCCCAACGCCCAACACCGGCGCCATCGTCAGGTGGACCGGAAGCGGATGGAAGACCATCGCTTCGGGACTCAACCTGCCAACCGGGATGACGTTTGGCCCCCACGGGAACCTGTACGTCTCCGTGTGCGGCTTCGGCTGCCCACCGGGAGCGGGCGCTATCGACAAGGTGCATGTCGAGCACTAGATGAGAAGTCGGAAGATCTCCGGTCCTCGCGGCCCCAGCGGGCTGCGGCGACCGGAGGTTCGGGTGGGTCCACCGGCCTAGACCCGCCGCCCTGCGGTCTCTAGGGCAGGTCGTAAACCCGCCACGGGATGTCGAAGGTGTCCTCGTGCGGCTCGTCCAAGGGCCCGTAGCGCTCCGCCGCCCAGGTCTTTAGGCGCTCGGCCGCGGCCTGGAGCACGCTGGTCTCAGCGCCCCAGGTGAAGGAGAAAACCCCGGATTCCAGCAGGTCGGCGATCTCGCGTGGCGAGCGCGATCTCCGTTCGGGGACCGATGCAAGCTCGCGCTGCTTCGCTCCCAGCGCAGCCATCGCACCGTGGATCTCGTCCGTCCGTCTGAACCCCAGGAAATGAGGCGGCAGACCCGCTTCTTTCCGGAAACGAGTCGTCATGTCCTCCCACATCGAAGGCTTCTCGTCCTTGTCGTCCCCGATGCTGATCACGATCGCTCCGCCGGGCCGTATCACCCGGACCAGCTCGTCGAGAGCGTCCTGCCAGTTCGGGATCAGATGAAGGACGTGCACGATCAGGCCCGCGCCAAAGACGTGGTCGTGGAAAGGCAGCCTGGTGGCGGTTCCCTGGACCAGTGGGAAGGGATCTCCTGCGGCCTTCTCGATCAGCTTCGACATCATCGGGCGGGAGAGATCGAGCCCGGTCATCGTCACGCCCGAGCGATGCAGGGGAAGTCCTATGCGCCCGGTTCCGACTCCGATCTCCAAGCACCGCCCGCGGCCCGCCAATTCTTCGCTCAGGACGGCGACGGTCCTCTCCAGAGCCTCGGGTGTCAGCCCGCGCGTGGCGTCGTAATACTCGGCGGCGCGATCGAACGCCACCGAACGCACGTGCTCTCCGGAAGTCGCCATCAGCCATAAACATAGGATGACCGGATGATCCCCCGCTATAGCCGCGAGGAGATGGCGTCCATCTTCTCCGAGAAGGCGAAGTTCACGCGCTGGCTGGACGTGGAGCTGCTGGTGGTAGAGGCGAGGGCGCGCCTGGATCAGGTTCCCATCGAAGATCTGTCCGCGATCAAGGAAGGAGCCGCGTTCGACGAAGCCCGGATCGCTGAGATCGAGGCGGTTCGCCATCACGATGTCGTTGCGTTCGTGGAGAACGTTCGGGAGAACGTCGGGGACGCCGGACGGCATCTGCACTTCGGCCTCACGTCCTCGGACGTGGTCGACACCGCCACCGCCGTCGCCCTGAGGGACGCGGGGGATCTGCTGGTTGAGGCCACGGGGCGGCTGACTGAGGTTATCCGGCGCAAGGCCTTCGAGCACAGGGCCACCCTGATGGCGGGCAGGACGCACGGGGTCCATGCAGAGCCCACAACTTTCGGTCTGAAGCTGGCGGGGTGGACCTTCGAGCTGGCCCGTGACCGGGATCGCCTTCGGGCCGCCCGCGATCAGGTGGCGGTGGGCAAGCTGTCGGGGGCGGTGGGCACCTATTCGCAGCTCGATCCGGATGTCGAGGCTTACGTCTGCGATCGCCTCGGGCTGCGGACGGAGGAGGCCGCGACCCAGGTGGTCCCCCGCGACCGCCACGCTCAGTTGCTGGCAGCGATAGCGATCACGGGCGCCTCTCTCGAGCGCTTCGCCCAGGAGCTCCGCCACCTGCAGCGGACAGAGGTCAGAGAGGTGGAGGAGCCGTTCGGCGAAGGCCAGAAGGGCTCGTCGGCCATGCCCCACAAACGAAACCCGGTGGTATGCGAGCGCATCTCTGGCCTGGCGCGATTGCTGCGCGCATACGCCCAAACGGGGTTCGAGAACGTGGCGCTGTGGCACGAGCGCGACATCTCCCACTCGTCGGTGGAACGGGTGACGTTCCCAGACGCCTGCATCCTGCTCGATTACATGCTCGATAAGATGCGCTGGGTTATCGAGGGGATGACCGTCTATCCGGAGCGGATGCAGCGGAACCTCGATTCATCCTGGGGATTGGTGCATTCCCAGAGCGTGCTGTCGGCGCTGCTCGCTGCCGGGACATTGCAACGCGAACAGGCCTACGCCCTCGTGCAACGCAACGCGATGGCCGCGTGGGACGAGGAACGTCCCTTGATCGAGCTGCTGAAGTCGGATCCTGAAGTAACAGAGCACCTTGATCCTGCGGAAATCGAGCGATGCTTCGACCCGGCACGTTATCTTCAGAACAGCTCCGTGATCTTCGACCGGTTGGAGGCTCTCTAGTGCCGAACATTCGCCACGTTGGCTCGGGGAAGGTGCGCGAGCTCTTCGAGATAGACGACGGCCTGTTGCTTCTGGTGGCCACGGATCGCATCAGTGCCTACGACATCGTGCTGCCCCAGGACATCCCTGATAAGGGCAAAGTTCTGACTGCCCTTTCGCACCACTGGCTCAAGCTGACCGAGGACATCTGCCCCAACCACCTTGTGTCGATCCGCGCCTCGGATCTACCCGACGTGGGGATGGCAGACCTTGCCGGCCGATCCATGTTGTGCAATCGGGCCGATCCGATCCCGCTCGAGTTCGTCGTGCGCGGCTACCTGTCTGGATCAGGCTGGAAGGAATATCGGACCAGCGGCACGGTGTGCGGTCATTCGCTGCCCGAGGGACTGCTGGAATCATCCCGCCTTCCCCATCCGATCCTGACGCCCGCTACCAAGGCGACCACCGGTCACGACGAGAACATCACCGAGTCGCAGGCGGCCGAGATCGCCGGCTCCAAGGTCTACGAAACCGCCCGCAGTCACGCGCTTGCCATCTACGAACGCGCGGCCGAGATGGCCGCCGAGCGCGGGGTGATCATCGCGGATACGAAGTTCGAATTCGGCATGCTGGGCGAGGAGGTCATCCTCATCGACGAGGTCCTCACCCCCGACTCGAGCCGCTTCTGGCCGCAGGATCAGTTCGCCCCCGGACGCTCGCAGCCCTCCTTCGACAAGCAATACGTGCGCGATTGGCTGGATTCCTCGGGTTGGGATCACTCGCCGCCGCCTCCCAACCTGCCGGAAGAGGTTGTCGCCGCCACCAGCGCTCGGTATATCGACGCTTACGAGCGCATCACAGGTCGCTCTTTCGACTCCTGGAGCCAAGAGGTCTCGGGTTGAGCTATAGCGCCCCGCCAGGACCGGGAGGCGCTGCCAGAACCGACCGCATCCGCTCGTCCTCCGATCTCGGGGCAACCCTCCGCTCGGTTCTGCTCACTCCCGAGCGTGGGTACCGCGGGGCGATGCGCACCGCACTCCGCCGCGAGAGCGCCGGCCGCAGACCAGCGGAGGGGATCGCCCCGTCCATCCTGGCCGCGGTGGGGGGCTCGGCAGCGATGCTTCTGTGGCTGAAGCTGGGAGGAGCCCTCGGGTTGCGCCGCGTGGCAGGCGCAGAGTTCCGGTGGGCTTATCTGCTGACTGCGATCGTGATCGGTGCCGCCTTGGGAACTCTGGGACAGGCGTTGTGGGCGTTCGGCGGATCCTTTCTCGGGCGAGCTCTCGGCGGCGAACCGAGGCCGAGCGACCTGCGATTGGTCTGGGGCGGAGCGTCTTTGCCGCAGGTGTTCGCGCTGATCGTGCTGCTGCCGCTGGATCTCGCGATCGCAGGACCGGCCACCTTCACCGATGCTCGCTTTGCGGACTCGATCTCCGCCGCGTGGGCATCGTTGTCCATCGCGCTCGCGGTTGCTCTTGCAGTTTGGTCGCTGTACCTGTTCGTCCGCGGTACGCAGGTTGCAACCGGCATGAGCTTTCCACGGGTCGCCGTCCTGACCCTGCTGGCAGGTCTTTGCTTGGTTGCGGTGACCGGGCTGAGCTTGGCGGCTGCCCTTGTCGCTGGAGGATCTTGACGTGGCATTCTCGGCGCAGGTGAATGTGATGCTGAAGCCGGGGATCGCCGATCCGCAGGGGCAGACGATCGAGCGGTCCCTTCCCGTGCTGGGCTACACCGGCGTCCGGGATGTGCGCGTGGGCAAGCGCATCGAATTGCAGCTCGAGGCGGCCGACGAGGGCGAGGCCCGGGACAGAGTCACCGAGATGTGCGACAAGCTGCTTGCGAATCCGGTCATCGAGTCCTACGAAGTGACGATCCAATGACATCTGCCGGCATCGTGGTGTTCCCCGGTTCCAATTGCGAGCAGGACTGCATGCGCTCGCTGGCCGCTCTCGGTGCTTCTCCTCAATACGTGTGGCACGCGGAGAGCGCGCTGCCCGATGTCGATATCGTCGTTCTGCCCGGCGGGTTCGCGCATGGCGATTACCTTCGCACGGGGGCGATCGCACGTTTCTCGCCCGTTATGGATGCCGTCAGAAAGCACGCCGAAGCCGGTGGCTTGGTGATCGGCATCTGCAATGGTTTTCAGATCTTGTGTGAAGCCGGCCTGTTGCCGGGGGCGCTTCGGAAGAACGCCGGACTGAAGTTCCTGTGCAAGTGGACCGAAGTCCGCGTCGAGAACGCCACCACTCGCTTCACGTCGCGAGCGCGCGTTGGCGACGTTCTCAAGATCCCTATCAATCATTTCGAAGGGAATTGGTATTCCGATCCGGAGTCGTGGCGACGGATACGCGATAACGGCCAGGTCGTTCTGACTTACGTCGACAATCCGAATGGGTCGTTGGGGGCGGTTGCAGGACTGTGCAACGAAACCGGCAACGTGATGGGCCTGATGCCACACCCTGAGAGAGCCTGTGAAGCAACGCTGGGCTCCGACGACGGAGGGGTCATCCTGCGTTCGATGCTCGACCATGTTCGTGACTCTGTGGCGTGACCGCGGATCTGCTCGTCCATCGTGAGCTGGGACTAACCGACGACGAGCTCGACCAGATCCGGGCTGAGCTTGGCCGCGAACCGACGTACACCGAGCTCGCCATGTTCTCGGTCATGTGGAGCGAACATTGCTCCTACAAGTCGAGCCGATTGCACCTCACGAAACTGCCTTCGAAGGGAGACGCGATCTTGGTGGGGCCAGGTGAGGGGGCCGGGATCATCGAGGTCGCGCCGGGAGTCGCGGTGGCGTGGAAGGCAGAGTCGCACAACCATCCGTCGTTCGTGGAGCCGTTCAACGGCGCCGCGACGGGCGTCGGTGGAATCATCCGCGACATCGTGTCGATGGGGGCGCGTCCCATCGCGCTGATGGATTCGTTGCGCTTCGGCGAGCTGGACGATCCCCGCACGCGTTATCTGATGGACGGCGTGGTGCATGGGATCTCGTCCTACGGCAACTCGGTGGGTGTTCCCACTGTGGGGGGCGAGACCGCATTCGAGGACTGCTACGCCGATAATCCTCTGGTCAACGTCGCCTGTCTCGGCGTCGTAGAGCACAAGCTGATGCAGGGCCGCGCTACGGGCACTGGGAACAAGGTGCTTCTCTTTGGATCCTCGACGGGTCGTGACGGGATCGGCGGTGCCAGTGTGCTTGCCTCCGCCGGCTTCGATGACAGTTCGATGGAGAAGCGGCCCTCGGTTCAGGTGGGAGATCCCTTCAGCGAAAAGCTGTTGATCGAGGCCTCGCTGGAGCTGGTGGCGCGTGATCTGATCGTGGGCTTGCAGGATCTTGGTGCGGGTGGGATCTCGTGCCCGGCGTCGGAGATGGCCGCCAAAGCAGGGACCGGCATCTATCTGACCGCCGACGATGTTCATCTGCGCGAGCAGGAGATGCAGCCGTTCGAGATCATGATCTCAGAATCGCAGGAACGGATGCTAGCGATCGTCGAGCCTCGATGCGTCGATGAAGCTCTCGCCGTCTGCGCGCATTGGGGCGTGCCTGCGCGAGTGATCGGCGAGGTCACCTCATCCGACAGGCTCGAGGTGGACGTGGGCGGTGACACCGTGGCGGATGTGCCTGCCCGCGCGCTGGCGGACGCGGCCCCCGTCCTGGATCGCGCCCGCCAACGGCCGGAGTGGATCGACGATCTGCAGGCGAGCCCGAACGGCGGCGACCCTCCCGAGGACCTCGCCGGTGCTCTCTCCACCCTGCTGGCGTCACCGTCGATCTGCTCGAAGCGATGGGTATGGGAGCAGTACGACCACATGATCTTTCTCGGCACCATTGGACCGCCGGGCGGAGACGCCGCGGTCATCCGGCTTCCCGATCGCGAGGTGGCGGTGGCGATCAGCACCGATGGCCCCGGCCGATATTGCTATCTCGATCCCTGCGACGGCGCCCGGCTGGCGGTGGCGGAGTCGGCCCGCAACGTGGCTGCCGCCGGTGCTCGTCCCGTGGCCATCACCAACTGCCTCAACCTCGGAAATCCAGAAGATCCCGAGGTGATGTGGCAGTTCGGGGAGGTGATCCGCGGCATCTCTGATGCCTGCAACGCGCTGGGGACGCCGGTCACCGGTGGGAACGTCTCGTTCTACAACGAGACGAAGGGCCGGCCGATCTACCCGACTCCCGTTATCGGGATGCTGGGGGTGTTGGATTCGTACCGGACCGCAGTGGGTGTGGGCTTCGTCGAGGAAGGACACCAGATCCTGCTCCTGGGCTCGACCGATCCTGGCGACTTCGGGGGCAGCGAGTACGCCAAGATGATTCACCGCATCGTCGCCGGCACGCCGCCCAAGCTCGATCTGCAAGCAGAACGGAGCCTGCATCTGCTGCTGCATTCCGCCGCGACCCAAGGTCTAATGGCCTCCTGCCACGACCTGTCGCACGGCGGCGCGGCAGTCGCGCTGGTCGAGTGCGCGATGGCGGCCCACCTGGGATTCAGCGTCGATATCTCGGATGTGTGTCCGCAGGGAGAACCGCATTCCGCCTGGTTCTCGGAAACACCATCGCGGGCAGTCGTGTCCTGCGCTGAGGAACACGTTGAGACTCTTGCCGGGCTCGCCGCCACTCACAGGGTCCCGTTGAGCCTGATCGGAGTGACCGGAGGAAGCGATCTCGATTTCGGTCCCTTCGCGATAGAGCTGACGACCGTGGAAGAGATAACCGAAAGAGCTCTCCCGAACACCCTCTCCGCTAGCATGGATCGATGACCGGCGAGGCTCGCGACAAGTGCGGTGTCGTCGGCATCTACGCGCCGGCCGAGGATGTAGGTCGCCTCACCTATTACGCGCTGTACGCCCTCCAGCATCGCGGGCAAGAGTCTGCCGGCATCGCGATCGCCGACGGCAACACCGTAGTTGTGTACAAAGAGCTGGGCTTGGTTGCACAGGTATTTGACGAGACCGTCCTCAGCAGCTTGCGGGGTCATCTTGCTATCGGACATGTCAGGTACTCGACGACAGGCTCGACCACATGGGAGAACGCGCAGCCCTCGTACAAGAGCTCGTCGACGGGGCAGATCGCGGTCGCTCATAACGGCAACCTCGTCAACACGCTGGAGCTGAAGCAGTCCCTTGCCGACGCCGGCGGGGATCCGACTCCCTCTGACCCGCGGCTGCACTCCTCCTCGGACACCGATCTGGTCGCCGCGCGGGTTGCACGTGCCAACGACGGGGATATGGAGAGCGCGATCCTCGGGGTTCTTCCCACCCTGAAGGGCGCCTTCTCCTTCACGATGATGGACGAGGGCCGCATCTTCGGAGCGCGCGACGCGTACGGCTTCCGCCCCCTGTGCATCGGCCGCCTCGCCGGCGATACCGGTTGGATCCTTGCCTCCGAGACCTGCGCTCTGGACCTTCTCGGAGCCCGCTTCATCAGAGACGTCGAGCCGGGTGAGTTCGTGATGATCGATGGAGACGGCCCGGATGGGCTAAAAAGCCGGTCGTTCGCCGCCGTGACACACGCCGCCTGCGTCTTCGAACACGTCTATTTCGCCCGGCCGGACTCAACCTTGATGGGCCAGAACGTGTACGCGACCCGTTATCGGATGGGCGAACGGCTCTCGGCCGAATCGGGGGTTCAAGCGGAGCTGGTCATCCCGGTCCCGGACAGTGGTGTTCCGGCCGCACAGGGCTTCGCTCACGCATCCGGCATCCCCTACGGTGAGGGCTTCGTAAAGAACCGCTACGTGGGCCGCACGTTCATCCAACCAACTCAGGCGATGCGCCAGCAAGGCATCCGGATGAAACTGAACCCCCTCCGCGAGGTCATCGCGGGGCGCCGGGTGGTGGTGGTGGACGATTCGATAGTCCGGGGAAACACCACCAAGCAGATAGTCGCGATGTTGCGGGAGGCCGGTGCGCGCGAGGTCCACATGCGGATCTCTTCGCCTCCGATCAAGTGGCCGTGCTTCTACGGCATCGACATGCCTGATCAGGACGAGTTGATAGGGGCGCGCCTCAACGTCGAGGAGATACGCACACACATCGCTGCGGACTCTCTTTCCTATCTCACGCTCGACGGGATGCTTCAGGCGACCGAGATCCCTGCGGAAGATTTCTGCACCGCCTGCTTCTCCTCCCGGTACCCGATCCCCATCCCGGCCCACGAGCTGGCGATCAAGCACGTGCTCGAGCGACCCCAGACGACGAGGGTCCCCGGCTCGGATCTGCGGGTGGACGGCAGCTAGCTTTCGCCCGGAGCCTCGCAACCTCGGCGCTACGCTGGCAGATGTGAGTCTTGACCTATCGGTGGAAAACGGCGTTGCCACCATCCTGTTGGACCGTCCCGACGTAATGAACGCTCTCGACGACCGCCTTGGGGAGGAGTTGCTCGAGTCGGTCACCAAGTCTGCGGAGGACGATCAGGTCCGCTGCATCGTCGTCACGGGGGCCGGGCGCGCGTTCTGCGCGGGTGAGGATCTGGGCGCTCTCGCCTCCGCTTATGAGAGCGGAGAGGCCCCTGGTCTGGGCCAAACCTTGACCCATCGCTACAACCCGCTGATCCGCGCTATCAGAGCGGCTCCCAAGCCGGTCGTTGCCGCGCTCAACGGGGTCGCTGCGGGGGCCGGCGCCAGCATCGCCCTCGCCTGCGATTTCAGGATCGCGTCCGAGCACGCCAAGCTCATGCTTGCGTTCATCAAAGTAGGCCTCGTGCCGGACTCTGGCGGGATCTGGTTCTTGACCAGGATGGTCGGTGCCGCCCGGGCGTGGCAGCTGGCCGCGACGGGGGATCCGGTCTCCGCCCAGGAAGCGCTCGCACTTGGTCTCGTCAACAAGGTGGTGGGGGCGGATGCGTTCGAGGATGAGTGGAAGGGATTCGCCGAGGAGCTGGCGAAGGGACCCACCCGCGCCTTCGCTTTGACGAAATCACTGTTGGATGGCGCCGCGACTGCAACGCTGGACGAACAACTCGACCTCGAGGTTGAGGCACAGTCGGAAGCAGGCCGAACATCGGATCATCTCGAAGGCGTCAGAGCGTTTCTTGCGAAGCGCGCTCCGAGTTTCTGGGGGATGTGAGGGTGCCGGACCGGATCCGCACGGACGTCCTGATCGTCGGCGCAGGCGCGGCGGGACTGTTTGCTGCGCTGCATCTCCCGGAACGATTCGATGTCGTCGTTGTGGACAAGGGATCGCGTGGCCGCGGTTCTTCTTTCTGGGCTCAGGGAGGGGTTGCTGCGGCACTCGGCCCCCAGGACTCTCCCGAACTCCATGCAGAGGACACGACACGGGTCGCAGCCGGCCACGCCGATCCCTCCGCGGTCGCGGTGTTGTGTTCCGAGGCTCCCGAATGCGTGCTCGAGCTGGTCGAACTTGGGTGCTCCTTCGACCGCACTGCCGAGGGCGATCTGCATCTGGCGCGCGAAGGGGGGCAGAGCGTCGCCCGCTCGGCCCACGCTGCAGATTCGACGGGGGCCGCAATCATGAAGAGTCTTCGCAAGGCCGCCACCGATCGGGTACGCCGCATCGAAGGAGCCTGCGTCAAGCTCGCCCACGTCGAGGGACGGTGTGTGGGCGGCTGGGTGCTCACCGACGAGGGACTCATCGAGATCACGGCTACCTCGACGGTCCTCGCTTCGGGAGGCGTTGGCGGCCTCTTCTCTTCGACGACGAATCCCCCGGGTGCCACCGGCGACGGATGGGCGCTCGCGTGGGAGGCGGGGGCCGGGCTCGCCGACATCGAATTCGTGCAGTTCCATCCGACCGCCCTTGCTCTCGGTGCCGGACAGCAACGCGTGTTGGTCACGGAGGCGTTGCGGGGAGCCGGCGCTTTCGTCGTCGACGCAGAGGGCCGCCGCTTCCTGTTCGATCACCACTCGGACGGTGAGCTGGCACCACGCGACGTTGTGGCGCGCGCGATCGTCTCGCGCAAGGCGTGGCTGGATTGCCGGCACTTGAGCCGTGAGGTGCTCGAAACAGAGTTCGCGACGGTCACCGCAGCATGCCGGTCGTTCGGCATCGACCCCATCGTCGACCTGATACCGATCGTGCCAGCGGCTCACTACTCGATGGGGGGCGTGCAGACGGACCTCGATGGACGCGCCTCCATTCCTCGCCTCTATGCGATCGGTGAATGCGCGAACACGGGCGTGCATGGGGCGAATCGCCTGGCCGGGAATTCGTTGGCGGAAGCGCTGGTGTTCGCACGCCGCGCGGCGCGGGCCATCAGTGGACAGCGAGCGGGGCGCAGCAAGTCGCTGCCGTCTCCCCCCTCCCTGAATGCCACCTCTGTCTCCGTTCCGGAGGCGTGGAAGGTGGTGCGAGCGGCGTGCACCGAAGCCCTTGGCATCGAGCGCGATGGCGCCCGCCTGGCCACGGTTGCCGGAGCATTGGAAGAGTTCGCCTTGCTGCCTCTGACGCAGGACAGGGCCGCATTGGAGCTGCGCGCCGGCGCCATCACCGCACGACTGATGGCGAGGTCCGCGTCGCTCAGACGGGAGTCCCGTGGCGTTCATTACCGCACGGATTTCCCTCAACCTGACCCCTTGTGGGCAGGGATCCGCCTTCGCCTCGCCAGGAGCTAACCCTCCGAGGACTATCCTGCTGTCATCTAACAGAGTTGTGAGGGGCGCCTGAGGAGGTGGCGATCTTGAGTGATGTCGAGGATGCCTTTCCGATACTCGGAATCGATTACATCCAGTTCTTAGTTGGGAACTCGCGCCAGTCTGCCCACTTCTATAGAGCTCTCGGGTTCAGTCCGTTCGCCTTTATGGGGCTCGAGACCGGGGTGCGGGACCGGGTTTCGTGGGCCGTTCAGCAGGGCAGCGTGAGGCTCGTGTTCACCGGCGCTCTGGGCCCGGACAGCCCGATCAGCGACCACGTGAAGGAGCATGGGGACGGCGTGTACGACGTGGCGCTTACTGTTCCCGATGCCGAAGAGGCATACCGCGTGGCCACCAAGCGGGGAGCTAAGGGAGTCACCGAGCCCGAGATCCTCGAAGACGAGTACGGCAAGGTGGTGCGCGCCGCGATCAGCACCTACGGAGAGACGATCCACTCGCTTGTCAGCCGCCAGGATTATTCGGGCGCGTTCCTTCCCGGTTACCGGGCAGTGCCTCAAACCGCCAGCGACGATGCGGGCATCAAGTACATCGATCATGTCGTGGGAAACGTCGAGCTCGGCAAGATGAACGAGTGGGTGGGCTATTACGAAAAGATCATGGGTTTCACCGAGCTGAGGCACTTCTCCGACGAGGAGATCTCGACGGAGTATTCGGCGCTCATGTCGAAGGTCGTCTGGGATGGCAACGGCAAGATCAAGCTTCCGATCAACGAGCCTGCCGAAGGAAAGAAGAAGTCTCAGATCGACGAGTACCTCGAGTATTACCGGACCCCGGGTGTGCAGCACATCGCTCTTACCACCGAAGACATAGTTGCAACCGTGGAAACCATGCAGGAGCGTGGGATCGGATTCCTGCGTGTGCCCGAGAACTACTACGACGATGCGAAGGCGAGGGTGCCGGAGATAGCTCCCCAGATCGAGGGGTTGCAACGTAACGGGATCCTCGTGGACAAGGATGAGGACGGCTACCTGCTCCAGATATTCAGCAAGCCGGTTCAGGATCGGCCCACTGTGTTCTTCGAAGTGATCGAGCGGCACGGCGCCAAGGGATTCGGGGCCGGCAACTTCAAGGCTCTATTCCAGGCTATCGAGCGCGAGCAAGACACGCGCGGGAACCTGTAGGCAGCGCCGTGGACGTAGTTCATTCGAAAGGGAAAGTCTCGAGGCAAGCGCACGTAGCGATCCCCGGAGGAACCTTCGAAGAAGAGCACGGCCGGGAGACTTTCTTTGGAAGGGCGTCCCATCTCTACCGGACCCATCCGCCAACCGCTTGGACCCGCATCGAAGGCAAGCTCCGGCCCCGGGCGTTCAACCTCAACGAGATGAAGCCGGGCGACATGAGTGACGCAAACACAACGTGGGGCCTGATCGCGGGCAACGGCGACGTCAGATTGTTTGTCAGCCGTCCCGTGGCCCCTATGTCGTACTTCCTGCGTGACGCCGACGGCGACGTTTGCTATTTCGTGCATCGCGGCAGTGGAACTATCGAGACCGATTACGGCCCTCTCACCTACAACGAGGGCGACTACGTGATCATCCCCAAGGGCACGACTCATCGCGTCGTTCCCAAAGGTGAGGACAACTTCCTGTTCGTGATCGAAGGAACCGGCGAGTTCCATCTCCCCGATCGGGGCCTTATGGGGAAACATGCGATCTTCGATCCCGGTGTCATGGTGGTTCCCGAGCCCGATCCCCACGACGAAGCCGGCGAATTCGAAGTGCGCGTCAAGCGCGATGGCGAGTTCACCTCGCTATGGTTCGCGTGGCATCCGCTGGACGTGGTGGGCTGGCAGGGCGATCTGTCTCCGGTGAAGCTGAACATCCTGGATCACCGGCCGGTCTACTCCCCCAGCTACCACATGCCCCCGTCCGCACACTGCACTTTCGCCAATGAAGGGTTCGTTATCTGTTCGTTCGTGCCGCGTCCGCTGGAGGAAGATCCCGAGGTTCTGAAGGTGCCCTTCTATCACGCGAACATCGACGCGGACGAGGTGCTCTTCTACCATTCGGGTAACTTCTTCAGCCGCGTCGGGATCGATGAGGGATACATGACGCTGCATCCACAAGGCGTTCATCACGGCCCTCAACCGGCCGCGATAGAAGCATCCAAGACCAAGACGCGCACCGATGAGGTAGCGGTCATGGTCGAGACACATGCGCCTCTCGAGATCTCCGAGGAAGCTCAAGCCGTAGTGATCACCGAG
>DATAPE010000020.1:0-2863 GCA_036265345.1 Actinomycetota bacterium
ATCCCGCGCCGTCTCTATGCCGAGGCGTCGACGACCTTCGAGGGCGTCCCGGACCTCTCCTGATCTCGCCCCTACTTGGGTGCTTACTCTTGCCTGGCTATGTCGATGGAGATCTCCACCGCCGGCAGCGTTCCTCTGTTCTCAAGCCAGTGTGTGGTGTTCCTATCCTCGGGCCAGCCCACTCCCCGCCCATAGTCGGTAGCGACTCCGTTTCGATGGTCGGTGATCGTTCCTTGCAGTATGTAGACCATGCCTGGTCTGTCTTTATGGTCGTGAATCGGGCCGAGGACGCTTCCAGGCGCGAAGGTGAACATGCGCATTCGAAATTGGCGCCCTGCCATGCCCTCGATCTCAGAGCCAAGGTCGACCGTCGCAAGTAACTCCGACGTAACACCTTTCGTCTCAGGTGCCGCCTGTTCGTCGCTCAACGTGCTCTCCTCTCCGTCCTTCGTTGGGGCATCTTCGCGGTCATAGGGCAGCGGTGGCAATGGGACACGCATTCCGCTCCTAGGCTTGAGTGATGCCTGTTTTCATCGGCACTTCGGGATGGCAGTACCGGCACTGGAAAGAGGCTTTCTATCCGCAGGGGGTTCCCCAGAAGGGATGGCTCGAGTTCTATGCGCAGCGTTTCCAGACCGTCGAACTAAACAATTCCTTCTATCACCTGCCCACGGCGGAGTCGTTCGAAAGCTGGGCCCAACGCACCCCCGCGGATTTCATCGTCGCCGCCAAGGTCAGTCGCTACCTCACCCACATCAAGCGTCTGAAGGATCCGGCCGAGCCGGTGAGCCGCTTCATGAAGAATGCATCCTTCCTCGGCTCGAAGTTGGGCCCTCTCTTGTTGCAGCTCCCTCCGACGCTGCAAGCCGATCTTCCGGCCCTCGATCAAACGCTGGCGGAGTTTCCGACCCCCGTCCGCGTGGCGGTCGAGTTTCGTCACCCATCCTGGTTCACGCCGGAGGCGAAAGCGTTGCTGGAGGCTCACGGAGCCGCGTGCTGCCTCGCGGACCGCGACGGCAGCCCCGTGACCGAGCTCTGGCGGACCGCGGACTGGGGCTTCGTCAGGTGGCACCACGGTCTCTCCCGGCCCCCGCCCTGCTACCGGCGCAAAGACATGACCGATTGGGCGCAGCGGATCGCCGGCCTATGGAACCCGGAGGAGGATGTCTACGCGTTCTTCAACAACGATCCCCGGGGGTGCGCCCTTCGGGATGCAGGAGTGTTCGCGCAGGAGACAGAGGCCGTAGGTTTGCGCCCCACGCGCGTGCCCGCTCGAGATGAGGTGAAGATCGTCTGATGGGAGAAATCCTCGTGGGAACCGCATCGTGGACCGACCCCACGTTGCTGAAGTCGGGGTGGTATCCGCCCGGGGTGTCGAGCGCGGAGGAGCGCCTCAAGTACTACGCCACTCACTTTCCTCTGGTGGAGGTCGACTCGACCTATTACTTCCCGCCTTCGGAAGCCAACTCGAAGCTGTGGGCCGAGCGCACGCCGAAGAAGTTCAAGTTCAACGTGAAGGCGTTCTCGCTGCTCACCCAGCATCCCACCAAGCCGGAAGCGATCTATAAGGACATCCGTGTCGAAACCGACAAGAAGAACGTCTATCTCGGGGATCTGGAACCGAAGGCCGTTGACGATGTGTGGGACCGCTTCCTGTCCGCACTGGATCCTCTTACCGAGGCGGGAAAGCTCGGCGCGTTGCTGTTCCAGTTCCCGCACTGGTTCACGATCGGCAAGAAGAACAAGAACTACATCCTCGAGTGCGCCAAGAGGGCCGCTCCGGTTCCTATCTGTGTCGAGTTCCGAAACAAGACCTGGATGAGTGAGGACAACCGCAGCGAGAGCCTCGAGTTCCTCGAGGGCCACGGCATCCCGTACGTGTGCGTGGACATGCCTCAGGGCTTCGTCAGCTCGATCCCACCGGTCGTGGCCGCTACCGCCGATCTTGCCGTGATGCGCTTCCACGGCCACAACGATGCCGAATGGCAGAGCGGCGACGTCCACAAGCGCTTCAAGTACCTGTATTCCGAAAAGGAGCTGAAACGTTGGGGGCCGATCCTGCAAGAGTTGGCCGACGACACCAAGGAAACGCACGTGCTAATGAACAACTGCTATCGAAGCTACGCGCAAGACAACGCTAGAGAGCTGGCGGACATCCTGGCCAGCACCAAGGCTAACGTCGTGGTTCCGGCCGGGGGCTGAGATTTTCGTGCGAGCCAGCCCCGCATGCCGTGGCCGTGCGACCACAAAACCAACTTCACTGCATCAGGAACGGAAAGCGGCCGAGGGACAACATCCCTGCGGCCGCTCTCTGGTTGGTGTTAGCCGAGCGAGACTGCTACCTCTTCCAGTAGGTCGTACGCGTCCTGCATCCCAGCTTCCATCCCGGTCGCGATGACGATGTCCCGGATCTCCTTGCTCGGGAACTCGATGAGGACCGTCATCGTGGTGCGGCCGTCAGATTCCTCGAGCGTCACCGCGTTCAACGAACCCCCCTCATCGCCGCCGGGGGCACCCTCGAAGACCTCGGTCGACACGATGCGCTCATTCGGAACGATCTCCCGGTACTCACCGTGGAAGCCGACCTCGGAGCCATCGGGCGTCACCATCACGTAACGCCACTTGCCGCCGACCCGCAGATCGATCTCGGCGAGCGTCATCTCGCCGCGCTTGGCATTCCACCACCGCTTGACGAGCTCCGGTGTGGTGATCGCCTTGTAAACCAGATGCTTCGGAGCCGCGAACTCCCTGGTGATCAGGATCTGCTCGTCGGCCGGAAGCGTCACTTGTGCCGTGCCGCTACTCGTTGTTGCTGCCACTTGCCTCCTCCTCTCCCTTTAGCTCCTCCAACACTTCATCCAGT
>DATAPE010000021.1:0-14584 GCA_036265345.1 Actinomycetota bacterium
ATCGAGACGTCGTGTGACGAAACCTCGGCGTCGGTGGTCTGCGGGGGCCGGACCATCCTTTCGAACGTCATCGCCTCCCAGGGAGAACTGCACGGAGAGTACGGAGGGATCGTGCCCGAGATCGCGGCGCGAGCGCACGTCGAAGCGCTGACGCCGACGATCGCCGAAGCGCTGTTCCGTGCCGATGCAACTTTCTGGGACCTCGACTCGGTGGCGACCACCCTCGGTCCGGGGTTGATCGGATCGCTCCTTGTGGGGGTTGCCGAGGGCAAGTCGATCGCGGCGGTGCTCGACGTTCCGTTCGTGGGCGTGAATCACCTCGAGGCCCACCTGTATTCGAATCTGCTGGCGCACGAGGACGCGAAGTTCCCCGCCGTGGCGCTGATCATCTCCGGCGGGCACACGCTCTTGATCGACGCGCAAGGAGACGGCGACTACACCCTTCTAGGAGGCACGCTCGACGACGCTGCCGGTGAAGCATTCGACAAGGTGGCCCGTTTCCTGGGGCTGGAGTACCCGGGGGGACCGGAGATCGACAGACTGGCTCTCCTGGGCGATCCCACCGCCATCGCCTTTCCGCGCTCGATGGTGGACGTCGGGGGCTTCGACGTCTCTTATTCGGGGCTGAAGACATCAGTGATCAATCACGTGCGCCGAGCCGAGGCTCGGGGCGAAAAGATAGTGATCGAGGACGTGGCGGCCTCGTTCCAACAAGCGGTGGTGGATATCGAGGTGGCCAAGACGCTTGCGGCGGCCCACCATGTGCAGGCATCCAGGGTGTTCCTCTGCGGGGGCGTCGCCGCCAACTCGTCGCTGCGCCAGGGCTTGCAGGAAGCTTGCGAACGCCAGGGCCTGGCCCTCTTCGTACCCCCGCTCGAGCTCTGCACCGACAACGCCGCGATGGTGGCAGCCTGCGGGACGGCGATGCTGCGGCGGGGCATCTACCACGGCCTCGAGGCGTCGCCCGACCCGAACCTGTCCCTGGTCTCCTAGGAGCGGGGGCTTGCCCTCCCGGTTTGACCACTCCCCGCCTCGCTGGCTACCATTAGCACTCGACGGTTTAGAGTGCTAACCCACCGAGCAGGAGGTTTCCATGGCAACTGCCACCAAGACCAGCATCAAGCCTCTCGAGGACCGGATCCTGGTCCGTCCCGAAGAGGGTGAAGAGACCACCGTTTCTGGGATCGTCATCCCGGACACCGCCAAGGAGAAGCCCCAGGAGGGCACCGTCCTTGCCGTGGGGGTCGGGAAGCGCAGCGACACCGGCGAGCTCATCCCCATGGACGTCAAGGAAGGCGACCGCGTCATCTACTCGAAGTACGGGGGCACCGAGGTCAAGCTCGACGGGGAAGAGCTGCTGATCCTGTCCGCCCGCGACGTTCTGGCCGTCCTCGGCTGATCCGAGAGCACACCAGGTTGTCACCGGCCGCGGGGCCTTCCGTGGGCCGGTCCTAAGAAAGAGAGGACTATGTCCAAGATCATCAAGTTCGATGAGGATTCGAGACGCGGTCTCGAACGCGGCGTGGATCACCTCGCCAATACGGTACGCGTAACCCTGGGCCCCAAGGGCCGCAACGTGGTGCTCGACAAGAAGTGGGGAGCGCCAACCATCACCAACGACGGCGTGACGATCGCCAAAGAGATCGAGCTTGAGGATCCCTGGGAGAACATGGGCGCTCAGCTCGTCAAGGAAGTTGCCACCAAGACCAACGACGTCGCCGGCGACGGCACCACGACGGCCACCGTTCTGGCCCAGGCGATGGTGACCGCGGGTCTGCGCAACGTCGCCGCGGGAGCCAACCCCATGGCGCTGAAGCGAGGCATCGAGCAGGCCGTCACCGCGGTCTCTGAGTTCATCCGTTCGCAGGCGCGCGATGTCGAGGGACGGCAGGAGATCGCTTACGTGGCTTCGATCTCGGCCAACAACGACGCCGAGATCGGCGAGCTTGTCGCCGAGGCGATGGACAAGGTTGGCAAGGATGGAGTCATCACCGTCGAGGAGTCGAACACCTTCGGGCTCGAGCTCGAGCTGGTCGAAGGTATGCAGTTCGACAAGGGCTACATCTCTCCGTACTTCGTCACCGACCAGGACCGGATGGAGGCTTCGCTCGACGATCCCTACATCCTTTTGGCGCAGCAGAAGATCTCTTCAGTACGCGATCTCCTGCCGGTGCTCGAGAAGGTCGCGCAGAGCGGGAAGCCGCTCGTAGTGATCTGCGAGGACGTCGAAGGCGAGGCTCTTGCGACTCTCGTCGTCAACAAGATCCGAGGAACCTTCAAAGCGGTTGCAGTCAAAGCTCCCGGGTTCGGTGACCGTCGTAAGGCGATGCTTCAGGACATCTCGATCCTCACCGGCGGACAGGTGATCTCGGAAGAGATCGGCCTGAAGCTCGAGTCTGTCGGACTCGACATGCTGGGCCGTGCTCGTAAGGTCGAGGTCTCCAAGGACAACACGACCATCGTCGAAGGCGCCGGAGACGCGGACCAGATCAAAGGCCGCATCGATCAGATCAGGGCCGAGATCGAGCGGACCGATTCCGACTGGGACAAGGAGAAGCTCCAGGAGCGGCTTGCCAAGCTGGCCGGCGGTGTTGCCGTGCTGAAAGTGGGCGCCGCGACCGAAGTGGAGCTGAAGGAAAAGAAGCACCGCATCGAGGACTCGGTGTCGGCGACGCGTGCCGCGGTCGAAGAGGGCATCGTTCCCGGCGGCGGCGTGACGCTAGTTCGCTCCCGTGAGGCGGTCGAAGCACTCGACCTCCACGGCGACGAGGCCTCCGGCGCGCGCATCGTGATGGAAGCTCTCGACGCACCGCTGCGCTGGATCGCTCAGAACGCAGGCTTCGAAGGCGGCGTTGTCATCGACAAGGTGCGGAACGAGAAGCCCGGCCACGGACTGAACGCGCAGACCGGCCAGTACGTGGACCTGCTGGCCGAGGGCATCATCGACCCGGCGCGAGTAACGCGCTCGGCCCTCGAGAACGCGGCCTCGATCGCAGCGCTGTTGCTGACGACCGAAGCGACGATCGTGGACAAGCCCGAAGAGGAAGACGCTGCTGGTGGCGGTCACGACCACGGCGGCGGCATGGGCGGAATGGGTGGCATGGGCGGCATGATGTAACCGTCCGCTCAGGACAAGCAAGGATCAGAAGGCCCGGAGGAATCCGGGCCTTCCGCCTATCTCTCACACTGGATCATTGTCCCGCACCAAGCTGAGCGCACGTGGCGGCCGGGCGCACGTCGGGGCCGAGCGAAGACTTATGTGTCCTCTTTCGAAAGGCTGTGGTGACTGTGGTACCCGTGGTGCTTTTTCGTAAAAGCACCTCAGTCACCACGTGCACCACGGCTCCCTGGGGCCCGATATATAAGTTGCACAGAGATCTGAACTCCGAGGCCGGCCGGCCCGGGGATCGAGGGAGACCTTCGAGGAAGACGGTCCAGACGATCGAGGGGTGAGGAACCCACGGTGAACGACGACTTCGAGAACAGATCTCCGATAACGCGATCGGACCTGATCTCTGAGCTAAGAGCTATCGGCGTCGAGCCGGGTCAGGTTCTGATGGTTCACGCCAGTCTCAGCTCTATCGGTTACGTGATCGGCGGCGCTGACTCGTTGATTCTGGCGCTCCAAGAGATACTGGGCGCAGACGGCACCCTGGTCGCTTTCGCCAGCTGGGATCATGCCCCCGCAGATAACGACGGGGGCTGGCCGCAGGCAGTGCGGGACGCCTACCTTCGCGATCCACCAGCGTTCGATGTGGGCGTATCGCCGGCCGCCCGCTATGTGGGCCGGCTACCGGAGCGTATCCGGACCTGGCCCGGTGCCATGCGCAGCGATCATCCCGAAGCCAGCTTCGTTGCCCTTGGGGGCCGTGCCGAATGGCTGACCGCCGGACAACCGATCAATCATCCCTACGGCGCGGGCTCGCCACTCGCCAAGGTTCTCGAGGCGAGGGGATCGATCCTGGTGCTGGGTGCTCCGTTGGAGACCATCACGATGCTGCATCACGCCGAAGAACTTGCCAAGGTGCCGAACAAGAGGTCTGTCCATTACTCGGCGCCCGTGAGAACCCCCACGGGCATCGAGTGGCGAGAGGTCCATGACATCGACACCTCAACGGGGGCTTTCCCTTATAAGCCGGTCGTTGGCGACCGGGACTCTTTCCAAGTGATCGCCGAAGAGGCTCTGGCCGCGGGAATCGGCCGCCAGCGACGGATCGGCGAATCGCGCTCGGTGTTGTTTCCTGCAGGAGAGCTGGTTTCATTCGCGATCGCGTGGATGGAAACTCACTTCGCCTAACGCTGCGCTTGTTCGGGCTGGCTTAGGGCAGGAATTGCATCGGATCGACAGCGGTGCCGTTCACCCGGACCTCGAAGTGCAAGTGGGGACCCGTGCAGAGACCAGTGCATCCCACGTAGCCGATCACCTGGCCCTGGTTCACGGTTTGCCCCACGCTTACTCCCAGCCGGACCTGGTGGCCGTACAGCGTCACGATGCCGCCGCCAACGTCGACCATCGTCGCGTTGCCGTACCCATCCATCCACGACGCGTATATGACGCGGCCCCCCTTCGCGGCGACGAACGGCTCACCGGTGAAACCGCCGATGTCTATCCCCGGATGGAGGGCTCCCCACCGCAAGCCGAACGGCGACGTGATCGGGCCGTTCAAGGGCCAGATGAATCCCTGCGAGGAGATATCTGTGACGGTCACGGCATGCTTCGCTTGAGCTTGCGCGATCACGATCCGGATCCGTTTCTCCTGGCTGGCGAGGCCCCGCTCCTTGTCCTTGTCGGCGCGGATCTTGCCGTTCAGAGCGGTCAGGTCTGCGGCGACGCGGTTCCGAAGATGGGCTCGCTTGCCGAGTGATTGCTGCTTTGCGCCCCGTTCGTCGTTCAGCTGGGTGCGGCGATTGAAGAGAGCCTGGTGCTCGACCTCGAGCTGGGCCTCCAGACGTCCGAATCTGATCAACGCGGCAGTGTTCTGGCTGGCCGCAACGCCGAGTAGCTCGACTCGGTTATCGAGCTCGGTCAGAGACTTCGAATTGAGCAGCGTGTCGAGTGTTTGAGTGCCGCCGGTCTTGTAGAGCATGATCGCCTGCTTCGTTGCAAGATGCTTGATCTTGTCGATCTGCGACTGCGTTGCATCGATGTGGGCTTGGGCGGTGCGCACCTGCGATTGCACGCGCCGGATCATGGCGTCCAGCTTGTTGATCTGTACCTGCAGGCCATTGATGGCGTCGTTGAGGATGTTGATGTGGGACCGCAGAGTGGCCGCGTGCGCCGTCCGTCCGGCCAGCCGGCGAGCGATCTGTTTACGTTGATCTTCGATCTGCTGGAGCTTCGACGTGTGCGTTCTTGCCAGAGATCCAACCGTGGGGATAAGCAGGCTTCCCAACATCACAGCCGCGATCCATGCGCGCCCACCTCGTCGCTGCAAAGTTCCCCGTTTCGTCGGCTCCGGTCCTGCGCGGCCCCGTGGACCGTTCCACTCACGCCGCCGGGACAAGCAAGGGCGGGGAGGCCGGGGGCATCCTGCCATAGCCGACAACGCCCGGCAATGGCGAGAGGCGGCTCCCCGGAAGCGGCCGGTCCGGACCCAGAGACGTAGGGGGAACCACTCGTGAGGCCGCCGCCCCACCCCGCGATGCCGGCAATGTCCCTTCCCGATAGAGAGGGCGGACTCAGCCGCCGCTAGTGCCTGCTGCCTCTCCTACGGCCCCCAACCTCGGCCCGCCGCGGCCGGCCGGATCGTTTTCCCGAGGCCGCGAAGAAATCTTCGTCGTGCATCTTGCGCACCGTCCCTTGAGTTCCTATAGTTCGTACTGCATCCGTTGAGTTGTAAACCGGCTTGCCGGGAATAAGGCTCGACGGGTGCATTTTCGCGTCCGGCCTCCGGCTTCACGGCCCCTCTAAGACCTGATAGGGTAAGAGTGTTATAGGAGTGCTGGAGTGCGCAACGCCTCCTCTCAGATGCGCTCGCCCACAGTCGGACGGAAGGATCGTTATGCCCACTACTTTGAAGGATGTCCCCGGCGCGCCCCCACACGGTGGGTCGTTAGAGCTTCGCATGGCCGCCGAAGAGGACGTCGCGGAGCTTCGCGACAAGGCCGCAGATCTCCCCACCATCGCTGCTGCCTCACGCCGGGTCCTGTCCGATCTGGAGTTGCTGGCGGTAGGTGCAGTGTCGCCGAATCGCGGCTTCATGACCAAGGATGACTACTCGTCGGTAGTCACCGAGATGAGGCTGGCGAACGGATTGCCCTGGAGCCTTCCGATAACGCTACCGGTGACCGACGAGGAGCTATCCCAACTGACGGTGGGCCTGCAGGCGGCGATCACTCATGAGGGCCGGCCGGTTGCGATCATCGATGTTGAAGAGATCTACGAGTTCGACCCGTTGGAGGAAGCTCAGCACACTTACGGAACGACCGACGAGAAGCATCCAGGCGTGGCGTACCTGACTTCGTTACCGCACCACTATGTGGGCGGAGAGGTCACCGTGCTCGAGAACGTCTTCGGCGATGAATTCGCAAGCTATCGCTTCACCCCGCTGCAGCTGCGGGAGCAGATCGGCGAGCGAGGATGGAAGAGCGTCGTTGCGTTCCAGACCCGCAATCCCATCCATCGCGCCCACGAGTACCTGACTAAGTGCGCCCTCGAGATGGTCGACGGCTTGGTGATCCATCCTCTGGTCGGCGGCACCAAGGGTGACGACATCCCCGCCGACACCCGCATGAAGTGCTACGAAGTTCTGATGGCGAACTACTACCCCCACGACCGCGTGATCCTGTCGGTCTTCCCGGCAGCCATGCGCTACGCCGGCCCCCGCGAAGCGATCTGGCATTCGCTGCTCCGCAAGAATTACGGGATGACGCACTTCATCGTCGGCCGCGATCACGCCGGAGTCGGCGATTACTACGGCACCTACGACGCCCAGGCGATCTTCGAGACCTTCGAGGGCGACGAGTTGGGTATCCAGCCGCTGAAGTTCGAACACTCGTTCTTCTGCAGGACGTGCGACTCCATGGCTTCCGCCAAGACCTGCCCCCACGACCCCGAGCACCACGTGCACCTGTCCGGAACCCAAGTGCGTCAGATGCTCCAGGAAGGAACCGAGCCACCCCCCGAGTTCTCCAGACCCGAGGTGGCTCGCATCCTGATCGATGACGCGCGGAGCAAGGCATAGCGATGGGGTTCCTCAAGCGACTCGGCAAGCGCCCGGCGGAGGCACCCCGTCCTAAAGCTGATCCGTCCCGCAAGAAGGTGATGGTGATCGGCCTGGACTGCGCCCCTCCGCGTCACGTGTTCGACGAATACGCAGACGAGATCCCCAATCTGACCAAGCTCCGTGAGAACGGCGTGTGGGGCCCCCTCGAATCCATCACACCGCCCATCACCGTTCCCGCATGGATGTGCATGATGACGTCGAAGGATCCCGGAACGCTTGGTATCTACGGCTTCCGGAACCGGAAGGACTACACCTACGACGGGCTCGCCTTCGCCACTTCCTGGGCGATCAAGGAGCCGACGGTGTGGGACATCCTCTCGGAGGCAGGCAAGGACTGCATCGTCATGTCGGTGCCCCCCTCCTATCCGCCGAAAGCCCTCAAGGGCGTTCAGATCGGATGCTTCCTCACCCCCAGCAACGACGCCGAGTACACCTATCCGAAAGAGCTGAAGGCAGAGCTCGAAGAGAAGGTCGGCGATTACATCTTCGACATCCGTAACTTCCGCACCGACAACACGCAGTACATCCTCGACGAGGCCTACAAGATGACCGAGCAAAGGTTCAAGACCGCGGACTACCTGCTGTCGACCAAGCCGTGGGACTTCTTTGCGATGACGGAGATGGGGCCCGACCGGCTTAACCACGGGATCTGGAGCTTCATCGACCCGGAGCACCCGCGCTACGACCCCAACAACCCGTACAAGGAATCGCTGCGCGAGTACTACCGCTTCCTCGACGGCAAGATCGGCGACCTTTTGAGCAAGTACGCCGACGACTCCACCACGGTCCTGGTGGTTTCCGACCACGGTGCCAAGGCAATGATCGGCGGCATCTGCTTCAACGAGTGGCTCGTGCAGGAGGGTTACCTCACGTTCGAGGAGCCGATGCCGTCGGAGATGACTCCGATCAACAAGATGACGATCGATTGGTCCAAGACCACCGCGTGGGCCGATGGCGGCTACTACGGGAGACTTTTCCTGAACGTCGAAGGGCGCGAGCCCAATGGCTCCATCCCGGCAGGCGATTACGACCGGGTGCGCGACGAGCTGGTTCGCAAGATCGAAGCGATGGTCGACCACGAGGGCAACCCGCTCGGCAACAAGGCGCTTAAGCCTGAAGACATCTACGAGACCCAGAACGGCGTGGCGCCCGACCTGATCGTGATCTTCGGGAACCTTCGGTGGCGCAGCGTGGGCTCGGTGGGCCACGGCTCCACCTATACGTTCGAGAACGACACCGGCCCGGACGAAGCGAACCACGCCGAGTTCGGGATATTCCTCCTGAACAACGCCCCCGGCCAAACACCGGGGCAACGAGATGGTCTCCATCTGTGGGATGTCCACTGCACGATCCTCGACCTGTTCGGTCTGCCGCCTGCCCAGGGGGCGTTGGGGAAAACCGCTCTGAGTAACGGAGGAACGCTATGAAGCAAGCGAACAGAGAAAGGGGGGTCGTCATTTGGTTCACGGGCCTTTCAGGCTCGGGCAAGACGACGATCGCCCATATGGTGGAAGAGAAGCTGCTGCAAGCAGGCGTGCCGGTCGAGATCCTCGACGGCGACGTGGTCCGCGAGAACCTCTCGAAGGGGCTCGGCTTCTCCAAGGAGGACCGCGACACCAACATCCGGCGCATCGCGTTCGTCGCGCATCTATTGCAGCGCAACGGTGTATTCGTGATCACCGCCGCGATATCCCCGTACCGCGCGATCCGCGAGGAAGCCAGAGCGATGTCCAAGGACTTCGTGGAGGTGTTCGCGGATGCACCCATCGAGGTGTGTGAGAGCCGCGACGTAAAGGGCCTCTATGCCAAGGCTCGTGCCGGAGAGATCAAGGGCTTCACCGGGGTCGACGATCCTTACGAGGCCCCCGCAGGCGCCGAGGTCGTCTGCAAGACCGAGACCGAGGACGTGGAGTTGTCCGCGAAGAAGGTCATGGACAAGCTCGTCGAGCTCAAGTACCTCGAAGCGTGAGCCGCTCCCGCCGATGATCGATCTTCATACGCACACCACGATCTCCGACGGCGGGGACTCTCCGACGGAGCTGGTGCGCAAGGCCGCCGCCGCGGGCCTCGATTCGATCGCCGTCACGGACCACGACAATGACGCGGGCTGTGACGAAGCCGTAAGTGAAGGCAGTCGCGCCGGGGTAGAGGTCGTGAGGGGAGTCGAGATCTCGTGCGACGTCGAAGACCTTCGCGAGCGGGGCTTCAGGCCTACCGAACGGCCCACGATGCATCTCCTGGGCTATTTCATCCCGGATGGAGAGAATGGGCTCTCGGCGGCGTTGAGGGACCTCCAGTTCCACCGCGCTAATCGCAACCAGCTCATGGTTCAAAAGCTCAACGAGCTTGGGGTTCCGACCACGTTCGAAGAGGTCGAGATGGAGGCCGGTGGCCCCGGCTCCCAGATCGGCCGTCCGCACTTCGCCGCGGTCCTCGTGCGGCACGGTGTCGTTCCGAACTATCAGGCTGCGTTCGACGAGTACCTCGCCAAGGGCGCCAAGGCCTACCTCACGCGCAAGCTCTACAAGCCGGTCGAAGCCATCGACCTGATGACAGCGGCCGGGGTGGTGCCCGTTCTGGCGCACCCGTTCACGTTGAACCTCGCGATAGACGACCTCGAGGTGTTCGTCGATGCTCTGGTCGAAGCGGGACTGCAGGGTATCGAGGGCTACCACGGGGATCTGCCGGAGACCGAACAAGAGCCCTACCGCGCGCTCGGCGAGGCCAAGGGCTTGATCGTTTCCGGCGGCAGCGACTACCACGGGGACATGCGGCCCGACCGGGGACTGCCGGGGGGTAAGTGCCATGTCTCGGTCCCGGATGCGGTCCTGGGCCAGCTACGCGCCGCCTCGGACAAGCTGAAGGCGGCAGCGTGATGCCGGTGGGAAGGTCGGACACCAGCTGCGGACTTACTCAGAGCAGCTGAGGGGCAGTCCGATGCTGATCACGCGGGCCACGCGGCACGACAAGCAAGACCTCGAGACCTTCTACGCAACTCACGACTGGGAAGACCCCCACTTGTCGGTGGGAGTTTCATTCGTCGCGCGGCAGGGGGCCATCGTCGGTGCCCTCACTCTGATCGAGATCGAACCCCAGACAGTGATCGTTGAAGACGTCCTGGTAGCTCCGGACCGCAGGGGGAGCGGCCTTGGCACCCAGCTTATGCAGGCCGCCATGAACAGCAGGGGCGGCTCGATGTTTCTGTGCTGTCATGCCGAGCGCCTGCCGTTCTATCAGCGGCTCGGGTTCGAGGACGTTTCCTTCGACCAACTGCCATCGACCGTGCAGGAGTTCATGAGGGACGACGGCGCCTATCCCTTCACCGCCGACCACGTCCATTACTTCATGAAAGCCCGCTAGCGCCATCTAAGCGCGGATCGGAGCCGGCGGCGTCTCTCGCGACAAACGCCAGATCCCTTGATGACCGCGCACATCCGCTACTACAGGACTTCGTGACCCGTTAGGCGCAGTTGGGCCAGCGGCTGGTTTCTCCCTCCGCGATGAGGCGAGCCGCCGTGCGTGCCTGCGCCACCGGGTCGTAGATCGAGCCGTAGCCGTAGGCGCTCCACGTCGGTTGATCGAACTGGAAGAGCCCGTAGTACCCACCCGCGCCGTAAGCGCCGGGATCCAGGTTGGATTCGCACTGCGCCACCGAGAGCAGATAGCTGCCGCTGATCCCTGCGTCGGCAGCCGCCGAGTAAACGACGCCGGCGATCGAGCCGGCGGGAGCAGCAGGTACGGGCGTGGGCGTGGAGACGGGGGCCGGGCCCGGTTTGACGGACGGACGCGGTTGCGGTTTGTGCGCCTTATGCAGCTTCTCCTTAGCGCCGGTGTCGTTGCGCTCGCCCGCCGTATGCAGCACGGAGTGGGGTCGGGTGTGGAGCTCGGAGAGCCTTCTGCCTAGATCCTCGGCACCGTTGCTGACATGCCGGGACGGGATGCTCCCCGCAGCAAGCCCCGGCGACTGTCCCACCAGGTGGAAGATCTCGAACGCGGCATTCGATCCCGGAACGCCGAAGAACGCGGCGACCATCCCCGCCAACCATGCGGTGACGAGAAGCTGTCGGCGTCGCGCCTTGCGGCGCGAGCGCGCTCCGAAATGTAAGTGGTCCATGTTCTGGGCCTCTTTCCTGTGGAGCCGCGTGGGCTCGTCGTGTGCGGCGGGGGCGGTGGGGTCGCCCCGGTGGATGCTCACGAGGGGTCTGACCGGACCCCATCAACGGGTGAGGGTGGAGGCTAGCACGCTTCTCGGGGGTGAAGTGGAGCACAAAGTGCGCTTGTGAAGCGCCTACGCCTGGAGAGTGGGGATAAATGACGCGAACGGGGTCAGAAATTCGTTCGAAGTGGCGATTGCCCGTCGAGCCTTATCCTGCTGCGATGAAGCGGGCGCTCATCACCGGGGTCACCGGTCAGGACGGCTCCTACCTAGCAGAGCTGCTGTTGGGCAAGGGCTACGACGTGCACGGTCTGATCCGCCGCTCGTCGTCCTTCAACACGCAGCGCCTCGATCCGATCTACCGCGATCCGCACGAGAGCGGCGTGCGCTTCTTCATGCACTATGGCGATCTGTCGGATTCCGGCTCGCTGGTCAACCTGATCCGCAACCTCGAGCCCGACGAGATCTACCATCTGGGCGCACAGAGTCATGTCAAGGTCTCGTTCGAGATCCCCGAGTACACCTCCGACGCCACCGCCATGGGAACCGTTCGCATGCTGGAGGCGGTGCGCGCCTCGGGGATAGAAACTCGCTTCTACCAAGCATCGTCGTCGGAGATGTTCGGCTCGGCGCCTCCTCCACAGAGCGAGACCACAGCGTTTCATCCGCGCAGCCCGTACGGGGTCTCCAAAGCGTTCGCGTTCTGGATGACCGTTAACTACCGGGAGGCGTATGGGATGTTTGCCACGAACGGCATCCTCTTCAATCACGAGAGCAGCAGGAGAGGCGAGACTTTCGTGACCAGGAAGATCACCCGCGCGGTCGCCCGGATCCAGGCGGGGATCCAGGACAAGCTCTTCCTTGGAAACCTCGAGTCGCGCCGGGACTGGGGCTATGCCCCCGAGTACGTCGAGACGATGTGGATGATGCTGCAGCACGACCAACCCGACGACTTCGTCATCGCCTCCGGAGAGAACCACACCGTCCGGGAGTTCGCCGAGAAGGCATTCGCTCGTCTCGATCTCGACTGGGAGCGTTACGTCGAGATCGATGCCAACTACTTCCGGCCGGCGGAGGTCCCGGACCTGCGCGGAGATGCCTCCAAGGCGAAGCGCATCTTGGGCTGGCAACCGGCAACGAGTTTCGACGAGCTCGTGAACCTGATGGTCGACGCCGACGTGCAGCTCCTGGACGACGAGCTGGCGGGCCGGCTGGTGAGACAGGACCGCGAACATTGATGGGCCGGAGTCGGGAAAAACACGCAGCCTCCACCTCCCCAAACGGTAGCCTGGGATCCGGCGAGCTGAGGAGCGGCTAGGTGGAGATAGAGATCGGGATCGGCAAGTCGGGGCGCCGGGCCTATGGGTTCGACGACATCGCGATCGTGCCTTCGCGGAGGACCCGGGATCCCGATGATGTCGATATCTCGTGGGAGGTCGATGCGTTCAGGTTCGAGCTCCCGCTGATGGCCTCAGCCATGGACGCGGTCGTCTCCACGGCCTCGGCGATCGAGATCGGACGGCTCGGCGGCATCGCAGTCCTCAACCTCGAGGGTCTCCAGACGCGCTACCAGGATCCCGACTCTGTCCTTGCCGAGATCGCCGAGCTGGACAACGACAAGGCCACCCTGCGGATGCAGGAGCTGTACCGGGAGCCGGTGAAGGAAGAGCTGATCGGAGAGCGGATCCGCGAGATCAAGGACGCGGGCGTGACGGCGGCGGCTTCACTGACCCCCCAGCGGGTCGAGGCCCACTACAAAGCGGCTCTCGAAGCCGAGCTCGACATCCTCGTCATACAGGGGACGGTGGTGTCAGCAGAACACGTATCCACGCGGACCGAGCCGCTGAACCTGAAACGCTTCATCTCCACGAACGAGCTGCCGGTGATCGTCGGTGGATGCGCTTCCTATTCCACCGCCCTGCACCTCATGCGTACCGGCGCGATGGGGGTTCTGGTCGGCGTGGGTCCCGGCGCCGCGTGCACGACCCGAGGGGTGCTCGGGCTGGGAGTGCCGCAGGCGACCGCGATCGCCGACGCGGCTGGCGCCCGCATCCGGCACCTCGACGAGACCGGCCGCTACTGCCACGTGATCGCCGATGGCGGGATGCGGACCGGCGGCGACATCGCCAAGGCCATCGCCTGCGGGGCCGACGCGGTAATGGTGGGCTCGCCCCTGGCGGCGGCGACCGAGGCTCCCGGGCGGGGCTACCACTGGGGCATGGCAACGTTCCACCCCACGCTTCCACGGGGGGCCCGCGTCAAGACGTCGACCCGGGGAACGCTCGAGGAGATCCTCATCGGCCCGGCCCACGAGAACGACGGGCGCTTGAATCTCTTCGGGGCGCTGCGGACAAGCCTTGCAACCTGCGGCTACGCCAACATCAAGGAGTTCCAGAAAGCCGAGGTCATGGTCGCCCCGGCCCTCCAGACCGAAGGCAAGCTGCTGCAGCAGGCCCAACACGTAGGGATGGGCGCCTAACCCGGGACCGGCCTGCGTCGGACGGAGGTCGGCCTTCCTACGGCGACCCTCGCTTCGCCCGAAGGTCCCCACGGCAGGGACCTCCGTCCTCCCCGGTGGGGTGATGGTGGGGACCGCCGGGGCGGGCCCGGCCCTGTAGCTCTGCTACGATTTCGTTGGCTCAGAGGGGAATCTTTCTCAATTATGCAGGTTGAACCCTATGTAGGCCTAGGAAAGTAGTTCCTAGGAGAGTAGCTTTAGGAGGTGAATCGGATGGACAAGACCATTACCCAGGTCCTGTGGCGCCTTGACCCCGTGCTGTCGTTCAAGCGCCCCGCTTGCGGCATCCGCGGGATCAGAGGCCGCTAAGCCCATGACCGCAGGTCCGGATGTCCTAGACCGTCAGATCCTGCGCCTGCTCCGGCAAGACGGCCGCATGTCGGTCGCGTCGATCGCCAAAGAGGTTGGCCTGTCGGGCCCCTCCGTCCACGAACGGATCAAAAAGCTGGAGCAGCGCGGGATCATCGCGGGCTACACCGCGGTGCTCGAGCCCAGGCTCCTCAACCGCCCGCACGTTGCCTTCGTGATGGTGACCCTCGCCGAAGGGGACGAGTTCGCCATCGACGACCCCATCGTGGCTCGTATCTGTGAAGAGCCCGACGTGCTCGAGTTCCACCGGATCGCCGGTGAGGATTGCTATCTGGTCAAAGTCCGCAGCGCTACCAACAAAGATCTCGAGAACCT
>DATAPE010000022.1:0-22900 GCA_036265345.1 Actinomycetota bacterium
CTTCGCGATCAAGGAGTGACATGACGAAGGTGACTGCGGCCGCGGTGCAGGCTGCTCCCGTCTTTCTCGATCGAGAGGCGACGATCGACAAGACCTGTGCGCTGATAAAGGAAGCGGCATCGAACGGCGCCGGCTTGATGGTGTTCCCGGAGGCGTTCGTTCCTGCCTATCCCGATTGGGTATGGCGCGCCACCGCGTGGGAAGACGAAGCTCTATTTGGCAGACTTGCCGACCAATCTGTTGTCGTGCCGAGTGCTGCCACCCAACGTTTGGGTGCCGCAGCGAAGTCGGCTCACGCTTATCTCGCTATCGGCGTCAACGAACGGGAGACCCACGGCAGCACCCTCTACAACACGCTGCTCTACTTCAGCGACACGGGGGCGCTGATCGGCAAGCATCGGAAGCTGATGCCTACAGGTGGCGAGCGGCTCGTGTGGGGGATGGGCGACGGATCGACGCTGGACGTCTTCGACTCTCCTTTCGGGCGCCTCGGGGGTTTGATCTGCTGGGAGAACTACATGCCGCTGGCTCGCGCCGCGATCTATGCGCAGGGCGTGGAGGTATGGGTCGCGCCCACGTGGGACAACAGCGATGCCTGGGTCGCCACTCTCCGGCATATCGCAAAGGAGGCCAGGTGCTTCGTTATCGGGGTTGCCCCGTGCCAGCGGGGGTCGGACATCCCGGAGGAATGGCGAGGCGAGCTCTACGGGGGTGACGACGACTGGTTGAGCCGAGGTGGTTCGACGATCGTCGGGCCGGAGGGCGACATCCTTGCGGGGCCGGTCACCGAAAGGGAAGAGATCCTCTATGCCGAGCTGGATGTCACCCGCGCCCGGGCGTCCCGTCGCGAGCTCGACGTCGTCGGCCACTATGCCCGGCCGGATGTCTTCACCCTGACGGTCGACACCACGCCCCGTTCGGCGATGAGCACCCCTCAGACACCGGGGCCCTCTTAAACACGCAGCACCGCTGACCCCGTGGCATTCCTTGATCGCCGCGTTCGATCCGAACCTCCGGGAACTTTCCCGGCTCCCGCCTGCGTCCAACGAGCAAAACCCGCGACAGGAGGCAGGACATGAACAGGTTCCGACGGATCGGCGTGATCGTGGCAGGACTATTGGTCGCGTCCTGGGCGGTGGGGTGCGCATCGGGAACGAACTCGGGGGCGACCACAGGCGTTGCCGGGGGTACTGATTCCGCTCAGGTCAAAGGATCCCTCCGGGCTCAAGCGGTTCCGAACGCGGCGCCCGGAGCGATCGACGCGGGCTTCCAAAGCACCTCCCTCCCCCAGATCGGACCCAAGATCATCAAGACCGCCGATGTCGATCTTGCTCTGCAACGCGGGAAGTTTCATCCTGGCCTCGAGCAGGTGGTTCAGATCGCCGGGCGCTACCAAGGGTACGTGCTGTCAACCACGGTGGGAAGCGCCAGCAACCCGACCGGAACGGTCGTGATACGGGTTCCGGAAACGCGTTTCGAAGCCGCTCTGGCCGACCTGAAGGGATTGGGAAAGGTGACGCGCGAGAACGTGTCGGGCCAGGATGTCTCTCAAGAATTCATTGACTTCCAGGCGCGCCTGCGCAACGCAAAAGCTCAGGAAGCCGTGCTCCTCAACCTGATGAATAGGGCAAAGTCGGTCTCGGCCACGATCACCGTCGAGCAGCACCTCGAAGGGGTTCAGCTCGAGATCGAGCGTCTCAAGGGTCAGCTTCGCTACCTCGACAACCAGACCGCGATGAGCACGATCACCGTCGGCCTCACTCAGATCGGGGCCGTCGCCCACCACGACAACTCGATCCAGAAGGCGTGGAGGCGAGCCGGAGCGGTTCTGCTCGGGATGGTCTCCGCGGTGATAGTCGGAGCCGCCTTTATCGTGCCTCTGGGTTTGCTGGTGCTGATCGGCCTCATGGTGACCCGCAGATGGTGGCGCCCAAGGCTCAGCTTGTAGCTCGATCTCCGAGGCTCGCCGGCCGGTCCACACCACCCTTCCGGCGAGCCTCGGTATCTTCTCGCCGGTGAAGAGTGTGGTGATCGTCCTTGTCCTGTCCGTGGCGGGTCTAACCGCGTGCAGCCAGGATCGTCCGGCGCCGGCTCCCACTTCCACGGTTGCATCGGCCACGCCCTCTGCGGATAGCACGCTCAGCGTGACGCCCTCCCCATCGCCGAACGCAACACCCACGCAGTCGCCCACACCCACACCGGGGGGCTGCGCCAACGAGGCCGCGATCGCGTCGGCGCCGAACCTGCTCAGACCAGGATCGCTGCGGGGAGATGTCGATGGCGACGGCAAGCCAGACACCGTCCGCATCGCCCTCGACCCCTCTGGAGCCAACGGATGCCGGGCCTTCGTTGTCGTCCGCCTGGCCCGAGGCTCCATCCTGACGGCCCCCATCCCCCAATGGGAGCCGACGCCCGTGCTGCCGGCCCCTCATCTCAACTCGCTGGCACGGATCGATTCGGTCCCGGGAGACGAGGTGGTTATCGACGTCGCCGCGGGAGCTTCGACCCAGTTCGAGGGCGTTTACACCTACTCCGCCCCTGGTCTCGCGCCGGTCACGGCGACGGGTACTCCCTTCGATGGGTTGTTCGCCTATGGCGGCAGTGTCGGCCACCTCGATGGCGAAGCCTGCACACCGCGCGGCTCGATTGTCATCTCTGGGGCTACCGAAAGGGGAGTTTCGCCGGTCAGGTACAAGGTGGTGCGCCGCTTCTTCCGGCCGGGGGCGGGCGTGTTGATCTACCGCCCGAGCCGTACCCAACGCAAGGTCTTGCGGTTGCGCACGCTGCAACGGCTTCCGGAATTCTCCGGCGCTCCTTTTGCCGGCTGCCCTAGTTCCTGAAGGCCCCATGCGTGCGCGCCGATTAATGTTCCTTGATGGAGCGCGAGTACGACCACAAGTCGGTGGAAGACCGCTGGATGAAGGAATGGATCGGCGGCAAGTACTGGGCTGCGCGCGACTTCCCCGACCCCAGCAAGAAACGTTACATCGTGACGATGTATCCCTACCCCTCAGGAGACATGCACGTCGGGCATGTGGAGATCTTCGCGATCCACGACTCGATAGCTCGTTTCGTGCGCATGCAGGGTTATGAAGTGCTTAACCCACTGGGATTCGACGCCTTTGGGTTGCCTGCAGAGAATGCCGCCATCAAGCGGGGTACGCCGCCCAAGGAGTGGACCGATAGGAACATCGCCATCTGGCGTTCTTCTGCCAAGCGATTCGGCTGCTCGTTCGACTGGGACCGAACGCTGTCCACCTGCGAGCCGGACTATTACCGCTGGAACCAATGGTTCTTCCTCCGCTTCTACGAGCGCGGTCTCGCCTACCGTAAGGAGACCGGCGCGTGGTGGTGTCCGAAGGACAAGACCGTTCTCGCGAACGAGCAGGTGATCGCAGGACGGTGTGAGCTCTGCGACACACTCGTCGTCAAGCGCTATCTATCGCAGTGGTTCTTCAGGACCACCGAATACGCAGACAGGCTCCTCGACGACCTGGTGCTGTGCACAGGCTGGAGCGAGCGGCTAAAAACCCTTCAGACAAATTGGATCGGGCGCTCGTTCGGCGCGGAAGTCGATTTCAAGCTCGATGGGATCGGTGAGCCGGTCACCGTTTTCACTACTCGCCCCGACACGTTGTGGGGTGCCACCTTCTTTGTCCTGGCCCCCGAGCACCCGCTGGCCGAACAGCTGGTCGCGGGAACCGACAAGGAGTTGGAGCTCGCCGACTTCCGGAAACAGGTCGACACGCTGACCGAGATCGATCGCCTGTCCATGGACCATCCCAAGCAGGGCATGTTTTTAGGAAAGTACGCGACGAATCCGGTCAACGGCGAGAAGATCCCGATCTGGGTGGGCGACTACGTGCTGATGGACTACGGCACGGGGGCCATCATGGCGGTTCCCGCACACGACCAACGCGACCTCGATTTCGCCCGTCAGCATGGGCTGCCGGTCCGCGTGGTCATCAGTCCCCCAGGGCGTGAGCTGGATCCGATGACGATGACCGATGCCTGGCCCCACGAAGGGGTCATGGTGAACAGCGGTGACTTCGACGGGACGCCGGCGTCGGAATCGGTAGACGCCGTGATCGCATGGCTGGAAGAGCAGGGACTGGGCCGGCGCGCTAAGAACTTCCGGTTGCGTGACTGGTTGATCAGCCGGCAGCGTTACTGGGGAACGCCGATACCGATCATCCACTGCGAGCGGTGCGGTGAGGTTCTCGTTCCCGACGACCAACTACCCGTCGAATTGCCGGACGTCGTCGACTTCAAGCCGACCGGAGAGCGCTCTCCTCTGGCGACCGTGCACGAATGGGTGAACGTCGATTGCCCACAGTGCGGGGGCCCGGCCCAGCGGGATACCGACACGATGGACACATTCGTAGATTCCGCGTGGTATTTCCATCGCTATACCGACACCGACAACGACCAAGCCCCCTTCGACCGCGCGAAGTCCGATGCGTGGATGCCCACCGATCAATACACCGGGGGGATCGAGCATGCGGTGGGCCACCTGATCTATGCCCGCTTCTTCCAGAAGGTGATGATGGACATGGGGATGGTGCGAGACCCCGAGCCCTACCCGAACATGTTGAACCACGGCGTCGTCACCATGGGTGGCAAGAAGATGTCGAAGTCCCGTGGCAACATCGTCGAGGCCAGCGCGGCCCTCGAGCTGTATGGAGCCGACGCCCTCCGCCTGTATCTGTTGTTCTACGGCCCGGCCGAGCAACCGATCGACTGGCCCGAAGAAGGCGTCACCGCGATCGGCCGGGTCACCTTCCCCTGGCTCCAACGGGTATGGCGCTTGTGCGAGCAAGTACGCGGGATATCTGAAGATGCCGGTGACGAAGCTGCCGAAACCGAGTTGCGGAGACACATCCACCGCACGATCAAGGTAGTAACCAAGGATTACCGGGAGTTCTCGTTCAATACCGCCATCGCCCGACTGATGGAGCTGGTGAATCACGGCTATCGCTACCAGGCCGAGGGCCGCGGGGGCCGGGCGGTGACCCGTGAGCTGGTCGAGACGCTACTGAAGCTGTTGGCGCCCATGGCGCCGTACATCACCGAGGAGCAATGGCACCGTCTCGGTCACGAAACGTCCATCCACAAGGATGGGTGGCCCGAGTTCGACGAAGCGCTCGCGGCAGAAGAAGAGGTGACGATGATCATCCAGGTGAACGGCAAGGTCCGCGACACCCTGTCCGTATCGCCGGACATCGACGAGGCCGAGATGAAGGAGCTGGCCCTGTCTTCCGACAAGGTCCGCACCTATCTGGACGGCGGCGAGCCCTCGAAGGTAGTAATCAAGCCCCCGAAACTGGTCTCCCTTGTAACCTGATCTTTGCGAGCCTGGCCATGCATAGCGTGGGCGGCCTCAACCACGAAAATCGAAAACCTAGAAGGTTCCCGAACAGTACGGCGCGATGTTCGTGTGGAGCATGGCGTCCAGCCGCTCCAGCGCGTCGCTCGGCTCTACCAGGCCCGCACGCGCGAACTGAGCCAGCGTGAACCCTCCGAGGTAGACGGCGGCAAGATCCGACGCGGTGAGAGTGACTTCGGGTCTGTCTTCTGTGCTGGTTACCGACACACTCGTACCGGTGGTGTCGAGCAGCAACGGCCCCGCATTCCAGGGACAAAGGGGATCTTCGATCGAGATAACCACTCGGTCGGCGGTCGCGAACGATCGCGCTGCCAGAGCGGCCTCGACGTCGACGATCCGCAGCCACAGCGCATCGCCGATCGTCTGGCGCAGCCGGCGCGGCTCCCGAAGCATCAGGTGAAGAGGGTGGTCGATGGGAAGCGAACGAGCTTGGATCCTGTCAATGAGATCGATCCCGAATAGGAACCGCCAGATCTCTCGAGTAGCAGCAGCATCGATACCGAGGGCTTCCCGGACGATCAGCTGGCTGGCCGGCGAGCCGTTCCAGTCCTTCTTGACGCGGTAGAACGCGTAAGCGTCGGGCCGTCCTGAGGTTTGATGGAGCGCGCAGAACAGTGGGCCCGTGCCGCGCCGGTGTTGGGAGTTGTCGTTGAGGGTGTGCACAGCCCAGAAATCCTCAGTCCGTGTGTACATCCCCGGCCTGCTCCGGCGCACCTGCTCGTAGATCGGATCGAAGAGCTTCGGGGCCTCCTCGGCCCGCACGAGACGAACAGCGCCCACCGCCCCGGGGTCATCCCGAAAGGTGGCTCGGTCACGTTCGATATCCGTGCCCCCTTGCAATGATGCGACCGCATAGCCGTAACGCCCATAGATCGTGCTTTCGGACGCGAATAGAGCCGCCAGCGGCTCTCCTCTCGCGTGGATGTCGGCGATCTGATGCTGCATCAGCTTCGTGAGGATGCCCTTCCGCCGGTGTGAGGGCAGCACTCCAACCAGCGTCACACCCGCGGTGGGCATGTCGCCGCCAGGAACACTCATGGAGAAGGTGAACGCGCCAGCGTTGCCCACCATGACATCCCCCTCGGCCATATAGATGCACCGCTCCGCCTCGATGATGCGGTGGAAGTTCTCTATCTCCTCCGCATCCGATTCCACGCCGAAGGCGGCATCGGCGGTCTCGAGGAAGCGACCGAGGTCTTCTGGAGCGCACGAACGTATCTGAAGATCCATCGAGACATGGTAAAGGTCACGAGCGCGCCCGCCGAGTGTGACGACTGTCACTGTCGCCTTACACCACTCGGTGTTCACTCCGGCGATGTCCGAAATCATCATCCGCAGTGGTTGGCGCGAGCGCGTTGAAGAGCTGCAGTCGCGTCGAAGTGGCTGGGTGGTTGCAGGCTTCGTTCTGGTTGTGGTAGCCGCGGCGTTGGTGCTGTGGGCCCGGGGGGCTCCGGCGCAGATCGCTCCTCCGGCAACGCCACCCGCGGGCGAGTCAGCAGCTCTCGCCCAAAGCTCCGCCTCTCCGACTGCAGGCTTCTTTTACGTCGATGTGTCGGGAGCGGTGCGAAGGCCCGGTCTCTACAAGCTGCAGCCCGGGTCGCGCGTGGCGGATGCGATCCGAGCTGCGGGCGGAGCGGTGCGCCGCGCCGATCTCGAGGTCCTCAATCTCGCTCAACCGCTGACAGATGGCGTCAAGGTCGATGTGGCGCGTAAGGGCACCAGCCAGCGGGCGGTTGCTTCTAGCGCGGCGGCGACCTCCGGAGCGGCGGGGGCAACCGGGGTCATGCCTTCGCCGACCGTGCCCATCGTCAACATCAACACCGCGGACGAGCCCACTCTCGAGCTGATCCCCGGGGTCGGGCCGGTGACTGCGAATGCGATCCTCGATTACCGCAATCGCGTCGGGCGATTCTCGACGATCGAGCAGCTTCTCGACGTGAACGGTATCGGACCTGCGACGATCGAGAACATCCGGCCCTACATCACTATCTAGCCGGAGCTGTGTCTCCGCCCACAGAGGGCGCCATGAGGTTGTTGCGGGTGTGGCTTGCCGCCGGGGGGCTGTGCGCCGGCGTTTTGTGGGGTTACAGCCATCACCTCGTCGCACCCGCGGTGGCCCTGGGCGCAGCGGGAATCTCGATGCTGGGCTTTCGCCGGAAGCCGATGGTTCTCTTAGTGGCCGTCGTGCTCGCGGCCTTCGGCGCCGGAGCTTTGGATGCCTCGCTGCGCTCGGCGAGAACGGCTGCCGCATCGGTCCTTGCCGCCGATCTCGCCAGCTGCCATATCCGTGGACGAGTGCTCGAGGACCAAGGAGCGCTGGGGACGCTGATAGCCGTTCAAGAAGCGCGGTGCCACGGTTTCGCTCCCATCCTCGATCCCGGCACCGTCATGGTCCCTGGCAGGGTGGCTGCTGCAGGTGCGCAGCTGTCCGCTACCGGCACGTTCGTTCCGTTGCAGGAGGACCCCTTCGACACGGCGCGCAGGCGCGCCGGAGCCTCGGGACTATTCGACGCCGGGGTGGTGCGCACCCAGCCGCCCTCGTGGTTCCCCCTGCAAGTGGCCTCGTCCATCCGTCACGGGTTGATCGATGCGACCCGGTCCCTCGGCCCCCCACGGCGCGGCTTGGTGCGCGGACTGACCATCGGAGACACGACCGATCTCGATCAGACCACTATCGACGACTTCCGCCGTGCTGGGTTGTCCCATCTGCTTGCGGTCTCCGGCGAGAACCTCGCGATGTTCCTGGGCGCGCTGGCATTGGTGATCAGGCACCTGCATTTTCGGCTGAGACTGCTCGCGTACCTCGCTTCCATCGGCCTTTTCGTACTCGTTGTGGGTCCTCAACCGTCGGTGCTGAGGGCCGCGGTTATGGGCGCGGTCATGGTCGCAGCCGTCGGAAGGGGCTACCGGGCGCAACCTCTGGCAGTCCTTGCGACCGCGCTGATCGTCGTGATCGCGTTCCGCCCGGCTTTGGTCTTCTCGGTGGGGCTGCAATTGAGCGCGGCCGCCACCGGGGGGATCGTGCTGTGGACCAAGCCTCTCGAACGGATGTTGCGTCCCTTCCCCCGTGTGATCGCGCTTCCGCTGGCAGTGACGATCTCCGCCCAGTCCGCCGTGGCACCGATACTCATTGCCACTTTCGGCCAGCTGTCTCTCGTCAGCCCTATTGCGAACCTGCTGGCTTTCCCCGCGGTCGCCGTCCCGACCGTCCTGGGGCTATGCGCCGGCGGGGTCTCACTGTTCAACGATCCTGCCGCCCGGCTCCTGGCGACGATCGCCGGCCCCTTCGCCGGCTGGATAGCCTTCATCGGCAGGTCCTTGGGCGAGGCTCCGGGAGCGGCGGTTGACCTGCCGAAGTCCGCTGCCTGGTTCGTGGCGGTGCCGGTGGTGGCCGCCGCGGTGGCGGCTGCTGCGCGTCCCACCGAATAACCTTCGACCGTGAGCCTCTATCAGCTCAAAGTCCTGGCGGTCTCGCTCGCCCTGGCCGCAGCCGGTGGCATCGTCGGGGGCCTCGTGTACGCATGGCTCGGCCACCGATCCGTCTATTACGGCATCGGCACGGGATTGTTCGTGGTCTCGCTTGTGTGCCTGGGCCTGGGACTGCTCGGGGCGACCGAGCCGGACGAGGGATGGCGCCGGGGTTCGGACGGCCGCCGGAGCCTCGTGGCGCGGGTTGCGACCGAACACCCTGATATCGAGCGAGTTTCTTCCGTGGAGCTTTTCGTGTGGGGTCTCATCGTCGGGGGCGGCTTGATGGCAGCCTCCTTCGTCGCGTACGCGTGGGCGGCCAGATGAGCTCCTATTTCTGGGTGCTGGAGGATGCCGCCGGCAGCGAGCTCCGCTGGACCGAGCGATTCGACAGCCAGGAGGACGCCGAGAGCTGGATGGGCAGAGAGTGGGCGACGCTGAGGGAAGAGGGGGCAAGCAAGGTAGTGCTGATGCGCGATGACGAGACTTTGTATCGGATGGGCCTGGACGAGGAATGAATCCGCCTGCCTATCTGGTCAAGGGCAACGAGTTCCTCGCGGAGGAGGCTCTGCAGAAGATCCGCCGCGAGTCCGAGGTCGATCCGCTGTCAGAGGTTGCCTTCGAGCCTGACGCGCCGGGGGCCGAGATCGTCACCGCGCTCAATACGACCTCTCTGTTGGGCGGCCGCAGGCTGGTGATAGTCCGCGGCGCGCACGAGCTCAAGAAGGAGCAAGCCCAGCCGCTGCTCGCCTATCTCGAGGCACCCTCGCCGGATTCCCTGTTGGTCCTCATCGCGGCGGGACGCACCAAGTTCGACGAGGTAGTCAAACGAGTGGGATCCGTGGTGACGGTGGAGGCGCCGAAGGGCAGGGCGCTGGTGGGATGGGCCCGCCAGCGCGCCAAGGTGCATCGGTTGCAACTGGACGATCCGGCGGCGTGGGCGCTGGTCGATGCCGTCGGCACCGAGCTACGGGACCTCGACGGAGCCCTCGTCCAGTTGGCGACCGCGCTGGGGGCCGGTTCCCGCATCCGCCGCGAGCAGGTGCGCAAGGCCTTTCCCCGGCTTGCAGACGAGCGGATGTACGTCTTCACCGATGCCGTCGGGGATCGCCGGCTCGGCGTTGCCATGACGGCTCTGCGCCGCCTCCTCGAGCAAGGCGATCCGCCCTTGGTGCTGTTCGGAGCCCTCGTAGCTCATGTGCGGAGGATGCTGCGGGCACGGCGTTGCGCCGACGAGGGAACCTCCGAAGTAGCGGCTCTCTTGGGATTACCGGAGTGGCGCGCGCAGCGCTTGGCCAAGCAGACGCGCTCGTATCGCGAGGATGAGTTGGTTACCGCTATGGGGATCCTTGCGGCTACCGACTTGGAGCTGAAAGGGGGCGAGTCTCCGGAGGCGGCTCTGGAGAGCGCCGTCGTTCAGATAATCGGAACGAACTAGCGGCTCGGCTTAGTTCAGCGAGGAGAGCTGCCTGGCAAGGCGCGACTTCTTGTTCGCAGCCTTGTTCTTGTGGATCACGCCGTCGCTGGCCGCCTTGTCGTAAGCCCGGGCGGTTCCGCGGTATGCCTCCTGGGCGGCGTCTCTGTCGCCGGCGTCGACTGCTTGCTGGAACTGCTTCACCTGCGTCTTCAGCGCCGAACGCTTCCCCTTGTTGCGGACGCGGGCGGCTTCGTTCTGCCGGTTCCTCTTTATCTGGCTCTTGATGTTCGCCATGCGCAAAGCACCTTTTCGTTGCTTGGTTGGGCTCGCAGGATAGCAGGAGCGCTTAGTACCGTAGCCGGATGGATCAAGCCCAGCAGCGCGCCTTTGCCGTGATCAGCCACGTCGATCACGGCAAGAGCACGCTGAGCGACCGTCTCCTCCAATTGACCGGAACCGTGTCCGAGCGGGATATGCGAGAGCAGTACCTCGACCGGATGGACCTGGAGCGCGAGCGCGGGATCACCATCAAGGCTGCGGCCGTGCGCATGGAGTACCGGGCTGCCGACGGCGAGGTCTACGAGCTGAACCTAATCGATACCCCGGGCCATGTGGACTTCGGATACGAGGTATCGCGGTCGCTCGCTGCATGCGAGGGAGTCCTTCTCCTGGTGGATGCCGCCCAGGGGATCGAGGCGCAGACGCTGACGAACCTCTACCTCGCCGTTGACGCCGGCCTGGAGATCATCCCCGTCCTCAACAAGATCGATCTTCCCGCGGCACAACCCGACAAGTACGGACAGGAGATCGCGGGTCTGATCGGGATCGATCCCTCCGGCGTCTACCGGATCTCGGCTAAGACCGGCGAGGGCGTCCCCGAGCTGCTCGAGGCCATCGTTCATCAGATCCCTCCACCTTCCGGGGATCCGAACGCTCCCCTGCGCGCTCTCGTCTTCGACTCCTACTACGACATCTACCGCGGGGTTGTCGCCTATATCCGGATAGTCGACGGCGCGCTACGCGCCCGCGAACCGATCCGTTTTCTCGCGACGGGCGTGGAAGCGGAGGCCGACGAGATCGGGATCATGGCCCCCGATGCCACGCCCATCAAGAGCCTCGCGACGGGCGAGGTTGGTTACCTGATCGCAGGCATCAAAGAGGTGGTCCAAGCGAAGGTCGGCGACACCGTGACGTCGAAGGCGAGTGGTGCAGACGTCGAGCCTCTCGCGGGTTATCGCGAGCCCAAGCCGATGGTGTTCGCGGGCATCTACCCAGTGGAGGGGGATGACTTCCCGCTACTGCGCGACGCGCTCGAGAAGCTCAAGCTGAACGACGCGGCCCTCGTGTACGAGCCTGAATCTTCCGGCGCCCTGGGATTCGGCTTCCGCTGCGGTTTCCTCGGCCTGTTGCACATGGAGATCGTGCGGGAGCGATTGGAGCGCGAGTTCGATCTGGAGTTGATCGCCACCGCGCCCTCGGTCGGGTACGAGATCGAGCTGTCTAACGGTGATCGACGAGTCGTCAGGAATCCCACCGACATGCCCGATGCGGGGTCCATCACGGAGATATCGGAGCCCTATGTCTCGATCATGGTGGTGACGCCATCGGAGTACGTCGGGACGATCATGCAGCTGTGCCAGGAACGGCGCGGTGAGCTCAAAGAGATGCATTATCTGTCGCCGGAGCGCGTGGAGCTCCGCTATCACACGCCCCTGGGCGAGATCATCTTCGACTTCTTCGACCAACTGAAGAGCAGAACGAAGGGATATGCATCCCTCGATTACGAACCGGTCGGGATGCACCCGGCGAACCTCGTGAAGGTCGACGTTCTGCTCAACCAACAACCCGTGGACGCGTTTTCTACCATCGTGCACCGGGACAAGGCCTACGCCTATGGCAAGACGATGACCGAGCGGTTGCGCAAACTGATCCCGCGGCAGTTCTTCGACGTGCCGATCCAGGCCGCTATCGGGTCTCGCGTGATCGCCCGCGAGACGGTCAAGGCGAAGCGCAAGGACGTGCTGGCGAAGTGCTACGGGGGCGACATCACTCGGAAGCGCAAGTTGCTCGAGAAGCAGAAGGAAGGCAAACGTCGCATGAAACAGATCGGCTCCGTCGAGGTACCGCAGTCGGCCTTCATCGAGGCTCTTCGGTTGGACCAGGAGGTGAAGGCGCAGTGAGCGTCGCGGCGGCAGAGCAGATCCGGTCGGGGGCCTGGCTCGAAGAGCCCGGGCTCGGCGTGTACGTGCACATCCCCTTCTGCCGTCACCGCTGTCACTACTGCGACTTCAATACCTACGAAGGGCTGGACGATCTGCACGAGCCCTATGTCGAGGCTCTCATTCGCGAGATCGCGCGCACGGCTCCCCCAGGAGTTGCGGCGACATCGGTGTTCTTCGGAGGCGGCACCCCCACCCTTCTCGCGCCGCGATCCCTTGCGCGCATCCTGCAGGCCGTGCGGGACCGCATCGGGATCGACCGGGATGCGGAGATCACCGTCGAGGCCAATCCCGAGACCGTTGACGAGGCAGCCTTCGCGGCTCTGCTGGACGCCGGATTCAACCGTGTCTCTATCGGCATCCAATCTCTCGCCCCCCATGTGCTCGCCGCCTTGGGACGGGAGCACTCGGCGAGCCGCGCTATCGGCGCGCTGCGCGCGGCCCGACGAGCGGGCGTAGCAGACGTCAATGCAGACCTCATCTACGGCTCGCCGTGGGAGAGCGCGGGCGATTGGCGCCGGTCGTTGCAAGGAGTGATCGCCGAGGACCCGGATCACGTCTCGGCCTACGCGCTCACGGTCGAGGAGGGGACTCCGCTTGCCACTCTGGTGCGAACCGGCCGGACCCCCGATGTCGATCCCGACGTGCAGGCCGACCGCCACGAGGCCGCGTCGGCCCTGTTGACCGCGGCCGGCTACCACCGCTACGAGATATCGAACTGGTCCCGGCCGGGTCGCGCCTCTCGCCACAACGTCCTCTACTGGTCGGCGGGCGACTACTTGGGGTTCGGGGCAGGAGCACACGGACACCTGGGGGGACGCCGCTTCTGGTCGGTCCGGCGGCCCCGCGACTTCATCGCCGCGGTGGAGCATGGAGCGTCGACGGTGGAAGGAGAAGAAACGCTGGCTCCTTACGATCGGGCCGGGGAGGCGCTGATGCTGGGGCTTCGGTTGTTCTCCGGGGTCACCGAGGAGGGTTTCTCCCGCCGTTTCGGCGCTGGATTCCGAGCCCGAAGCGCCACCATCCAAGAGCTCGAGAACGCCGGGCTGGTGCGCCGGTCCGGAGGGTGGATCCGTCTGGCGGATCAGGCGACCCTGGTGGCGAACGAGGTCCTCTGCCGGCTGGTCTAAAGGCACGGGTCCCGGATGTCGATGTACACAGGGATGAGACATCTTTCCGTTGCAGAGGCCCGCGGGGGCCGCCGTCGTGATGACCTGGTCCAGTACGTGGCCCGGAGTGACAGATCGCTGTCCGACGTCCTCGTCGATCTCGAGCCGATGCAGGAGGCCACCGATCTCCGGGATCTGTTTGCGGGTCTTGCCAGAGCGGTCGTAAACGCCGTCAAAGCAGACGCGTGTTTGATCTCAACTCTCGATGAGGACGGCGAGACGTTGCGAGATGTCTCGGCGAGCGTTGTCCCTCCGGCTCAGCTCAACGAGGTCGCCGACTTGTACATGCTCGACGATTACCCACTGACGCGCGCCGTGATCGATACCAAAGAGAGTTCGTCGGTGTCACTGTCGGACCCCGACGCCGACCCGGGGGAGCGGAGCTTCCTCTACGAGTCGGGCTTCTCGCAGGTCATGCTGTGCTGTCTCGTCGTTGACGGGAAGGCGATCGGCATCGTCGAGGCGTACCGGGTCGACGAGCGTCCCTTCCGAGCCGAGGACCCCCGCCAGATCGAGGTCCTGTCGAGATTCGCGATGAACTCCTACTCCAACATCATGTGGGCAAGCAAACTCGAATCGCATTACACCAGGACCATAGAAACGATGGTGTCTGCGTTGGAGGCGCGCAATCCCGACACCAACGCCCACGCAAAGAGGATCCCGGACCTCGCCCTGGGTTTGGCCTCGGCGATGCATCTGTCGCCGGATTTCCGTCGGTCGCTGCGGTTGGGCTCGATCCTGCACGACGTGGGCAAGATCGGCGTTCCTGATTCGATCCTGCTGAAGCCTGCTTCTCTCTCCGAGCCGGAGTGGGAGATCATGCGCAGGCACCCCACGATCGGCGAACAGATGCTGCGACCTATCGAATTCCTGGGTCCGGCGCTGCCGATCGTGCGTCATCATCACGAGCGTTGGGACGGGGGCGGCTACCCGGACGGCCTCGCCAAAGAGAACATCCCTCTGGGAGCGAGGATGGTGGCGGTGTGCGACACCTTCGATGCGATGGTCTCGGACCGCCCCTACCGCGCCGGATCGTCGGTGGTAACCGCGATCGATGAGATCCTCCGCTGCGCGGGTACGCAGTTCGACCCCAAATGCGCCCGGCTCCTGGTGGAAGTTGTGACCCACCTCGGTGACGAGGACCTGGACGAGAAGCTCGTCCGCTACGCCAGCTAGCGAGCTCAGCGCAACATGCGGCCTCGCCCACATGACATCATCTCTTCGTGGCGTACCTGGGCAACCTGACCTGTCGTGACTGCGGATTGACGTTCACCTCTCGCTGGGGCTCGTTCCAGGACGCCGACGAGTACCGCTGTGACCGCGACCATGTCGTGCACGTCGAACCACTCTCCGGGACCGTCCTTGCCGTCGACGGCGACATCGCCGATGGCCGCACGCTGATCGAGCTGAAGGGTCGGTGCCCCCGGTGCTCGACCGAGCTCGCCACGGGGCAGCTGCCCGCCTGTCCGGTCTGTGGGGGCCGGGATCACGAGGTCCTGTTGAGCGGCACCCTGGGGTGAAAGCAGCTTCATTAGCACTCCCTCTCCGAGAGTGCCAATCGGGTTACCATCGTTTACATGGTTGAGAACACCCCTCTGGACGAGAGGAAGTCCGCGATCCTGCGGGCCCTGGTCTCTTATTACGTCACCACCGGCGAGCCCGTGGGGTCCAAGACGCTGGTTGACCGCTTCAAGCTGGGCATCTCTCCGGCGACCGCACGCCATGAGATGGGTCTCCTCGAAGAGGGCGGCTTTATCTACCAACCTCACACCTCGGCAGGACGGATCCCGACGGATGTCGGTTACCGCCATTTCGTGGACTCCTACACGATGGGGGCCCGGCTCTCCGCCGGCGATGCGCTGCGGATCCGCAGATTCTTCGTGGAACCCCGGTGGGAGTTCGAGGACGCCTTGCGTCAGACCGCCTCGCTCCTGTCGGCGCTGACCGATCATGCGGCGGTGGTGTTCGCTCCTGCGGTCGACCGAAGCCTCGTTCGGGACCTCGAGCTTGTTGGGCTGATAGCCGGGCGGGCGATGGTGCTCGTCGTCACCGACATGGGCCGGGTCCAGAACCATGTCGTCCTCGTTGACGAGTCTCTGGACCAGCCGGAGCTCGATCGGGCAGCCAGCGCGCTGAAGCCTTTGGTGATGGGCGTCGAGCTGGAGGCGTCCGCCAGGGTGATCGTCCAAGCAATCCCAACACTGCCCCTCGATCTCCGCGACGTTGCGGCGAAGGTGGCGGCCGGGCTGGCGGAAGGGACGTCCCAGCATGAGGCGGAGCGTGTGTTCCTGGAAGGGACCTCGACCATGGTCGATGGCGGCAAGTTCCACGATCTCGAGACCGTCAAGCAGGTAGTCGGCGCGCTCGAGCATCGACGGGTGGTCCTCGAGATGCTGGCCGAGTCTCTGGGCGAAGGCAACGTTTCCGTGCGGATCGGAGCCGAGAATCACCAACAGGAGATGCAGGCCTGTTCCGTCATCACCGCTCCCTACGGCACCGAGGACAGAGCTATCGGCTCGCTCGGCGTCGTCGGCCCCACTCGGATGGACTACCGGCGCATCATCGCCGCCGTGTGCGAGGTGGCGGGGAACCTTGGCCGGATGCTCACCGGAAAGCGCTAGCGATGCCCGATCCTTACGAGATCCTGGGCGTGTCCAGAGACGCCTCCGCCGAAGAGATAAAACGCGTCTACCGCAACCTTGCCCGCCAGCATCATCCGGACACGAGCAGCGATCCAGGAGCCGAAGAGCGTTTCAAGGACATCACCCAGGCCTACGAGGTGCTCTCCGATCCCGAGAAGCGGCAGCGCTACGACCTCTTCGGTGACGCGCGGGGCGCATCGGGATTCGGTGGGTTCGGCGACTTCACCGATCTCTTCTCGTCGTTCTTCGGAGGAGTCAGCTCGGGCGGGAGCCGCGGCCCGGATCGGGGCGCTGATGTGGTGGCAGAGGTCGAGGTGACCCTCGAGGAGGCGGCCGCCGGCATCGAGCGGGAGGTGGACATCCGGACGCTGTCCGAATGCCCGGACTGTCAAGGCAGCGGCGCGGCCCCCGGAACGTTCCCCACCCGCTGTTCCGCCTGCGGCGGGTCCGGGGAGGTTCGCCAGGTGCGCCGAACGGTATTCGGGAACGTCATGACCGCCACCACTTGCGGCCGCTGCCATGGCAGCGGCGAGGAGATCAGCTCGCCGTGCCCGCGCTGTGCGGGGGCCGGGCGGGTAGAGGTCACCGAAACCCTGACCCTGTCGATCCCTCCGGGGGTCGACGATGGCGCGCAACTGCGGGTGACCGGGCGGGGGCAGGCAGGTGTCCGCGGAGGCCGCTCCGGAGACCTCTACGTCCTGATCAGGGTCTCTGCGCATGATGTGTTCCGCCGGGTGGGCGACGACTTGGGATGTGAGGTCGTGCTTCCGATGTCCACCGCGGCGTTGGGGGGACAGATCGAGGTCCCCACGTTGGATGAGCCAGAGCTCATGGACATACGCCCGGGGACCCAATCGGGCGAGGTAGTGACCCTGCGAGGCAAGGGCATGCCGCGCCTGCGGGGGCGGGGGCGGGGCGATCTGGTGGTCATGTTGAAGGTCGAGACACCGGTGCACCTCGACGCGGAGCAAGAAGACCTTCTGCGCCGCTTCGCCAAGCTTCGCGATGAAGAGGTCGCCGCCAGGGGCTTCCTGCACAAGATCAAGGACGCATTCCAGTGAACGGACCGCAGCGACGCGCCAGGAACCACCTCTGGGCCTAGCAAACCGCGTGAATGGAAGCGCGTGGTTCGTCGCATCTCCTCGCGACTGGTTCGGCGATCACGTGCTGCTCGACACCGGCGAAACCCACCACGCCCTCCATGTCTTGCGTATCGCTCCCGGCGAGGTGATCACCGTGTCTGACGGAAGGGGAACCGTCGCGCGGTGTTCGGTCGGCGCCCTCAGGGACGGACGGGTCGCCGCGGAGATCATCGACCAGCGCGTCGAATCGCGGCCGGAACCCGAGATCGTCCTTTACCAGGCAGCGCCGAAAGGCAGCAAGATCGACGCCATCGTGCAGCGGTCGGCCGAGCTGGGGGTTGCGGAGCTCTGCGTCTTCGAGTCCCTCCGGTCGGTGGTGCGTTGGGAGCCACCCAAGCTGCAGAGACTTGCCACGCGGTGGAAAGCTGCGGCCCGCGTGGTCGCCAAGCAGTCTCGCAACCCGTATCTGATGCGGACCGGCCCTGTCCTGAAGTGGGCCGAGCTGATCGACCGGATCACCGGAGAGCCGTGCGCGCTGACCCTCTGGGAGGATGCTTCCGAACGGCTCCGAGCGGCGCTTCCCGACAGAGTCTCGCGGGTTGCGCTGGTGGTCGGACCGGAGGGCGGATTCTCCACCGAGGAAGCAGCCACCCTGGCGGCTGCAGGAGCCGCCCCCGTTTCGCTCGGCCCCCGCATCTTCCGCACCGAGATGGCGCCGCTGGTAGCCGCCTCGGCGGTCCTATGGCACTACGGCGTTATCGGATAGCGTCGCCGCGCATGCCTTCCGTTTCGTTCTCGACTCTCGGCTGCCGCCTCAACCAGGCGGAGTCCGATCAGATGGCCGAGCAACTGGCCGCCCAAGGCCTGGGTCCTCCTACCGGCGACGAAGAACCTCAGATGATCATCATCAACACCTGCACGGTTACGCGGGAAGCTACGAAAGCATCGCGGATGGCGATCCGACGAGCCGTGAAGAGTCATCCGGGGGCCACCGTTGTCGTGGCGGGCTGCTATGCGGTCTCGAACCCCGACGAGGTGGAAGCCATAGACGGCGTCGACATGATCGTCGGCAACGACGACAAGGAGCGGATCGGCGAGATCCTGGCCGGTGCTCCCGCCACCCGGCCGCTACTGCAGATCGGCCGGCCGCCGGCCGTCCCGGCGCAGGCTCCGAGGGTGCGCGCCAACCTCAAAGCGCAGACCGGGTGCGATGAATGGTGCAGCTTCTGCATCATCCCGACGACTCGAGGGCCCCTGCGGTCGATGGACGAGGACGATCTCGTCGCGGAAGCCGAGCGGCGCGTGGCATCGGGCGCTCGTGAGCTGGTTCTGACGGGGGTCCATCTCGGCAAATACAGCTACGACCATGGCGGGAACGAGGGCTCTCTGGTCCGCCTGTTCGAGCGGCTGATGGCAATCGAAGGCGTCTACCGTCTGCGACTGTCATCGATCCTGTCGCGCCATCTGACCAACGAGGTGATCTCCTTCATCGCGGCCGAGCCGCGAATGTGCCGTTACCTGCACGTGCCGATGCAATCCGGCGATGACGACGTTCTCAGCGACATGAACCGTCCGTACCGCATCGACGACTACATCGATGCGATCGAACGAGCTCGCGCTGCGATCCCACAACTGGCGCTTGCCACCGATATCATCGTCGGGTTTCCAACCGAGGGCGATGCTGCTTTCACGGCCACCATGGACGTCGTCGCCCGGCTTCGGTTCTCGAAGTTGCACGTCTTCAGGTACTCGCCGCGCCCGGATACGCGCGCAGCTGCGATGCCCGACGCCGTCCCCTCCGACGTTAAGAAGCAGCGCTCCAAGGAGCTCATCGATCTGGGTAACTCGATCAGGCGTCGCTTCCTGGAAGACCATCTCGGAACGCCGCTCGAGGTATTGGTCGAGGACGAGCGCGACATCCAGGGAGTCAACGTTTGCTCCGGCCAAACCGGCGATTACGTTCGCGTGTGGTTCGAGGGCCGGGGTTTGCTCGGCCGGCTTGTGTCGGTTAGTGGCCATGAGATCCGCGCGGACGGGATCAGAGGCGCCGACCTCATCGAGGCGAGAGTCTGAATGAACGATCAGTGCCTCTTCTGCAAGATCGTCGCCGGCGAGATAGATGCGGACATCGTCACCGAAACCACCGACCTCGTTGCCTTCCGGGACATCGCCCCGGTTGCCCCCACGCACGTTCTCGTGGTACCGAAGCGGCACATCGCCTCGGCGGCCGAGTTGGGACCTGGTGACGCAGGGTTGCTCGCGAGGATGTTCGAGCTCCTGGAGAAGATCGCCCGGGAGGAAGGCTTGGACAGGGGGCATCGCATCGTGACCAACATCGGTCCTGAGGGGGGCCAAACCGTAGATCACCTCCACTTCCACCTGCTTGGGGGACGCTCGATGACCTGGCCCCCGGGCTAAAAGGGCGGCGATTCGACCGCGAGAAGGCTTCGAAGCCCTAGACTTCTGAAGGAATAGATGCTTACCAACACACAGGTGAAGATCCTCGTACCCGGCAATCAGGACATGGTTGCCCTGGTCGGAGCAAGAGATGAGTTGCTCAAGCTCATCGAAGGCGCCTTCGATACCAAGATCCTGGTGCGAGGCAACGAGATCGCCCTATCCGGAGACGCCCTCGAGACCGAGCGCGTGTCGAAATTGTTCGAGGAGTTGCTGAGCCTCCTCGGTCAAGGCCACGTGCTCACCAGTGAGTCGGTGCATCGTTCGATCGACATCATCAAGGGCGGCACCGACGGCAGCCCCTCGCAGATCCTGGGAGACACCGTCGTAGTAACGCAGGCCGGCAAGCCGATCCGACCCAAGACCAGCGGGCAGAAGAGGTATGTCGACTGCATCCGGAACAACACGATCGTGTTCGGGATCGGTCCGGCCGGAAGCGGCAAGACCTACCTGGCGGTCGCCATGGCGATCCAGGCGCTCCGGGCCAAGACGGTGTCGAGGATCGTGCTGACCCGGCCCGCCGTCGAAGCGGGGGAGCGACTCGGCTTTCTTCCCGGAGACCTCGCCGCCAAGATCGATCCCTATCTCAAGCCGCTGTACGACGCGCTTTACGAGATGCTCGACCCCGACACTTTTCATCGCTACGTGGAGCAGGGGACCGTGGAGATCGCTCCTCTCGCCTTCATGCGTGGCCGGACGCTGAACGATGCCTTCATCATCCTCGACGAGGCTCAGAACACCACGCCGGAGCAGATGAAGATGTTCCTGACTCGTCTCGGATTCGGTTCCCGGGCGGTAGTGACCGGTGATGTCACCCAGGTCGACCTTCCCCAGGGATCTCGCTCGGGGTTGGTGGTGGTCGAAGAGATACTGAACGACATCCCGGGGGTGTCGTTCATGCATCTCGACGCACGCGACGTCGTGCGACATAAGATCGTTCAGGACATCGTCGAGGCTTACCGGCTCTATTCCGAAGCTCGATGAACATCTTCGTGGCGAACGAGCAGGACCTGGCCGTGGACGAGGTTCGACTCTCGGTTCTCGCTCGCCACACGCTCGCCTCGGAAGAGATCGACGATGGGGCCGAGCTGTCGGTGCTCCTCGTCAACCCCGCGCACATCAGACGACTTAACGCCCGCTTCGCCGGTGATGACTATCCCACCGATGTGCTTGCGTTCCCGATGATGGAGGAAGACGAGGACACCATGGTGCTTGGCGATGTCGTGATGTGTCCTCAAGTAGCCCGCGCCAACGCTCGGAAGCTGGGCCATTCCCTGGACAGGGAGCTCGAAACGTTGTGCGTGCACGGCATCCTTCACCTTCTCGGATACGACCATCAGGGGATCGAGGACGGCGCCCGGATGGAGCAGCGCGTGGAAGAAGTCTTATCTTCCTTTGATCCTCAGCGCGTCTGATGAGCGACCTGTTAGGGATCATCGTGATCGTGGTCCTTCTCTTCTTCGCCGCGTTCACGGCGCTGTCCGAAACCGCTATCTCGCGGGTCAGCAGGGTGCGGGCGCATCACCTCGCCCAGGAACGCAAGTCAAAGTCCGCCTTTGCGTTGCAGCGCATCACCGAAGAACCTGCGCCTTTCCTCACCGTTGTCCTCCTGCTGACACTGATCGCGCATACCGCCGCCACCGCCATCGCAACGGGTCTGGCGATCCGCCATTTCCATAAGGCAGGGGAGGCAGTCGCCGCCGCGATCATGACCTTTGTGATCTTCGTGTTTGCCGAAGCCGTACCGAAGACCTTCACCGTGCAGCGGACGGACCGCGCTGCCTTGTTCATGGCGCGACCCGTGCTGCTTTTCGGCCGCGTCCTCCAGCCCTTGTCCAGGCTGTTGATCCTCGTCGCGAACGGGGCGATGGTGCTGCTCCCCGGCCACGGTCTGCCCAGTGGGCCCTTCGTGACTGAGGAAGAGATCCGCCACACCGTGGACGTGGCTGAGGAAGAGGGAAGCATCGAGGAAGACGAGCGGGAATTGATCCATTCGATCTTCGAGTTCGGCGACACCGTCGTTCGAGAAGTGATGGTGCCCCGGCCGGACATGGTGACGCTGCCTTCCGACGCGTCGCTGGATGACGCGCTCGACAGGATCATCGGAGCCGGCTATTCCCGCGTCCCTCTGTATGAGGGCGATACCGACAACATCGTCGGCATCCTGTACGCCAAGGACCTGCTAAAGAGCGTTCACCGAGTTGCAGACAAACCGGCGACCGTGGCCGCTCTTGGGCGCCCAGCTACGTTCGTGCCCGAGCAGAAGAAAGTCGCCGATCTGCTTCGGGATATGCAGAAAGATCGCGTGCACATGGTGATGGTGGTGGATGAGTACGGGGGCATCGCAGGCTTGTGCACGATCGAAGATGTGATCGAGGAGATCGTGGGCGAGATCGTCGATGAGTATGACAACGAAGAACCCCTGGTCGAGCCCATCGACGACACCAGCATGAGGGTTGACGGGCGGCTATCGATCGACGAAGTCAACGATCTGCTGGGGGCCGAGCTGCCCGACGACGAATGGGACACGGTAGGCGGGCTCGTCTTTGGGCTGACCGGGAGGGTTCCGGCCCCCGGAGAATCCGTCACCTTCGACTCGATCGAGTTCCGGACCGAGCGTGTCGCGGGCCGCCGGATACAGAAGGTGGTCATCACCAAGCTTCCGCCGGAGCCCGAACCGCAGCCAGTTGGATAACGGGTCAGAGGACGGGTTCCGCTCCGGTTTCGTAAGCGTCGTGGGGCGGCCGAACGTCGGCAAGTCGACGTTGGTCAACGCCCTGGTCGGGGACAAGGTAGCGATCACTTCGGACAAGCCCCAGACGACGCGTTCGGCCATCCGGGGGATCCTGGACGTCCCCGGAGCCCAAGCGGTGTTAGTGGACACCCCCGGCTATCACAAGCCGCGGACCGCTCTTGGTGAGCGGCTCAACGAGGTAGTGCGCGAGGCGTGGTCCGACGTCGACGTCGCGGTGCTGGTGGTGGACGGCCGCTCAGGCGTCGGCAGGGGGGACGAGAGGGTCGCGGCGGATCTGGGGGCAGGCGGTCCCTCGATCTTCTGTG
>DATAPE010000023.1:0-10245 GCA_036265345.1 Actinomycetota bacterium
CGATCTCGCTGCAAGAGCTCGAAGTTGTTGAAATCAATCTCAGGAACTACGCGTTCTGGCGCTCGACCACGAACCGAAGGACGCGGATGGAGGAGCGCGCCCTTTCCGACGCCATGAGATGGAGCCTCGGCACCCGGTGAAGAACCTAAGGTGTTCACTATGCGTCGCAGCATCTGTCCCCTGTCCGCTGAAAATCTGAAACCGCTCCCACCAGTACGAGAGACGCGGATGAGCCAAGGAGCACACCTATACTTTTGTGACGCATGTATCTCGAGAAGACGCTGTCCGAACTCACCGAACGCATCAGCCGAGCGCGCGATGACCTTCACATCATCGAGGAGCAGCTGCTCTTCCAGATGGACGTCGTAGAAGACGCAAAGACCCGCATGCTCGTGTCCGAGACGCCCCTGTCCGAGCGAGATCACAGGGAGGCGCGCGACGACTGCCAGCGCCTGGTGCGCCAGCGAGAGCACGCGTTGGGCGACATTGCCGAGCTCCAGAAGGAACAGGACCGCCTCCTCGACAGGATGCTGCGGGCCAAAACCTGACGCGAAATCCGCCCCCGGAACGGCGTTGTGCGCTCCCATTGCGGAAGTAGGCCGGTCTGCCTAAGATGTCGGGCTTCATCAGGTATCGGTAGGACTATCGGGCCGGTGCGCCGCTCGATACGGTTAGGGGGATCTATGAAGAGATCTAAGAGCCTCGGGTTCGTAGCTCTGCTGATGACCGTCACGCTGCTCGCGGCGGGCTGCGCCTCGAAGAAGAACAACACCAGCGGCGGAAGCGGGGGAGCTAACCCAGACGTCACCTTGTACTTCCAGGGTGCACTCACTGGGCCGGCCAACTACCTGATCCTGCCGAGCTTTCAAGGAGCCCAGCTACATATCAACGAGCTGAATGCACAGAGCGACTTCCCGGCCCACATCACGCTTAAGCAAGCCGACACCCAAGGGGATCCCGCCCAGGCTCCCCAGGTGGTCCAGGAGGTCGTAAGCGACCCCAACACCGTCGGCGTCATCGGGCCCGGATTCTCCGGTGAATCTGCGGCTTCGGGCGACACCTACAACCAGGCGAAGATCCCGTTCGTCACACCTTCGGCGACCAACACAACACTGGACTCGAACGGCTGGGACTACTGGTACCGCGCCGTCGGTAACGACTCGGGCCAAGGTGGACTTGGTGGTGCGTTCATCGCCAAGGTGATCGCACCGAGCAAGCTCTTCGTGATCCACGACAAGTCGGACTATGGCCAACCTCTGGCTACAACGGTTAAGACCACCGCTCAGAAGGACGGAGTCAAGATCGTCGGTTTCGAGGGCATCACATCCGGCGCCGACGACTTCTCTGCTGTCATCAGCGACATCAAGGCGTCGGGAGCGGACTGTGTGTTCTTCGGTGGGTACGACTTCGACTTCGGCAAGATCGTCAGTCAGGCCAAGGATTCCGGCTTGAACATCGACTTCATGTCGGGGGACGGGTCACTGTCGTCCACCTTCCTCAAACTGGCAGGGCCGGCCGCCGAGAATGTTTACCTGTCGGCAGCCACGAACTTGAGTGGGGACTTCGCGGCGAAATACAACGCCTCGGTCGGCTCAAAGGCGTCCTCTGTTCCCGTTTACGCAGCCGAGGGCTACGATGTCGCCGGCCTCTTCGGAGCAGCCATCAGATCAGCCGTGGGCGGTGGAGCGACAGATCCAACGGCCATCCGAGCAGGGATACAGAAATATCTAAGTGGCCTAACGACGGCGAACCCCTACACGGGTGTGGCCAAGAACTACTCGTTCGACAGTAAGCATGAGGTGCAGGCGGACAGCATCGCGGACCTCTACTACTACTACCAGGTAAAGAACGGAAAGATGAAGCCTCTAGGGAATGCCGCACAACTGAACCTGTAGCGAATCTGCGGCTTGTCGGAGGGGCAGGAAACATCGGATCCTGCCCCTCCTCACATCCGAGTAGAGCTAGGGGAGCTCATGCTAGGTAGGGGCTGGGGGAGCCGGTGGGTCACTGCATAAGCAGCATCACCGCTCAATTCTGGGATCAGACCCGTAACGGACTCACCCTCGGCGCCATCTACGCCATGATCGCCTTGGGCTACACGATGGTTTACGGGGTGCTGCAACTGATCAACTTCGCCCACTCCGAAGTGTTCATGGTCTCCACCGTTGTAACCCTTTATGCGTTCCGGGACTGGTTCAACATCCAGAACCCGATCACCGGGCCCGGCTTGATCTTGGTCCTGCTGGCTACGTTGATCCCTTGCATGCTCGCCTCTGGTTTGCTGGCGGTAGCCCTCGAGCGTTTCGCTTACAGGCCGTTGCGGAAACGGGGGGCTCCCCGCCTATCGTTCCTGATCAGCGCGATCGGCGCCTCGCTGTTCCTGCAGTACCTCTTTGTCTTGATGGACGGTCACCACTACCTCTTCTTCTTCAAGCTTCCCGCCATCCTGGGTCCCAATCCGCAGCCGGTACCTGCACCAATGAAAACGGAGACCGTGTTCACGATGTTCGGGACCGCCGTGAGCAACAAGCGCATCCTCACGCTTGTCGTCGCCCTCGTGATGCTGCTCGTTCTAGACATCATCGTGACGAGAACGAAGATGGGCCGGGGCATCCGATCCGTCGCCCAGGACTCCGAGACCGCCTCGATGATGGGCGTGAACATAGACCGGATCATCGTGTGGACCTTCTTCATCGGGGGAGTAATGGCGGGTGCCGCCGGCCTCCTCTACATCCTCGTGCTTGGCGTCCCGACCTACTGGTTCATCGGTTTCATCCCGGGGATCAAGGCTTTCACCGCTGCGGTGTTGGGCGGCATCGGGAACATCCGAGGGGCCGTGCTGGGTGGGCTCCTCCTCGGGATGGTCGAGGCGTACTCGGTTCCCTGCTTCGGGGCACAGTGGACCACTATCACCGCTTTCGTAGTCCTGGTTCTGGTGCTGATGATCCGTCCCACGGGCATCTTGGGCGAGGAGGTCGCGGTATGAGCGACGACCCCGGGCCCCAGGCGCAGGAGCCCAAGGAGGGCTCTGCCCGCACCACCACGCCAGCCACAGAGCCCAGTCGCTTCACGAGACTCAGGCGGGATTGGAGGGGCCGCCGGCTCGCTTTTCTCGATCTGCGAAAGGCCACCTATCGCTCCGGGCGCGAGACGGTTCGGGGTTGGCTCGAGCCGGTTCGCAAGGCATCCAAGCCGGGGGTGGACTGGATCAAACAACGGCGCCGGTGGACCTACCCGGTACTCGGCGCGCTCGTGGTCATCGCGGCCGCCCTACTCCCTTATCTGGGCACCTACTACGTGATCCCCCTGTGGCTGCAGCGGATCACCGACGCGTCGGTGCTCGCGAGGGTTGCTCTCTTCAGCCTCTTTGCCCTCGGCCTCAACGTGGTGGTCGGATTTGCGGGGTTGCTCGACCTCGGTTACGTGGCGTTCTGGGCTCTCGGCTCTTATACCGCGGCGATCCTCACCGGCGCCCGCACCTTCTCTCTGGCTCAGGCAGCCGGTAACACTCACGTCAGACCCCCCGTCTGGAACGAATGGATGTGGTTGATCTTCCCGGCCGCCCTCCTCGTCGCTGTTATCGCGGGCATCATCCTGGGATCGCCGACACTGCGATTGCGTGGGGACTACCTTGCGATCGTCACGCTGGGATTCGGCGAGATCGTTCGCGAGCTCGCGAACAACCTGGACTCCTTCACAGGGGGGCCCATCGGGATCAAGTCGACGCCGCATCCCGCGATCCACGGATTCGGCTTGGACATCGTCTGGGGAACCTTCCTGGATATCAAGTACTACTGGCTATTACTTGCCCTCGTGGTGTTCTGGGTGGTCGCGATCCGCATGCTCGACGATTCGCGCATCGGGCGCGCCTGGGTCGCTATTAGAGAAGACGAGGTTGCCGCTGCATCGATGGGAGTACCCATCGTTGGAATGAAGCTCACGGCCTTCGCGATAGGCGCGTGCACTGGCGGCGTTGGAGGCGCGGTCTATGCGTTGCAGGTCCCGTTCATCAACCCGCCCACCTTTGCATTGATCCAGTCGATCCTGATCCTTAGCTGCGTGGTGATTGGAGGCATGGGATCGATCCGGGGGGCGATCTTCGGGGCGGCTGCGATCGTTCTGCTCCCGGAACTCTTCCGAGGGTTCCTCGATTACCGGTTCTTTGTCTTCGGTGCGGCCATCGTGGTCGTGATGATCTTCAGACCGCAGGGAATCTTTCCCTCGAAGCGCCGGACCGCCGAGCTGCTGGGAGCGCAGCACGACGAGCAGCTCTACGAAGCTGCACAGGCAGGAGGGGCCTAGCTATGGCCCCGATCCTCGAAGTCAAAGATGTAACGAAACAGTTCGGAGGGCTCACGGCGGTGAAGAGCGTGGACCTGGCGATCGAGGAGGGAGCCATCCGGGGTTTGATCGGACCGAATGGGGCGGGGAAGACGACGTTCTTCAACATGATCACCGGCATCTATCCACCAACGTCAGGACAGATCCTCTTCCAGGGTGACAACGTTCTAACGACCACGCAGCTTGGCTTTCGTCAACGCAAGCGGAAGCCCTTCGAGATAGCTCGCAGCGGCATAGCCCGTACGTTCCAAAATATCCGCCTGTTCCAAAACATGACCGCGCTCGAGAATGTGATCGTGGGAACCGATGCTCACCATAAGCAAAACGTGCTCCAGGCGATCTTTCGGACGAGCCGCATGCGCAAGGAGGAACGCGAAGGACAGCACGCAGCAGAAACAGCTCTCGATTTTGTGGGTATCCACAAGTACGCAAACGAGCTGGCGGGAAACCTCTCCTATGGAGACCAGCGCCGGCTGGAGATCGCCCGTGCCCTTGCCACCCAGCCGAAGATGCTGCTCCTGGACGAGCCCGCGGCCGGTATGAACCCGGTGGAGAAGTCGGGGCTGATGGAGTTGATCTCCAAGATCCGCGATCAAGGTGTGACTCTCTTGGTGATCGAGCACGACATGAAAGTAGTGATGGGCATCTGCGACAAGATCGCAGTCCTCGACTATGGGGAGAAGATCGCGGACGGCGCCCCGCACGACGTCCAGCAGGATCCCAGGGTCGTCGAGGCCTATCTGGGGCGCTCCGAGGGTACCGAGGAGGACACCGCCGATGTCGCTCCTTGAGCTCCGGGACGTTCACGTTCGATATGGCGGGATCGAGGCCGTGAAGGGCATCTCGTTCGAGGTGGGCGAGGGCGAGCTGGTCACGCTGATCGGGGGCAACGGCGCGGGCAAGACCACGACCCTGAGGACGATCTCGGGTCTCAGGCGTCCGTCGGAGGGAACCATTCTGTTCGAGGGACGGCCCATCGAATCGATCCCGGCGCACGAGATAGTCGATATGGGGGTGTGTCAGGCCCCCGAAGGCCGCCGGATCTTTCCCCGGATGACGGTGCACGAGAACCTCGAGATGGGGGCATATGGGCGCAAAGACCACAGCTCGATCAAGGACGACTATGAGCGCGTCTACACACTGTTCCCGGTCCTTCGCGACCGCGTCAAGCAGAAGGGGGGAACGCTGTCGGGCGGCGAGCAACAGATGCTCGCCATCGGACGGGCACTGATGGGAAGCCCGCGGCTGATGATGCTGGATGAGCCGTCCATGGGCCTGGCGCCGCTCGTCGTGGAGAAGATCTTCGGGCTGCTGCGAGAGATCCACGACCAGGGAACCACGATCCTGCTGGTGGAGCAGAATGCTCAGGCGGCCCTGCGCCTCGCGGACAGAGGGTACGTGATTGAATCGGGCGAGATAGTGCTTACCGACGAGGCGAAAGCGTTGCTAGGGAACGAGCAGGTTCGCAAGGCTTATCTCGGAGTGGAGTAGACGGATTGGTTGGTGGAACTCGACCGGCACGGGCTGCCGGCGACGGCAGGGAGGATGTTGGATGAAACGAACGACTCTTCTACGGTCGGTGTCGAGCGTTGTGCTCGTGATGCTGGCCTTGACCGCCTGTGGAAGCAACAACAACAACAATGGGTCCAATCCAGGGGGCGGCGGTAACCCCGCGCCGTCTCCTTCTTTTTCTACGGTCGCAACGGGGAAACTTACCGTGGGATCCTGCCTCGACTACCCGCCCTTCGAGGACATCAAGAAGGGGCAGCAGCCCGTGGGCTTCGATATCTCCATGGTCGACGAGATCGCAAAGAGGCTGAATCTGGAAGTCAAATGGGTCAAGGCAAACTTCAACACGATCTTCAACGCAGTCTCGGCCCATAAGTTCGACATGGTGGCGGGGGCCGCCACGATCACTGCCGCCAGGAAGAAGATAGTCAACTTCTCCGAGCCTTATTTCAGCGCGCTACTTTCCTTGACGGTCAACAAGGACAAAACTCCGAACATCACGTCGACCGATCAACTCAAGAAGGGCGACATCGTGGGGGTACAGAAGGGGACCACGAACGCGATCTGGGCGACGAAGAATCTCGCTCCCAGGGGCATCGTGATCAAGTCGTTCATCTCGTCTCCCGATTCGTTCAGCGACCTGGAAGCCGGCCGCATCACTGGCGTCATCAACGACCTACCAGCCTCAGTCGGGATCGTGAAGAACCGCCCCTCGCTGGCAGTCGTGCAACCGATCGAAGCCGGCCAGCACTATGGCTTTGCCTTCGCTCCGGACACTCCAGAACTGACCATCGCGGTGAATAAGGCGATCGAAGCAATCGTGGCGGATGGGACCTACGAGAAGATCTACCACAGGTTTTTCCAAGGACCAGTCCCGAAAGAATTCCAACCAAAGTAGAAGGAGGATCTCGATAGACCCGCGTCTCTGCCGATAGGGGACGCGGGTCTTTCCTATGGAAGGAGAGGTTGTGATCCAAGGGGCGGTGGATCAGGAACAACGGACCGAAGAGCAGGAGAGGGCGCCGGATGTTCGGGGCGGAACGGCGCCGCTGCCCGTCTCCATCCTCGCCGCCGGCTGGGGCGCGATCGGGCTCGTGATCATCGGGACGGTGCTGTTGCAAGTTTGGTACACGTTCAACGGTCCCGCGTTGAGCAGCTCCATCTGTCGGACGAACCCTGGACTGTTCCGTCAGGTCCCGCAGGGGACCAAGATCATCCTCAAGCCGATCGGGGGGGCGCTCGGCACATGCCACATCATCAGTGCGCTGAACTCGACCGCAGAGACGGTTTTGTTATGGCTCGCAGCGATCGTGGGGATCGCCACCGTAGTCGCGGCTTTTTACTTCTTTCGCAGGATGCCCACAAAGCGCATGCGCGAGCAGGTGATCGCAGGAGGAGTGCTGGGATCCCAGGCCTTCCTAATAGCACTCTTCGTGCTCTGGTTTCGATCGGGGGAAGGGGCTACCCGATTCGCCAACCAGTTCCTTAACTTCGACGTTCTGTCGGGGTCGGTGGGCTCATTCGTTAACGGCGCCAAGTTCACGGTCATGCTCGCGGCGGGCGGAGAGCTCGGCGGCATCATCCTGGGTCTAACCCTGTCGCTGCTCGCGTTATCCGGACGGAAGTCGGTGCGAGCGCCGGCTCGGGTCTACATCAATTTCTTCCGGGGGACGCCACTTATCTGGCAGCTGACGGTCTTCTACTTCGGTCTTGCGGGGTTGGGCCTCAACCTCAGCGCATTCCAAACCGGTTTATTGGTGTTCAGCCTCAATACCGGCGCATATTCCGCCGAGGTGTTCCGGGCCGGTATCCAGTCCATCGAGAGAGGGCAGATGGAGGCGGCTCGCTCCCTTGGGATGACGTATCTCCAGGCCATGCGATACGCGATCGTTCCGCAGGCGGTCAGGCGGGTGATCCCGCCGCTGATGAACGAGTTCGTCATCTTGATCAAGGACACGGCACTCGTGGTCGTCCTCGGCGTGGTGCTTTCGGAGCGGGAGATGTTCTCGGTGGCCCAGGACGGCTACGCTTCGAGCGCCAACTCCACCTTCTACGTTGCCGCTGCGATCGGGTATCTGATCATCACGCTTCCGTTGATCCGTCTCGTGACTTTCGTGGAATCCCGACTGCGGACCGGCCTGACCGGGATAGTCGGCCTGTGAGCGACACCGGTGGCTCACTCGTAGAGCTCCAGAACATCCACAAATGGTTCGGAGATCTCCATGTCCTGAAAGGCATAGACGTATCGATAGACCCGAAGCAAGTGGTGGTCGTGATCGGACCATCGGGCTCCGGCAAGTCCACGCTCTTGCGGTGCATCAACGTACTGGAGATGCCGACTCAAGGAAAAGTGATCTTTGACGGCGAGGACATCACCGACATCCGAACCAACGTCAACAAGGTTCGCACGCATATCGGCATCGTCTTCCAGGCCTACAACCTGTTTCCCCACAAGACCGTGATGCAGAACATCACGATCGCGCTCGAGAAGGTCCTGGGTGTTAACGGTAGCGAGGCGAATGATCGCGCGATGGAACAACTCAAGAGGGTGGGGTTGGAGCACAAGGCCCAGGCGCATCCCGGTCAGCTCTCCGGGGGCCAGCAGCAGCGGGTGGCGATCGCCCGCGCCCTCGCGATGCGTCCCAAGCTGATGCTCTTCGACGAGGTCACATCGGCCCTCGATCCCGAGCTCGTCAAGGAAGTGCTTGACACGATGAAGCAGCTCGCCGAGGAAGGCATGACGATGGTCATCGTCACTCACGAGATGGGCTTCGCGCGCGAGGTCGGGACCCGGCTGCTGTTCATGGATGACGGGAAGATCCTGGAGGACGGGGAGCCACGCGCGATCTTCGAAAATCCCGGCGACGACCGCTGCCGCGACTTCCTTTCGCACGTGCTGTAGCTCGCGCCGCTATCTGAAAAATGCTCGATGCGCTTGGATCGGTTGAGGGGGCACGAGCACCTGCGCGACCATGGTTTGTCCACTGCTGAGGGGACAACTTGAAGTCACGCTGGAGCATCTCACTACGGATGTCCGCATTCGTCGTCGCCGCCCTTGTTGCGGTCGCATGTGAGAGCAATCCCTCTCCTTCCAGCTCTACTCGCACGGCCGGGAATTCGCCGAAGAAGGTGCGGGCCCCCAAACCCAGGAAGGGCGGGGTCATGTGGCTCGCGTCGACCGGAGATGTGGACTACATGGACCCAGGTCAGGCCCACTCCGTGATCTTCTCCAGCACGGTGGGCCGAGCCACGTTGCGCACGCTTACCAGTTACCCAGGCACGCCCCTTTTGGATAAGCAGGTGGTCCCCGCCCCCGACCTTGCGACCGCTCTGGGTGAACACAACGGCGACAACACGCGGTTCACTTACCATCTGCGGCCAGGGCTCGAGTACGGCAAGGCTCTCGGCGGTGTCACGGTGCCGGGCATCACGGGCCGACCGATCAAAACGGCAGACATCAAGTACGCGATCGAGCGGCTCTACAACCCCGCGGTCGGCGCGGGCTACCCCTCCTACTACGACAACCTCGTCGGAGCCGACAGGTGCAAGCAAGTCGCGAGGTACGGCTGTCAGATCTCCGGCATCCAGACCCGGAACGACAACACCATCGTGTTCAACCTCACGAGGCCGACAGGGGACTGGGACATGCGGATGGCTCTCCCGGCGACCGCTCCGGTGCCGCGGAGCGTGGCATCGAAGTACGACCAGAGCAGGGATTCGGATTACGACAGTCATGTTGTGTCGAGTGGCCCTTACTTCGTTGCCCAGTACCGGCCGGGCGAGGCCATCACCATGAAGCGAAACTCGACCTGGGATCCGTCTTCCGATCCGATCCGGAAGGCCTATGCCGACGAGATCAAGTGGAAAGAAGGGTTCGGCAATTCGGTGTGCATCGCCAAGGTCGCTGCCGGCGACTTTGACTTCGCCGTCGACTGCGTGCCGACGGGTCCCCAGCTGCGCTCGACGTCACAGCTCGGGCCGAGATTCTTCAACGGGCCCGAGCTGTGCACGAGCTACGTCTACATGAACACGCGAGTCAAACCATTCGCTAACACCAAGGTGAGACGTGCCGTCAACTCCGTCGTCGATAGATACGAGCAACGCGAGGACGCAGGCGGGCCCCTCATGGGTCAGATCGCGACCAGCATCGTGCCGCCGGGCATGCTCGGCCACCTCGCCATTTTCGCTTACGACCCCTTCCCCCCGGTGGACGGCCGGGGAGACGTGGCCACGGCGAAGGCCCTCATGAAGCAGGCCGGTTATCCCAAGGGGTGGCATCGCAAACTGTTGCTGTACACAGGCCCCTCGACGATCCAAGGGCCGATGCGTACGAAGCCTGAGCAGGTGACAGCCCTCCGAGCGGACCTTGCCAAGATCGGGATCGACGACGTGAAG
>DATAPE010000024.1:0-6767 GCA_036265345.1 Actinomycetota bacterium
GATCACGTCATCAGGCGAGCTCTCGAGATGGTCGAACGAGGCCGAACTGTGGTCGGAAATGACGAAGAGTTACTAGAGCGGGCGGTCGAAGCCGTCCGGGAAAAGGAAGGGAGCGCAACACGTGAAACTGTTTCTTGACACCGCCAACCTCGACGAGATCCGCGCCGCCAACGAATGGGGCGTGTTGCGGGGGATCACCACCAACCCGACACTCATCTCGAAGGAGCATGGAGACTTCCTGACCACCGTCAAGGAGATCTGCTCCATAGTCGAGGGGGACGTCTCCATCGAGACTGCCTCGGACAGCACCGAAACCCTGGTGCGCCAAGGTCACGACATCGCTCAGATCGCCGATAACGCGGTAGTAAAGATCGCGTTGACGCCCCACGGGCTGTCTGCCGTCCGCAAACTCTCGGACGAAGGCATCAAGGTGAACGTCACCCTGTGCTTCTCAGCGGCCCAGGCGATTTTGGCCGCTGAGGCAGGTGCCTACATAATCTCGCCTTTCTTAGGTAGACTGGATGACATCGCGACGGACGGTCTCCGTCTGCTCTCCGATATCTGCGAGATCTACATGGTTCAGGGATATGACACCAATGTTCTCGCAGCCAGCCTCCGGCATCCGATCCACGTGGTGGAGGCAGCAAAGCTGGGGGCCGATATCGCCACGATGCCGTTCAAGGTCTTTGAGATGTTGGTGAAGCATCCATTGACGGAATCCGGATACACGAAGTTCATCCAAGACTGGGAGAAAGCCAAGCCGAACCTCGGTGAGCTTCCTCTCTCGATGCAGGAGGATTAGCAGTGCCCGAAACACCCAACCGCTCGGTTTTGGAATCCAAGCCGGTTACCGAGCTTAGAGAGATAGCCAAGTCGCTGGACGTGAAAGTGACGGGTTTGAAGAAGGCCGAGATAGTGGATGCCATCGCGGGAGGCAACGGGTCGCGTTCGACCGCGGCTCCGTCACCCCGGGTGGTGCGACCGGCTCCGGCTCCGCAAGCCCCCGCGGTCACTCCTATCGCGTCATCGCCACCCGCGGTAAGCGCGAACGGAGGCCAAGCCGCGACGTCCGGCGGCAGTAGTGAAGGCAGCGGCGTGCGCGACGAAGGCGCGGCCGACGAACGAGAGCGGTCGCAAGAAGACTTCAGGAGACGGCCGCAAGGCCAGCAGAACCGGGCGCGGCCGCGCGAGAAGGCCGAGCCGCGCGAGAGCCGCGGGCGCCGGCGGCGGCGCGGCCGTGGTGGAGGCGGTGGCGGCGGACAACCAGGCGGCGGTGTTCCTCATTACATACGCGAGGACAGATACGAAGACGTCGAGGTAGAAGACGACTCGGATGCCGAGGTTCGGACCGGGATCCTCGACCTGTTGCCCGAGGGCTACGGGTTCTTGCGCACCAGCGGCTATCTGCCGGGAGACAAAGACGTTTATGTGTCGGTATCGCAGGTGCGCCGGTTCCATCTGAGAAAGGGCGACGAGATCGTCGGATCGGTGCGCTCACCCAAGGACACTGAGAAGTACCAGGCCCTCTTGAAGATCCGGCAGATCAACAACATGGACCCGGAAGCGGCACAAGGACGGCCACGTTTCGCCGACCTCGTGCCGCTCTACCCCGAGAAGCGCCTGACCCTCGAGCACCCGGACAAGCCCCGTCAGATCACACCGCGCATCATCGATCTGATAGCGCCGATCGGAAAAGGCCAGCGCGGCATGATCGTCAGTCCGCCGAAGGCAGGCAAGACGACGGTGATGAAGGAGATCGCGAACTCGGTCCGCGCCAACAACCCCGAGACGTATCTGATCGTCCTGCTGGTGGACGAGCGGCCCGAAGAGGTCACCGACATGCAGCGTTCGGTGGACGGCGAAGTCATCTACTCGACCTTCGACCGGCCCTCGGACGATCACATCCAGGTGACCGAGCTAACGCTCGAACGAGCCAAGCGTCTGGTCGAGATGGGCCGCGACGTCATGGTTCTGCTCGACGGCATCACACGCTTGTCCCGGGCCTACAACCTGGCAACCCCAGCGTCGGGGCGCATCCTCTCCGGAGGTGTGGACTCGACCGCCCTGTACCCACCCAAGCGCTTCTTCGGGGCCGCCCGGAACATCGAACACGGCGGTTCCCTCACGATCATCGCCACTGCCCTGGTCGAGACGGGGTCGAGGATGGACGAGGTGATCTTCGAGGAGTTCAAGGGAACTGGTAACTGGGAGCTGAAGCTCGATCGCAAGATGTCCGACAAGCGGATCTTCCCTGCCATCGACATCGCGGCCTCGGGAACACGCAAGGAAGAGTTGTTGTTGACCCCAGAGGAGCTGCAACTGACCTGGCGCTTGCGTCGGGTGCTACACGCCCTCGAGGGTGGAGGCGCCTTGGAGCTCCTGATAGACAAGATGAAGGCGACCCAGGGCAACGCCCAGTTCCTGCGGGAGATCTCAAAGGTTCCCGTAAAAGGGGATTAGTTGCTGTTGGGTCTTGGTTGGCCACAGTGGCTGGTCGTCCTGGGTCTGGGAGGGGGTTTGTGGCTCACCTTCTGGACGATGGCGAGGGCCTCGGTCAAGTACGAGCAGGCACGGCAACGCAGGGCGGAACAGGAAGCGAGAGAGGAAGAGCTATGAAGCAAGGCATCCATCCCGAGTACGTGGAGACGCACGTCGTCTGCTCGTGCGGAAACACTTTCACGACGCGTTCGATCAAACCCGAGCTGCACGTTGAGCTGTGCAACCAGTGTCATCCGTTCTATACGGGCAAGCAGAAGCTTGTCGACACCGGGGGCCGGGTCGAGCGCTTCCAGAAGAAGTACGCCAACCGGCCGGGTTCGAGCCGGTTCGCCGGAGCGGTGTCGGCAGAGGCTGCGGAGACACCGGCCGAGTAAGACCGGACAAAGTCTCAGCCCGTGGCCTCGCATCCGACGTCGTCGACGCGGCCATCGATCGGGGGCCAGGCTGTCCTCGAAGGCGTGATGATGCGGGGCCCGGCGTCGTGGTCGGTTGCATGCCGCAAACCTGATCTGTCCATCGCGGTCGCGCGGCACGAGCTTCCTGGGTGGACCACACGGCGGCCGTGGCTCAAGTGGCCGCTGCTGCGCGGCTGTGTGGTGCTTGCGGAATCCCTGGCGATCGGCATGAAGGCGCTGATGATCTCTGCCAACCACGCCATGGACGAGGACGAGCAACTGTCCGACAAGCAGCTAACGGTCACGCTGATCAGCGCCACAGTGCTGTTCTCGGCGATCTTCATAGTCCTGCCGGTCTTCATTGCGAAGCTGATCGACGCGGCGTCAGGCGATCTTTCCCACAACCGCCCCGTTATCTTCAGCGTGATCGAGGGCCTCGTTCGCCTGGCGATGTTCCTCGGATACCTATTCTTGATCGGTCAATTCAAGGACGTTCGCCGGGTCTTCCAGTACCACGGGGCGGAGCACAAGACGATCTACGCCTACGAGAACGGCGACGCACTCGACCCTGCAGACATCGACAGGAAGTATCCGACCCTGCATGTTCGGTGCGGGACCAACTTCCTGTTCATCGTCCTGTTCCTGACGATCATCGCCCACTTCCTTATCGATCTCGTAGCGCCGGCATCTCTCCTTCCCCGCATCGGTATACGGATCCTTGCGATCCCGATCCTCGCCGGGTTCTCGTACGAGGTCATCAAGCTTGCGTCTCGGAACGAGAGCTCCTTCTTTTTCAAGGCCACCATGTGGCCGGGCCTGCTTCTGCAGAAGATCACGACCAAGCCGCCGTCCCTCGATCAGATCGAGGTGGCTATCGCTGCCATGCAGGCGGTCGCGCCCGACGAGTCGACCGCGATCGACGAAGTGCCCGACGCACCGGTCAGCTGATGCAGATCCCCGAGGCGCGTCTCAAGGAGATGGAGTCGAGGTTCGAGGAGATCGAGCGGCTGCTCGGTGATCCTGCTCTGGCGCAGCGGCCCGACGAGCTGCGGTCATTGGGCCAGGAACACTCTCATCTCAAGGACACGGTCGACGCGTGGCGCGAGTACCGGCGCGTCGCGGACGACCTATCTGAGGCGCGTTCGATGTTGAACGGATCGTCGGGCGAGGAGCGCGCTTATGTCGAGAGCGAGATCACCGAGATGGAAGCGAGGATGGGTAAGCTCAGCGAACAGATCGTGGGCGCCCTGATCCAGAAAGATCCGAACGATGACCGCGACGTGATCGTCGAGATCCGGGGCGGCGCGGGAGGAGAGGAAGCCGGGCTGTTCGCGGCGGACCTCTACCGCATGTACACGCGATATGCCGAGAACAAGCACTGGAAAGTCGAACCGTTGTCGTCTAACGAGACCGGAGCCGGCGGGCTGAAAGAGGTGACCTTTGCGGTCAAGGGCAAGGGCGCCTACTCACGGCTCAAGCACGAGGCCGGAGTTCACCGGGTGCAGCGCGTTCCGGTGACCGAATCGAGTGGGCGCATCCACACCTCCGCGGCCGCGGTCATCGTGCTGCCGGAAGCCGACGAGGTCGAGGTGGAGATCGATCCCAACGACCTCAAGATCGATGTTTACCGGTCGAGCGGGCCCGGGGGGCAGTCCGTCAACACCACGGACTCGGCTGTCCGCATCCGCCACATCCCGACGGGGGTGGAGGTCGCCTGTCAGGACGAAAAGTCGCAACTGCAGAACAAAGCCAAAGCCTTGCGCATCCTGCGCGCCCGACTGCTGCAGCTCAAGCAGGACGAACGACAGGAGGCCGTGGCCGAAGAGCGCCGCTCCCAGGTGCGCACAGCCGACCGGTCCGAGCGGATACGCACCTACAACTTCCAGGAGAACCGCGTTACCGATCACCGCATCGGCTACACGGTTCATCGTCTCGCGGAGATCCTCGAGGGAGACTTAGACGATCTCATCGACGCGCTTGCCGCGTATTACCGGAACCAAGGCCTGGAGGACGATTCCTGAGCTCGTACCAGCAGGTGCTGGCGCGGGTTGAGGAAACGTTGCGCAGCTCGGGGGCCGAGTCGCCGGCGGTGGAGGCGTGGTGGATCCTCGAGGCTGCCACCAAGCGCAACCGCGCCGCGCTCATGCTCGAGCCCAAGGTCACCGCCGAGGAAGAACGCTGCTGTGAGCTGCTTGCAGGCCGCCGCGCTGCGGGCGAACCGCTTCAGTACGTAACCGAGGTTGCGGGGTTCCGCCGGCTGCAGATCGCCGTCGGCCCGGGAGTGTTCATCCCTCGCCCCGAGACCGAGCTGGTGGCGGAGCGCGCGATGGACCGGCTCCCCGAGGGAGGCAGGCTCGTCGATGTGGGAACGGGAAGCGGTGCGATCGCACTTGCTATCGCCGATGAAAGACCGGACGCAACTGTTTTCGGAACCGAGCCCGCAGCCCCCGCCTTCACCTGGGCCCAGAAAAACCGCGATCGTCTCGGTGCGCCAGTCGAGCTCGTGCGCTGTGACCTGCTCGACGGTTTGCCTCCCGCGCTGAGGGGCTCATTCGATGTCGTCGTCGCGAATCCCCCGTACATCGATCGCATGCACGCAGAGGCTCTGCCCCCGGAGATCGTCGATCACGAGCCCCATCAGGCTCTCTTTGCACCCGAGCGGGGACTGGACGTCGTGATCCGCCTGGCGGACTCGGCTCTGGCGTGGTTGAAGCCCCAGGGGTGGTTGGTGCTGGAGATCGGCAGCGACCAGACGCAACGCGTCAGGACCCTGTTGGGGGCAGCCGGTTACGACCACGTCGCGGTGATGCCGGATCTGGCCGGTAACGATCGCATCGCCGAGGGGCAGAGGCCGTGAGCGCGATCGACGACGCGCTCGAGGCGCTGCGCGCGGGCCGCCCCATCGTGATGCCTACGGACACCGTTTACGGGATAGCGGCGCTCTTCGATGCTCCCGGTGCCGTGGCGGCGGTGTTCGCGGCCAAGAACCGGCCGTTCGACAGACCGTTGCCTGTATTGGGTGACGGCGTCGCGGCACTGCGGAAGGTTGCGACTTTCGATGCACGGGCCGAGGCCCTCGCCGACCGCTTCTGGCCCGGCCCCCTCACGGTCGTGCTTCCTCGGGCGGCTGGGTTCGATGTCGATCTGGGCGGAGACGCCACTCGCTCCGTTGCAGTGAGGGTGCCGCGACATGACATCGCGCTGCAGCTTCTGCGACGATCAGGACCGCTGGCAGTGTCGAGCGCCAATCGATCCGACGAAGCGCCGGCGCTGACGCTCGATGAGGCGCGGGCTGCGCTGGGTGGAACCGTTGCCCTCTACGTGGATGGGGGCCGGCTCAGCGGGCGGCCATCGACGATCGTCTCGCTTGTGGGTGAGCTGAGCCCGATCCGCGACGGCGAGATTGCCTTCATGGACGTTCAGAGCTCGATGCCGTAGAGCTCCGAATATTTGCCGCCCAGGTAAGCGAGCAGCGGCTTGGCGGAGATGGGCTCATCTAAGACGTGCTTGGCTAGTTCCTTCGAGGGGTACCGGTATGCCTGCGAGTGGATGTGCTCCCGTAGCCATCCCAATAGGCGTTGGGTGTCGCCGTTGCGGAACTCCTCGTCGAGATCTCCGAGGTCTTCTCGAGCCTTGGCGAAGAAGGCGGCGGAATAGATGGTTCCCAACGTGTAGGTCGGGAAGTAACCCTGGATCCCGATCGACCAGTGCATATCCTGAAGCACCCCGTTGGCGTCACTGTCCGGCCGCACTCCGAGATGTTTCTCCATCGCCGCATCCCACGCGTTCGGAAGGTCGCTCACGTCCAGCTCGTCACGGAAGAGTGCGAGTTCGAGCTCGAACCGCAGCATCAGGTGCAGGTTGTAGGTGACC
>DATAPE010000025.1:0-5460 GCA_036265345.1 Actinomycetota bacterium
TTCGAGTTGTCGCTGTTGCGCCCCCGGACTCCCTGAGGTTTCGAGACGTCGTGGCGCTTGCTGATGGTCTTGCCGGCGATACGGGCAACCATGTCTACGAGCTCGTCGACGCTCACCAGCTCGTCGGTCCCGAGATTCAGCGGCTGCGAGTGATCGGACTGCATGAGACGGAAGATGCCTTCCACGCAGTCGTTGACGTGCATGAACGATCGCGTCTGGAGACCGTCTCCCCACACCTCGATCTCGCCACCGTCCGGCGTCAGAGCTACCTTACGAGCGATCGCTGCCGGAGCCTTCTCCCTGCCACCTTCGTAGGTGCCCAGCGGCCCATAGATGTTGTGGAAACGGGCAACCCGAGTGTCGATCTTGCCTTCTTCCGTGTAGTACTGACACAGCTTCTCGGCGTAGAGCTTCTCCCAGCCATAACCCTCTTCCGGGTCGGCGGGATAAGCATCTGCTTCCTTCAAGGGGGTCACGGCTGGGTTCGTCTGCAGATACATCGGGTAGATGCACGCGGAGGAAGAGTAGAAGTGGCGCTCGGCGCCGTTGACTCGGGCAGCCTCCAGCATGTGCGCGTTGATCAGGACGTTGTTGCGTGCGACCTCGGCGTGGTTGGCAGTGATATATCCGATGCCCCCCATGTCGGCCGCCAGCTGATAGACCTCGTGGACATCGCTGGTCGCCTCGAGACAGTTGTCGTACTCCCGAAGGTCCAGAAGCAGGAACTCGTCGGCCGCACTGGGCTCGTATTCGGCGGCCTTGATGTCAACGCCGCGGACCCAGTAGCCCCTGTCCTTGAGGTAATTGACCATGTGGTGCCCGATGAAGCCTCCGGCTCCCGCCACCACTGCTCTTCGCTGACTCATGCTGTTTGAACCTCCTGCGAGTAGATCGGCTTGTGTCACCCCAGTTGATTCGGCTGAAATGACAGCCGGGTAAAGCCCAAGGGTGATCCTGGGGGCACCTTGTGTGCCAACCAGCGTGCCACACTGTGCGGTCCTGGTAATCAACCATCTGCCGTAGGTAGCCAGCGGCGGTCGCAGGAGTCCTTCAAACTTCGTTATCCATGCCCTCGACAGGAGGCGAGGAGGTTACCTTTTGGTACACGTCTTCCAGCCGTCGGAGATGGGCAGCAGGAGTGAACTCGGCCGCAGCCCGCACCAGAGCGGCGGTCCCCGCGTTGACGCACAGGTCGTCGTCGTCCCACAGCGACCTGATCTTGTCCGCAAGATCCCGGGGATCGCCTCGCCGGCAGATCAGGCCTTCTCCCGATGCCACCAGCTCGGGAAGACCACCGCCTTCAGTAACCAGCAGAGGGCGGCCCGCTGCCATCGCTTCCAGCGCAGCGAGCGGAGCATTCTCGTCCCACAGAGAGGGAAGCACGAAGAAACGGGAGCCGTGAAGCTGGTCGGCAACCTCGTCGGCTGGCAGCTGACCCATGAACCGGGCGTTCCGCAATCCCTTTGCAGCCGCCAGGTCCTTGAGCGAGGACATCACGGGACCATCGCCGCAGATGCGAAACGGAGGATCGCCGGCCAGAGCCAGCGCCTCTAGCAGGACGTCGACGCCTTTCTCGCTGGAGAGCCGCCCCAGATAGATCCCATACCGGCCTGGCTCGGCAGTCGCCTCGTGATGGTCGGTGAAATTGCGCACGACGTTGACCCGCGCGCCGGGGAAACCCCAACTGATCATCCGATCGTGCATGAACTGGCTGGGGGTTATGTAAGCCGTCACCTTGGCATCAAGGTGGAGCACGAATCGATGGGTCCACAACGAGGCGGCATAAGTCGCGGCTTGTTTGCCGTCTGAGAAGCAATGGTGCAAGACAGCGTTTGAGTAATTGCCCCCCTCACAGCGATGGCAAAGCTTGCCCTCGGTGAACATGTAACCGTTCGGGCATCTGAGCCTGCAGTTGTGCACGGTCATCACCAGCGGAACACCGGCGCGTTGCGCCTCCAGGTGCGCTGCGGGACCGAGGGCGGGGTACGGGTTGTGCAGATGGATCAGATCGGGTTGAAACCGGTGGATCGTCTCTCTCAGGTCGCTTCTGTCGGAGCCAGTGGACCACGTCATGCGAGCTGCCGTTGACAAGCCCCCGCTGAGCTCATCGTTGCGGCGACTGAAAAGCGCCACTTCGTGTTTCGGCCCCAGGAGCTCCATCTGCTGCTCGACGTATCGGTCTTCGCCTCCGGGGCGGCGATAGAACGAGTGCGCGATCAGAACTCTCAACGCCGGTTGGCCTCTTCGTTCATGAGCGCGCAACGCTCTGAGATAGAGCAGAGATCAAGTGGGCCAAAGCGCGGACCCCTGACTTACTTGGGTGCTGGCACGTCCGTTGATGACTTGGTGGAGTCGTCGGAACCACGCCTCTTGGAGTCGCCTGTGGGCGGCCGCTTAGGCGCTGCGTGCTCGTCTCTGGACCGAGTCTCGCGTTGCGGCCGGTCCTGATAGTAGGAGTAGTAACCGGCGTGGTGGCGGTAGGCCCTGGCACGCGACTTCTCGAGGTTGTTGATCACGATGCCGATGCGGCGAGCCTGAAGCTGGTCAAGTTGCTCCCTAACGTCATCGGCGGCAGCACGGGTGCTGACGGCCGGGTCCACGACGAGGAGGACACCGTCGGTGTGGGGAAGAAGCGACGCCGTGTCTGCGACCAAGAGGATCGGGGCTGCGTCGACGATCACGAAATCACTCCGCTCACGGAGATTGTCCAGGACCCTGCCCATGGCTTCTGAACCGATGAGCTCTGCAGCGTTCTCACGCACGCCGCCGCTAAACAGGATCTGAAGCTCGTCGATGGAAGAAGGAACCAGCGCGCGATCGATACTTGTCTGGCCCGCCAGCACGGTGGCAAGCCCTATCGGAGAAGAGCCCCCGAAGAACTCGTGCAATCTCGGCTTGCGCAGGTCGGCCGACAGCAGGATCACACGCTTGCCGGCCTGAGCGAGCGCTACCGCGAGGTTGGCCGCCGTCGTCGTCTTGCCTTCCCCTTCGAACGCGCTCGTAACGAGGATCACCTTGGCGCCGGTCCGCGACGCAGCGAATAGAACTCCGGCGCGCAGTGTGCGGTACGCATCGGCCGCAACCGATTGTGGCATCGACGAGGATAGAAGGATCGGAGCGACGCGTCCCTGGGAGCCGCGCACCTTGGGCACCACCGCGAGCACGGATGCTCCCACGTGTGCCTGAAGCTCGGCCCGGTCCGTGAAGTGCTCGTCCAAGCGCTCCCGGAGGAAGGCGACGCCTGTTCCGAGCGCTACGCCCACGAGCACCGCCAGGAGCATGTTCTTGATCAGGCTGGGACTCGAGGGAGCGGATGGGAGCTCGGCCGGCGCTACCACGGAACCCACCTGAACAGAGGTGGATGGCGTGATATTGGCTATCTGTGTTTGCAGGTTGCTCTTCGATTGTTGCAGGATATTTGAACGCGACTGCAGCCTTTGGAGGGTTGCCGGATCGGCCGTTCGGGCAATCTGAGTAGCGAGGTGCTCGAGGCGACTGTCGATACGCCGGACGCGAAGCCGCAGGGGCTGCACATTATCTTGGACCTGGGCGACCGCGGCCTCCTTCCTGAATTGGAGGTACGCGTCGGCGAAACCCTGGGCGATCTGCTGAGCTTGGGCGGCCTTCGGAGAGGAATAGCTGAATTGGAGGATCTCGGTGTTGGTCGGCACGGACACGGCCAGATTGTCGAGCAATGACTTGGTGCTGATGGTGAGGTTCAAGTTCTTCTCGACGATGGTGGCCACGCTTTCGGATTGGGCGAGACCCTTCTCGGTGTCCATGTTGGGCGGCACCAGCTGGCCTTGCTGGGCTATGAACAAAGAGGATGGCACCACGTTCACCTGCGCGCTGGAGGTGTAGATCGGGGTCTGCTGGAAGGTGAAAGCAAGCGCCGACAGGATGACCACAAAGGCGATGGCCAGAACCGACCACTTGCGGTAGCGGAGGACCTGGAGATAGTCGTTCAGGTCACTGCCCGTGGCGCCGCCTGCTGAACTCATACAGTGTTCCCCTAAGTGATTGTGGTGAAAGCATCGATCGTCTGGTACCCGCAGTCATCTTCCTTTGCGGTCACCCTAACGCCCAACCTCTCGACCACGTAGAGCGGATACGTCGAGGGGAGCAGAGCGTGACCTCCTAACGATATCCGAGGCGCAGCAGGGCAAACCAGACCCCTCAAAGGACCTCCCGGATATATGTGACGAAACGAGACAGGAGTTCCCTATCTTGTATCGGGTTGCTCAGGGGGGTTCTTGAGGGCGCAGCGCCCTGAGGATCTCCGGTCACTACCGCGCCCTCACTCGGGCGGCGGCGCCTTCTTTCTTCCGGGCCAGGGCCGGCGGGCTGCAAAGGCGAGCCGGGCGAGCAGGGGGCCGGGATCGGACAAGGACTCGTAGCTGTGGATGGTTCCCCGCCGAGGCATGAGGGCCCGGGCTGCGGCCCCTCCATCCATCCGGCCCTCCCGGAGATTCCGGAGCACGCTTCGGTAGTCCCCCTCCATCCACCGGAAGAACTTGCCCGGTGTGCCCCGGAGCTGCGGAACCGTGCCTCCCGTGAGGAGCCGGCAGTAAGAGGCCGGCAGGTTCACACCCGCTCCCAGCGCCAGGGGAAGTGTTCCGTGCACCCGGGGATTGAGATCGAGCAGGTAATCGCCCGCGAACTCGGCGTGGAAGATGCCGTTGTAGCCGGCCAGGAGTCTGGTCAGACCGGCCTCGGTCGCCTCATCGGGGGCCGTGGTGACGGCCGACGCGGTGGTGCCGCACGGCATCGGCCACACCCGCACGTACTGGAGATGTGCCGCGACCCTCATTTCGCCCTCCCACATGAGCCCGACGACCGCCCGCAGCTGGTCGGAGAGAAAGGGCTGGACGATCACGGGCCCTTCCTCCTTCAAGGCACGCGAGAGTTGGGTCGGCGAGTCCACGCGGGCGGCTGCGTACCTCTTGAGGGCGGGCTTGATAACGACCGGATAATCCAGCTCCTGAGCAGCGTCCAAGAGCTCACCGGTCGAAGCGAACGCACGGCTGGGAGGAACTCCCAGACCTGCTGCCACGGCAGCCTTCGCACAGGAGACCTTGTCCATCAGGTGCCGAACCGGGAACTTGAGGGCGACCAGGGCCACGTCGCTGGTCGGGATCAGAGCGGCGTAAGAGCCCCTGTCAAACTCCTCCCTCACCGCTTCCGCGTAGCCGTCATGACCGGCGTAGGGCACTTTGATACGAGCCGCGCAGAACCTGGAGGCTGCAGCCATGGAGAGGGTCCCCGAGACCGTGACTGTAGGTTTCCACCCGTCAGCGGCCAGGGCGCGAACGGTTGACACCGTGCCCCGCGACTGGCCACTTCCCCCGTGGGTGACCAGCACCCGTCTAGACATGACCTTCGATCTCCATGCCGTGCATCTCATGGGTCTCGGCCACCTGGGCCAGCCAACCCGCACGATCCGCCGGGATCTTCCTTCTC
>DATAPE010000026.1:0-3578 GCA_036265345.1 Actinomycetota bacterium
TTTCGGCTGATGACCACCGACAACCGCGACACGCGTGCCCGCGGCACCATCAGAGTTCGCATCACGCTTCCCGCGGTGCCGATGACCACGATGAGGCCCACCACGAACGCGATCCAACGCACAACCTCGATATCCATCAACGAATCCTAGTGACTCGCCCCGGCCCGACGCGGTGGGCGGTTCTAGGAGAAAGCGGCCTCGAGGATGTCTTCCTCTTCCTGCTCGTGGACTCGGGCGCTGCCGGTAGCGGGGCTGGCACTTTCGGGGCGAGCGACGTAGTCCAGGGTCAGCCGCTCCGGCAAACGCCGAGCCAGCCATTGCCTCATGAAGAACCAGGCCCCCATGTTCTCCGGCTCCTCCTGAACCCATCGCAAGCCGGTCGCGCGTGGATAGCGCTCGAATATGTCTAACAGCTGCTGATGCGGGAAGGGATAAAGCTGCTCAACTCGCACGACCGCTACGGGGGCATTCCGTTTGTCCCGCTCCGCCTTCAGGTCGTAGGCGATCTTTCCACTGCAGAACAGTATGCGTTCGACCTTATCCGGTCGCTCGACGGAACTGTCATCCATCGTCTCTCTGAAGTGTCCATCGACAAGGTCAGAGGTGGCGCTTCGGGCGCGCGAGTCGCGAAGCAGTGACTTTGGTGTCATCACGATCAGGGGTTTGCGAACGCTTCGCGCCATCTGACGGCGCAAGACGTGGAAGTACTGCGCCGGCGTCGTTGGCTGCGTCAGCTGGATCGAGTCCTCTGCCGCCAGAGTAAGGAAGCGTTCGAGACGCGCGCTCGAATGCTCCGGTCCCTGTCCTTCGAAACCGTGGGGTAGCAGCAACACCAAACCGCTCTGTTGATCCCACTTGTCCTCGCCGGCGACAATGAACTGGTCGACGATGACCTGGGCCTCGTTGACGAAATCGCCAAACTGCGCCTCCCAGCACACCAGCGCGTCGCCGTTCGCGACCGAATAGCCGTACTCGAATCCCATCGCTCCAAACTCCGAGAGCAGGCTGTCGTAGGCGCGGAAGGGGGCTTGATCCGGGGCGAGATCGTTCAGCGGCGTGTACTCGTCGCCACTGCGGTAGTCCACCAGCACGGAATGCCGCTGGCTGAAGGTTCCCCTGCGGGAGTCCTGCCCGGACAAGCGCACTGGCACACCCTGCAGCACTAACGAGCCGAACGCGAGGGCCTCGCCCGACGACCAGTCGATCGCGTCACGCTCGAGCATCGGGGCGCGCCGTTCGATCAGCTTCTTGAGTTTGGGGTGAGGCTCGAATCCTGCCGGGAAGCTGGTCAGCTTCTGGTGGATCAATTCGAGTCGCTCGCGCGCTACACCGGTGTCTGCGGGCGGCAGTACACCCACCGGCGGCGGCGGCTTCGCCGCCCGCGTATCCGGCGGTGGAGCAGTCTCGCGGGTCTCGCGATGGGCATCCTGCAGCCGCTTGTTGAAGTTCTCGAACGTCTGCTCAGCTTCCTCCACCGTGAGCTCGCCGCGGTTGAGCAGCGACTCCGTGTACAGCTTGCGAACCGAGCGACGCTCCTGGATCTTGGCGTACATCAGAGGCTGCGTGAAACCGGGCTCGTCCCCCTCATTGTGTCCGTACCTCCGGTAGCAAACGAGGTCGACCACGACATCGCGTTTGAACGTCTTGCGATAGGCAAATGCGAGTCGCATGACGCGCACACAAGCTTCGGGATCGTCCCCGTTGACGTGGAATATCGGCGCCTGGACCATCTTTGCGATGTCGGTGGCATAGGTTGTGGATCGCCCTGCCGCGGGCGAGGTCGTAAACCCGATGTTGTTGTTGATGACCAGATGGATCGTCCCGCCCACCTTGTAGCCGGGCAAGGCAGACATATTGAGGGTCTCGGCGACCACTCCCTGACCTGCAAATGCTGCGTCGCCGTGGAGCAGCACCGGCAGTACGCGATCCCCGGCCCCCGGGCCGAAAACATCTTGCTTCGCACGCGCCATCCCCTCCACGACAGGGTCGACAGCTTCGAGATGCGAAGGGTTCGAAGCGAGCACTACACCAAGCTCGGTGCCGTCGCGCGACTTGAAGCGCCCCGTCATGCCCAAGTGGTATTTGACGTCCCCCGAGCCCTGCACGCTGGCCGGGTCGATGCTGCCTTCGAACTCCTTGAAGATCTCCTTCAGCGGCTTGCCCACGATGTTCGCCAGCACGTTCAAACGGCCGCGGTGTGACATCCCCATGACGACTTCGATCGCCCCAGCCGCGCCGGCCTCCTCGAGCAGCGTGTCGAGCATCGGAATGGTGCTCTCGGCCCCCTCGAGCGAGAACCGCTTGTGCCCCATGTACTTCGAATGCAGAAAGCGCTCGAAGGCCTCTGCGGCATTAAGCCGATCGAGCACATGGATCTTGTCGTCGCGGGAAAGCTCGCTCGGCGACTCCTCCACCCGGCGCTGGATCCAGTGCTTCTGTTCGGGATCCGAGATGTGCATGTACTCGATGCCCACGGTGCGGCAGTAGGAGTCTCGTAGCCGGTCGACTATCTCCCGCAACGGCTGTTTACGCGGTTCGGGAAGCCCTTCGGTCAAGAATTCCCGGTCCAGGTCCCACACGGTGAGCCCGTGATAGGAGAGGTCGAGCTCCCGGTGCGACAGCACTTCCCACCCGATCGGGTTCAACTCGGCGAGCAGGTGGCCTCGAACCCGATACATGTTGACGAGATGGCTGACGCGCGCTTGCTTGTCGAGCTCCGCATCGAGGTCACCACCGGATGACAGATCGCGACTCCACCGCACGGGTTCGTAAGGGATGCGCAGCGAGCTGAAGATCTCGTCGTAGAAGCGATCCTCGCCCAGCAAGAGCCGGTGGATCTGCGCCAAGAACTCACCGGACTCGGCCCCTTGGATCACGCGATGGTCGTAAGTACTCGTGATCGTCAGAACCTTGCCTACCCCCAGCCGAGCCAAGCTGCGGGGATCTGCGGCCTCGTATTCGGGCGGGTAATCGAGCGCGCCCGTGCCCACGATGACCCCTTGCATAGGCATCAAGCGCGGCACCGACAGCCTGGTTCCAACGGTTCCCGGGTTGGTCAAGGTGACCGTGGTGTCGGTGAAGTCCTCGGTAGTGAGTTTGTTATCGCGCACCTTGCGGATCAGGTCCTCGTAGGCATCCCAGAACCCCGAAAATTCCAACTCGTCTGCTTCTTTGATGTTGGGGACCAAGAGGGTGCGGGAACCGTCGTTACGCTCGACGTCGACCGCCAAGCCGAAGTTGACGTGCTTGTGTTGCACTACGTAGGGCTTCCCTTCGCGCTCCACGTAGCTTGCTTTCATCGCGGGCCGTGCCTCGAGGGCGCGCAGGATCGCGAAGCCGATGATGTGGGTGAACGAGACCTTGCCCCCGACGTGACCGGCCAGATAGCGGTTGATGACGCGCCGGTTCTCCTCCAGCAGCTTGCCGGGGACGGTGCGCACGGAGGTTGCGGTAGGGACGCCGAGGGATGCCTCCATGTTGGCTGCGATGCGGGCCGCCACCCCGCGCAGCGGCGACGCTCCTTCGGGTAGATCGACAAGGTCGTCGGTAGTCGCGGGACCCGTCTGGGGAGCGGCGGG
>DATAPE010000027.1:0-4581 GCA_036265345.1 Actinomycetota bacterium
CGGGTTATAGGTATGCGACAGCACCGACGGCTCACCACCGATGGCGCCGTGATAGGCGATGAAGAATGCGGCGTCGAAGCTGGAATCGAGGCCCTGCATCATGTACAGAGGCTTGTAACGCCCGCTGATGTAAGCAGCATCGCCGGCCAACTGTTCGGGATCGAGGTTCTGCATGGTGGAGTGGGAATCGTTGACCACGATCTCGTTCACTCCGCGCTTCGCCGCGCCCTCGATCGCGGCGTTGATCTCTCCCAGCAACAGGCGGCGGCCCATCTCGTAATCGGCGCCGCCTTGCAGCACTTGTTGCCAGTCGACGATGCCGGCGCACCCTTCTATGTCCGAGGAGATGAAGATCTTCGTCATGCGGAGATCCCTAGTGGTGCATCAGAAGCTTGACCAGGTCGCCGCGCCGAGCCGGCTTGTGGGTCCGCGCCTCGGCTTTGTCGGCGCTCGCCGTTACCCGCAAGCCGAGGTTGATCCCCAGCCAGCGCAAGGGTTCGGGCTCCCACTTCTTCGAGTGATGATCGACCCACGGAAGGTGCACGAGGTCGGTGTCGCGTTGCAAGATGAGGTCGCTGAGGGTCCTCCCGGCCAGATTGGACACCGCCACGCCGTCGCCCACGTAGCCTCCCGCCCACGCTAGTCCGGTGGCGCGATCCAGGCCCACCGAGCTGTACCAGTCCCTCGGAACCCCCAGGGAGCCTCCCCATCGGTGGGTGATCCTGACGTCGCCGGCCGCGGGGAACAGATCTACGAGGACATGCGCGAGCTCTTCGAACACCCGCGGCTCACGATCGAAGCTGTCGTCGATGCGGGATCCGAAATGGTACGGAGCCCCGCGGCCCCCCAGGGCGATCCGGTTGTCCGAAGTCCGCTGCCCGTAGATGAGCAGATGGCGCCCGTCGTTGAGGGTCTCTCGTTCGTCCCATCCCACCTCGTCCCAGAAGGCTTGGGGCAGCGGTTCCGTGGCGATCATCAGGGAGTAGAGAGGGACCAGGTTGCGCGCCTGGGTCAGCCCGTCGGTATAGCCCTCGGTGGCTCGCACGACGACGTCGGCGCGGACCGAACCGGCCGCCGTCCGCACCCGGCGCGGCTCGATCGCCGTGGCGGGGGACTGTTCGAACACCTTGCCCCCGCGTTTCTCCACGGCGTCGGCCAGACCTCTGACGAGGCGCGCAGGATGGATGCGGGCGCAGTGAGGCGTATAGGCGGCACCGAGATTACGAGAGAGGCGCAGACGCTTCGCCGCCTCATCGGGTTCCAGCCAGCGATAGTCCTCGTCCCCGAAGCCCCACGCGGCATGCTCCTCTACCTCCCCGCGCACGCGTTCCATCTGGGACGGGGCGGTGACAAAGGTGATCGTGCCTCCCTTCTGGAAGCGAGCGTCGATGTGCTCTCGCTCCGCGACGCGGCCTACCTCATCCACGGTGTCGAAAAGCGCTCGCTGCATCCCTACAGCCGCATCGCGCCCGTGCTCCCGCGCCATCGCGTCCAAGGAGGCGGCAAACAGCGCCGAGCACCAGCCGCCATTGCGGCCCGACGCGCCGTACCCGGCGATCTCCTTCTCGATCATCGCGACCCGCAGATGGGGATCGGATTCGAGTAGGTAGAAGGCCGTCCACAGCCCGGTATATCCGGCTCCCACGATGGCGACGTCGGCCTCGGTGTCACCGGGAAGCGGGGGCCGTGGGGTCAGGGTGTCGCCGATGTCGTCCAACCAGAGACTGAATTTGCGATAGTCCTTCACGGCTCGACAACCTAATCGACGGGTTTAGGGGAGGCGAAGGCATGCGGGTAAGCAGCAGAGGTGAACCGGCCTACGCGGGAGTGCTTACGACTTTCGACAAGGTTCCTTACGCTCCGGAGGCGGCCGACCTCGAAGGTGCGGACGTCGCCATCGTTGGAGCGCCGATGGACGACCTGGTTACCTATCGTCCCGGGACGCGCTTTGGCCCCCGGGAGATCCGGATCGCGTCGGATGCCGGCGACTACCCGCAGGCGTGGCATATGGATCTTGGTATCGACCCCTTTCAGGCCCTCGAGATCGTGGACCACGGCGACGCCGCGGTCCGCCCCGGCGATCCGCATACCAGCCACAAGGCCATCCGAGATCTCGTATCCACCGTGGTGGGGGCCGGCTGCATCCCGGTGATCCTCGGCGGTGACCATTCGATCGCCTATCCGGACATCGCTGCTGTCATGTCCCACCACAAAGCCGGCTCGGTGGCAGTGGTCCAATTCGATACTCATACCGATACGGCGACCGAGAACTGGGGCGTGGCGTGGTCCCACGGCACTCCGTTCCGCCATCTGGTCGATGACGGCATCATTCCGGGGGAGCGGCTCGTACAGGTTGGTCTGAGGGGATATTGGCCCTTCGTGGAGGAGTTCGACTGGGCCCGGGGGGCCGGCGTTCACTGGCACCGGATGGCCGAGGTCACCCATCGGGGGATAGGACCGGTCATCGAGGAGGTCCTGACTGAGACCGCTGCCGCCGACCATCTCTTCCTGTCGGTCGACATCGACGTCCTCGATCCGGCTTACGCCCCGGGCACGGGTACCCCCGAGCCCGGGGGTATGACGACCCGGGAGCTGCTGGGGGCCGTGGAGCGGCTCGCACGGGAGCGTAGTGTGGCGGGGATCGAGGTGGTCGAGGTATCGCCGCCCTACGATCAGTCGGGGATCACTGCGATGGCAGCTCACCGCGTGGTCCTGGAAACGTTGTCGGCTATCGCTTTGAACCGATCGGGGCGGGAAGCCAAACCTGAGGAGGACCAGTGACACTCACCGAGGCGATCACCGAGCGAGCAGGCACGCTCCTGGCAGAAGAGCTCGACGGCTACAGGGCTCGGACGCCCCGTTCCCGAGCCCTCTTCGATCGTGCTGAGAAGGCGATGCCCTTTGGAGTCACGTCGAGCTTCCAGGCAGGTGACCCGTATCCGATCTACCTGGTCAGCGGAAACGGGAGCCGGGTGGTCGACGTGGACGGCCACTCCTACGTCGACTTCCACAACGGCTTCGGCACGATGGTGGTGGGCCACTCCCACCCCGCCCTGCGCGCCGCGATCGAGCGAGCAGCCGCCTCCGGCACCCACTTCGCCGCCACTACCGAGGCCGCCGTCCTTCTTGCCGAAGAGATCAACCGGCGCTTCGGTCTCGAAAAGTTGCGCTTCACGAACTCCGGCACGGAGGCCACGATGGACGCCGTTCGGCTGGGTAGGGCCGCGGCGGGCAAGGATGTGCTGCTGAAGATCGAGGGTTCCTATCACGGCCATCACGATGCGGTGATGTTCTCCGTGGTGCCCAGCATGGATTCGAGCGGACCCACTGAGCGGCCGTGGTCGGTACCGTTCTCGCGGGGCATCCCGCCGGATGCTGCCGAGTACACGATGATCGTGCCGTTCAACGACATCCAGGCCCTCGAGAAGACCCTGGCCGACCACGGAGACCGTATCGGCGCTCTGATCATGGAGCCCGTGATGATGAACATCGGCATCGTTCTGCCGGCGCCGGGCTACCTCGAGAAGGTCCGCGAGCTCTGCGACAAGCATGGCGTGGTCCTGATCTTCGACGAGGTCAAGACGGGCGTGACGATCGCGCCGGGTGGAGCCACCGAGATGTTCGGCGTGCAGCCGGACCTCGTATGCCTCGCCAAAGCGATCGGGGGAGGCACCCCTGTGGGGGCGTTCGGGGGCAAGGCCTCGGTCATGGACGAGATCGAGCACGGCGTGGCCGCTCTGGGCACATTCAACGGGAACCCGCTGTCCATGGCGGCGGGCCTCGCCACCCTGACCGAGGTCCTGACGCCGGACGCCTACGAGTACCTGGGGGATCTGGGCACGCGACTCGCTCAGGGCTGCCAGAAGGCGCTGGACGCGGCGGGCATCGAAGCGGTCACCACGGACCTGGGCTGCAAGGGCTCGATCACGTTCAGGGACCGCCCGCTGGAGCGGTACCGCGACTATCAGGACATCGACGACTCGATGTTCGACCCGTTCTGGTACTGGATGATCAACCGCGACGTCTACCAGACCCCGGGCAAAGAAGAGCAGTGGACGATCTCCGTGCAGCACTCGGAGGAGGACATCGATCTCTTCGTGAACGTCTTCGCCGACTACTGCCAGGAAGTAACCCGCTAACCAGTTTCTGTGGGCGTGGCCACGCATAGCGTGGCTCTGCGACCGCGTAATCGCGTTTAGGCGGTTGCTTCGGCCAGGCCGGCTTCCTCGGCGGTCGAAACTGCTTGCTCGGTCGCCTTCGCGGCGCGGCGCTGCCAGACGACGTTCGCCACTGCAAGAAGCACGCCCGCGCCGAAGATAAGCGTGCCCATCACGAACACTTGGGGAGGGATCCCTACCTTGACCGAGCCGTACACCCACAAGGGAAAGGTCGTGGTAGCCCCCGCATTGAAATTCGTGATGATGAAATCGTCGATCGACAAGGCGAAGGCAAGAAGGGCGCCGGCCAGTACTCCGGGAAAGATCAACGGCAGGGTGATGGTGCGGAAGGTGGTCCAGGGCCCTGCCCCCAGATCCTGAGCGGCCTCCTCGATCTCTCGCTCGAATCCCGTTAGTCGCGCCC
>DATAPE010000028.1:0-10283 GCA_036265345.1 Actinomycetota bacterium
CTGGCGTTGAAACGCCGGCTCGAGTGGAGAGGTTTGGACGGGCGCGTGGTTTCGGTATCTCGCGGAGGTGGCTTCCCATCCGACGCCGACATGGTCTTCATCGGAGGAGGTTCCGACCGCGTCCAACGCGCGCTCTCGGGCGAGCTCGAGAGACGCAAGGAAGAGATAAGCGACGCTATCGGAGGCGGCGCGGTGGTTCTCGGGGTCTGCGGCGGATTCCAGCTCCTCGGTCATTCCTACACGGATGCGACGGGCACCACCGTGGCCGGAATGGGGCTGCTCGACATCACCACCATCGTGGAGGCGCCGCGCCTCGTCGGTCGTGTGGTGATCGACGCCCAGTTCGCCGGCCACGACATGAAGGTCGCAGGATTCGAGAACCACGGGGGCCGAACCTCGCTGGGTCCGGGCGCCGCCCCCCTGGGCAAGGTAGTCAGGGGCTTCGGCAACAACGGCGCCGACGGAACCGAGGGGGCCGTGCAGGGGAATGTCGTGGGCACGTACCTCCACGGTCCCCTGCTTCCGTCGAACCCGGCTCTATGCGATGCGTTGCTTCGGGTCGCCTTCTCCCGCACCGGAGCGCGGGAGCTCACTCCTCTTGACGACCGGCTCGAACGGGCGGCCCACGATGCCGCCGAGCTGAGGCGGTGAGGTTCGACCACCCCCTCGAAGGGCAAGGTCAGACCGTGCGCTTGGATCACAGAGCAGGTTCGACCGCGCGCCACCCCGGTCGCTTCCCGAAGGTGAGGTAACGAGATGCGTCGTCTGTGGGGGCCGGTTCTCGTGGTGGTCATCCTGGCGGCTGCGGCGGTTGGCGCTTATGCGTTGTTACACAACCCATCGTCTGGGAAGAAGGGTGCTGGGACGAATCCGTCGGCCTCCCCGCCCCCATCGCAGGCGGCGGGCTACGCAGCACTGATCATGCAAGACCACCCTCTTGCCTTCTGGCCGCTGCACGGTGCTTCAGGCACAACGGCACCCGACAGCACCGGGCGCTACCCCGGCACCGACATTGGTTCTCCCACCCCAGGCGCTCCGCTGTCGGCAGGCTTGGGCGCGGGGACGGTCTTCGATGGCACCGGGGATCACATAACCGCAGATTCTTTGACCCAATTGACATCGTGGCCCGGATACACGATGGAGGCATGGGTCAGGCTCACGCAGGAGTCGCAGGAGGAGCACATCATCGCCTTCAACACGGCAAAAGGCGGTAACGGCCCAGGCATCTTGCACGACCAGCCGACCAGAAAGTTCAAGTTCCGGGACTGCGAGGGTCGCAAATGCGCACAGGTTCTTTCGAAAGCAGTGCCGAGCCTGGGCGTTCCCTACCATCTCGTGGTCACGGTGGATCCGAACAACCAGGGGGCCTTCTACGTGAACGGTGTGTTGCAGGCCCGTTTCGTCTCCACCCACCGCCCACCGCTCAACGGTTTATTCACGATCGGTGGCGAGTACGACAAGGGTCCAACTGCCGAATCGTTCTTCCACGGGGAGATATCCGACGTTGCCGTCTACGATCACGCTCTTGACGCCGCCACCGTTAAGGCCCATTACACCGCAGGACTCTAGGGCGGCGCGACAAACGCGCGTGTCACAGTAGGTAGATGCGATCTCCTCGTGTCGGCCTCGCCTCGATAGCGGTGCTGCTGATCGCACTTCTTGTGATCGTGGTGCTTGCCTACGACAGGGGCAAGAAGTGCGGGGCGTGGGAATCTGAGTATCCGGGCCAGGGGGCCAAGAGCAAGCACGCGCTTCAGACCAAACCCCTGGCCTGCTTGCACCTGCACTAGCCCCAGGCGGGTGGGGGCTGCACGCTCTACCTAACCGGTGGCCCGGAGGGACACGACCTGTGCTTCCTGGCCGGCGGAGGCAACTCCGAGGACATCACCCAAGACCCTTATCGTCTCGGGACAGAACTGGGTCCCCGAACCTTCCTGCAGCCGGCGCCATGCCTCTTCGTTCGTCAACGCCTGTCGGTAGGGCCGGTCGGTCGTCATGGCATCGTATGCGTCCACTGCGGTGATGATCCTCGCTATCAGCGGGATCCCGCGTCCCGCCAGGCCCACGGGATAGCCGCCGCCGTCGAACCTCTCGTGGTGGTGGAGGATGCCGGGAACGGACCGGTTGAAGAGCTCGGCCCCCTCCACGATGTCGGCTCCCAACGTAGGGTGCTTCTTGATCTCGGTCCACTCGTCGGGATCCAGACTGCCCGGCTTCTGCAAGATCGAATCCGGTATGGCCACTTTGCCGATGTCGTGGAACTCGGCGGCGAGAGCCAGGGCTCGCTCTTCGGCGGGGGGTAGACCCATCCGCCGGCCTACCTCGGTAGCGATCTCGGCAACGCGGCCGATGTGGCCTCCCGTATAGGGGTCCTTCGCATTGGCCAGCCGGTTCAGCATCTGGATCGTCTGCATCGACCCTCTTTCCATCTGGCTCGTCTTCTCCACCAGCGCCTCGTTCCTCTCGAGCAACGTTCTGGCATGCCTGCGGAGCAGGGGCCACAGGATGACAAACAACAACGCCAAACCACCGAATTCGATCCCGAAGATGAAGCCTTCGGCGCGATGCACCCTCGCGTCGATGGGACCTTTCAACTGGTAGAACTCGGCGACCGCCACCGGTACCACCGCGCCACGAGGCGTTATGGGCACGTAGGTCGAGATCAAACTGCCGAAGCTTCTCTCGAAGACGTTCTCTGGTTCCTTAAGATCGGTGATCTCGTTCTCGGAGCCGCCGACCAGCACAGCTTGGAGGCTTGCGGCTTCGCTCTTGAAGTCTCGACCGATGAGTCGACCTTCGTCCGAGTACAGCACCACGCCCGTCGGGCTCCAGATCTTGATCCGGACGACGCCAGACCTCAGAGCCTGCTCCCGGATCACACCATCGAAGCGAGCGAGCTCGGACCCCTGCAGGGGGCGGCGCAGAGAATCGGGCGATAGGGCTTCGGCCACTATCGACTGGGCGACGAATTCGGCATGGAAGCTCGCGTTGTGCAGGGCATCGTTCCTGATCTGGGAAGCGATCACGTCCCCCACCGCGAGTCCGACCAGTGCAAAGGCGATCAGAGCGGTGATCGAGAACCGCCGCAGGATCCGGGGCGTCGAGGACTTGGCCTCTGTGCTCGCAAGATAATTCCGCAATCCGACCGTCCCGTTCTCTCGCCGATGCCGGGTCGCCAGAGGTCTCTCGTCTGCCTCCTATGTGATGCCGGCCTCTTTAGCTTCGTCGTGGCAAGGCGCTTCCTTTAGGGCAGCCCGGGCCGGAGCCGGCCGGGGAGGCGCTCATGTTCAGCCCGAGGCCTGTCATAGTGGCGGCCGGCCGGCAGGGGTTGGGACGGACGAGAGGAGCGCGAGTGGCCGATCAAAGATTCGACGTCGTCGTCATCGGAGCGGGTCCCACCGGCGAGGTTGCTGCAGGCCGCTGCTCTGAGGGTGGTCTCGAGACTGCGATAGTCGAGGTCGAGCTCGTGGGCGGTGAATGCAGCTACTGGGCCTGCATCCCCAGCAAGACCCTTCTGAGACCGGGCGAGATCCTGGCGGAGGCGGCCGCCGTGCCTGGCGCCGCCGAGAAGATCGAGGACAAGCCCGACGCGACCGCGGCTCTAAAGCGAAGGAACGAGATCGTCTCGGACTGGAACGATTCCGGTCAGCTGCCGTGGCTCGAGGACGCCGGCGTAAAGCTGATCCGTGGGCGGGCCCGGTTCGTCGGCCCCCGCCAGATCGAGGTCGAGTCCACCGACGGAAGCCGCCAGACGATCTCCGCACGCCGCGCCGTCATCGTCGCGACCGGCTCTCATCCCGCAGTGCCACCAATCGAGGGACTACGGGACATCAAGATTTGGGGCAACCGTGAAGCGACCGGATCGAAGGAGGTACCCGGGCGGTTCGTGGTGCTCGGCGGAGGGGCGGTCGGAGTCGAGATGGCTCAGGCGTGGCACACGCTGGGGGCCGCCCAAGTAACGATCATCGAGGCGGCCGAACGGCTGTTGCCGCGGGAGGAGCCGTTTGCAGGTGACGAGGTAAAGGCTGCGATGCAAGAGCAGGGGATCGTCGTCCACACGGGCACCAAGGTCGTCAAAGCGTCACGAGAGGACGGCGGGCCCGTCACGATCACTCTCGAAGATGGCTCTTCGATCACTGGTGACGAGTTACTGGTAGCGGTCGGACGTCGCCCCAACACCGACGACCTCGGTATGGACAAGATAGGCCTCGAAGCCGGGTCTTACGTCGAAGTCGACGACCACATGCGCTCGGTTAACGCGGGCGGCGAGTGGCTCTATGCGATCGGAGACGCCAACGGCAGAGCCTTGCTGACACACGTAGGCAAGTACCAAGGCCGCATCGCCGCCGATCACATCCTGGGGAGGCCGGGGGCAGTTGCAGAGGGCAATGCGATCCCGCGCGTCACCTTCGCTCGCCCCCAGGTCGCCGCGGTCGGGCTGACGCATGCCGAGGCGGTGGAGAAAGGCATCCGCGCTCGTTCCGTGGCCACCGACGTTTCCAGCGTGGCCGGAGCGAGTGTTAGCGGCGTCGGCCTGGAGGGAAAGGTCCAGGCAACATTCGACGCCGACCGCGACGTCATGGTGGGGGCAACTTTCACGGGACCCGCGGTGGACAATCTGCTGCACGCCGCGACCATCGCCATCGTCGGCGAGGTGCCATTCGAGCGGCTGAAGCACGCGGTGCCGTGCTTCCCGACCGTAAGCGAGGTGTGGCTCAAACTAATAGAGAGCTATGAGTCAGAGGAGGCGAAGGATTGAGCAAGCTTCCGATCGCCGACCATGCGCTGATCTCCGACTGTCATTCCGCGGCCCTCGTCACGCGTGACGGCTCCATCGACTGGCTGTGCTGGCCCCGCTTCGACAGCCCTTCGGTCTTTGCGCGCATCCTCGACGATGATGGGGGGCACTGGTCGATCGGACCGGTGAACCCGGCCACGAGCAGCAGGCGCTACCTCGACCGCACGATGGTTCTAGAGACGACCTTCACCTCAGATTCGGGAAGCGCCGTGCTCGTCGATGCCCTGGCGGTGGGCCCGAACGAGCGCGGCCATGAATTGGGAGCCGGCAGCCCCAACGCGTTGATCCGGCACCTCACCGGCGTTTCGGGTGAGGTCGAGATGGAGATGTCCTTTGCTCCCCGCGGCGAGTACGGGCTGCTCAGCCCTCTTCTCTCCCGAACCCCACAGGGCCTCACCGTCCGAGCGGGGGCCGATGTGTTGGCGCTGATCTCTGCGGTGGAGCTCGATGCGAGCGGACCACAGGCAGTCGCACGATTCACGGTGAAAGAGGGTGACGACCTTTGGTTCTGTTTGCACTACGCGTCGACATCGGAGGCATTCCCATCACCCTGGACGTTGCCCGAGACCATGCAACGGTTGAAGCAGACGATCACCGCCTGGCAAACCTGGTCCGACCTGCACCAGGCTTACGACGGACCGTGGCACGACCTCGTCCACCACAGCGGACGGGTTCTCCAAGCTCTGACCTTCCACCCCACCGGAGCGATCGTGGCCGCACCGACCACCTCTCTTCCTGAAGAGATCGGTGGGGAGCGCAACTGGGACTACCGCTACGCGTGGGTGCGGGACGCAAGCCTGACCCTCCAGGCACTGTGGGTGGCAGCGTGCCCCGATGAAGCTCAAGACTTCTTCGCCTACATGGTGCGGGCCGCGGCGGCGCAGCTCCAGGGGGGAGCGGAGCTGCAGATCATGTTCGGCATCGGCGGTGAGCACGATCTGAGCGAACGCGTGCTGCCCCACCTATCGGGATGGCGGGATAGCGCGCCCGTGCGCGTGGGCAACGGCGCCTGGAACCAGCGACAGCTGGACGTGTATGGAGAGTTGCTCGACGCCGCTCATCGGCTGGCCGAACCTCTGGGCAGCTTCGACGAGGACACACAGCGCTTTCTCGTGAACGTTGCCGAGGCTGCCGCATCCAGATGGATGGAGTCCGATCAAGGTATCTGGGAGGTACGCGGCGACCCCCAGCCGTTCCTGTACTCGAAGCTGATGTGCTGGGTGGCCATGGATCGGGCGATCGAGCTTGCCGACCGACTGAACGCTGCCGATCGTGTGGATGGTTGGAAGAAGACCCGTGACCAGATTGCGACCGCGATCCTCGAGCGGGGCTGGAGCGAGCCTGCCCAGGCCTTCGGCCAAGCTTTCGGCTCCGAGGAGCTCGACGCGTCATCCCTGATGATCCCCATCGTTGGATTCCTTCCAGGCGACGACCCGCGCGTGGTATCGACGATCGCGGCGATAGCCGAGCGGCTTACCGACGAGCGCGGGCTGGTATTCCGCTACAAGTCGCACGATGGACTGGAAGGAGAGGAAGGGACCTTCCTGCTCTGCACGTTCTGGCTGGCCCAAGCCCAGGCCCTGGCCGGCCAAGTGAGCGATGCCAGGGAAACCTTCGAGCGAGCCGCCGCGTTCATCACCGACGTGGGGCTGCTTGCCGAAGAAGTGGACCCCTCCACCGGAGAGCTCCTCGGAAACTTCCCTCAAGCCTTCAGTCATATCGGGCTGGTCAACGCAGCGTGGGCCATCTCTCAAGCCGAGCTCGCCGAGCCAACGCGTGCCTGAAGGCTCGCGCAGTGCTGAGGTCCAACAGAAGATAGATGACATCAGGGGCTGGCTCGAAGAGGCCAGCTTGGCGGGAGTGGTCCTGGGTTCGCAGTCCAACTTCGCCTGGATCACCGGCGGGGGCCGGAGCCACGTGTCGATAGGGGCCGAAGCGGGCGTGGCTTCGGTGGTCGTCACCCGTGACGCCGCCGTCCTGATCACAACCAACATCGAGCTCGCACGCCTGTTGGACGAGGAGGTTCCCGGCCTTCCCTTCGAAGCGCTCGAGTATCCGTGGCAGCAGCAGGAAGGTTCGGCCCAGATAGCGGCTCGCTTCTGCGAGCCGGCGAAGTGTGCGGCGGACCTCCCGAGCGATGACCTGTCTCCGATCGACGACGGCTTCCTCGAGCTTCGCCGGGTCCTCCGGCCCCCGGAGATCGCGCGCTACCGAGATCTCGGCCGGGACGCGGCGGCGTGCGTCGGCATCGCCTGCCGAAGCGCCGAACCGGGAGATACCGAGCACGACATCGCGGCACGTCTCGCCCGTGAGTGCGAGAAAGACGACATCCTCGCGCTGGTCAATCTCGTGGCTGCGGACGAGCGGATCGCGCGCTATCGCCACCCTCTCCCGACCACCAACCGCTTGCGGGGCACGCTGCTGGTGGCGTTGACCGGCCGCCGTCACGGGCTTCACGCTTCTGTCACTCGGATGGTCTCCTTCGGGGTGCCCGACGACGAGCTCGTCTCCAGGCACCGCGCCGTCACGCAAGTGGACGCTCGAGCGATCCTCGAGAGCTCGCCGGGAGCGACGCTGGGCGAGGTGATGGCCAGGGAGATCGATTCCTACGAGCGCGAAGGGTTTCCGGAGGAGTGGCGCCTACACCATCAAGGTGGACTCACCGGCTACGCGGGCAGAGAAGTCTTCGCGGTGCCCGGCTCGCCTTACAAGCTCAAGTCCAATCAGGCCGTGGCGTGGAATCCCTCGATCACGAGAGTGAAATCCGAAGACACCGTTCTGATCACCGAAGACGGCCCCGAGATCCTGACTCGCGACCCCGAGTGGCCCGAGCAACCGGTTGAGATTTCCGAAGGCGCCCTGCCCAGGCCATCGTTGCTGGTGAGAGGAGAGTCATGAAGGCCATCGTCGTCAACCCCGGAAAGCCCAACACTGCGCATCTGAGGGACGTGGACCCACCGACCCTCGAATCGGTGCCGGATGGGCGCGGAGTGCTGGTGAAGATCCTGCGCGTGGGTCTCGACGGAACCGATCACGAGATCAACGCGGGCGAGTACGGCGCGACCCCTCCGGGCGCGGACTTTCTGATCCTCGGACATGAGAGCTTCGGCGTGGTACAGGAGGTCGGACCGAATGTGACGGAAGTCAGGCCCGGAGACCATGTCGTTGCGATCGTCCGGCAGCCCGGATCGAGCATCTACGACCAGCTCGGCATGGCAGACATGACTACCGACGACACCTACCACGAGCACGGCATCAGCCTCGTTCACGGCTTCCTTACCGAGTTCTACGTCGAGGCCGCCGACCGGCTGATCCACATCCCGGACACACTGGGGAAGGTAGGCGTTCTGCTGGAACCCACCAGCATCATCGAGAAAGGGATAGCGCAGGCCAGTGAATTGCAACGACGGCTGCGCGTGTGGCAACCGAAGTGCGCTGCCGTTCTGGGCGCGGGAACCGTCGGTCTGCTCGCAACCATGGGGATGCGCCTGCGCGGGATAAAAGTCGTGACCTTGGGCCTCGACGAGCCGCCCTACCTCAACTCGGACCTCATCGAGGCGCTGGGCGCGACCTACATCAGCACGAAGCACACGCCGCTGGCGAAAGTGGCGGAGGAGTCCGGCCCCCTCGACCTGATCTACGAATGTACGGGATTCTCTCCGCTCGTATTCGAGGCTATGCAGGCTCTAGGGAAGAACGGGGTGCTGGTGCTCGCCAGCGTCACGGGAGGCGACAGAAAAGTGGAAGTACCTTCCGACGCCATCAACCAGGGTTTCGTGCTTGGCAACAAGGCGATGGTAGGAACCGTGAACGCCAACCGGGAGCACTTCGAGGCAGGGGTGCGCGACCTGACGATGGCCCAGGCGCTATGGCCGGGGTGGCTCGAGCGGCTGCTGACCCACCGCGTCGATGGTCTCAGCGAGTGGCCCAAAGCATTCGAGCTGCTCGGCCATCCCGGGGTGATCAAGGTGTTCGTTGAGGTGGCCGAGGCCTAGGAGGTAGGCAGGCATGCCTGACGTTTCGTTTTCCGGACTATTGATCGTGGCTGGCATCGCCTTTCTGGCTCCCCTGCTCCTGGGCCTGGCTCCACGGGTGCGCCTGCCGGCAGTCGTGGTGGAGATCGTTGCCGGGATCATCGTGGGTCCGTCGGTGTTGGGGTGGGTGCATCTCGATCAACCGATCCGCATCCTGTCGGTGATCGGACTCGCTCTACTCTTGTTCTTGGGAGGACTCGAGGTCGAGATCGACAGGCTGCGAGGCAGGCTCTTACGGTTATCTCTCCTCGGCCTCGCCATCTCCCTCGTCCTCGGGGTTGCCATCGGATGGGGCTTGAAGCTTGCCGATCTTGGCGAGTCCCCGCTCTTCTTGGCCATCGTGCTCTCGGCAACTTCGTTGGGTTTGGTGATCCCGCTACTGAAGGACGCCGGTCGTACCACCTCGGAGTTCGGACAACTGACTATCGGAGCGTCTTCGGTCGCGGACTTCGGTGCGGTCATCCTGCTATCGCTGTTCTTCTCGGAGGGGGCATCCGCGGGGGCCACACTCGTCCTGCTGCTGTCGTTCGTGCTCCTGGTCACCGTTATCGGCCTGGCCGTGGCCCGCGCCGGACGATCGATGAGGATCGCCAACGTTCTGTTGGAGCAGCAGGACACCACTGCGGAGTTGAGGATCCGGGGAGCGGTACTGTTGCTGCTCATATTCCTCTTCCTGGCTCAGCGACTAGGCCTTGAAGTCATCCTCGCCGCCTTCATCGCAGGCGCGGTGCTGAAGCTTCTGGATCGCGACGTCATGATGACGCACCCAAACTTCCATCTGAAGCTCGAAGCCATAGGTTTCGGGCTCTTCATCCCGGTGTTCTTCGTCTCGAGCGGCGTGTCGTTCGATCTCAAGGCACTGTTCGCGAATCCATCCGCCATCCTCAGGATCCCGCTGTTCTTAGCTGCCCTTCTCGTAGTGCGGGGCATCCCAGCCTGGCTGTACCGGCCAGTCATCGGCACCCGTTCGTCGGCAGTCGCCGCGCTCCTGCAGGCGACATCGTTACCGTTCATCGTCGCAGCCACCCAGATCGGTATCCAACTCGGCACGATCGATCGCGTTACCGGGGCCGCATTGGTCGCAGCCGGACTTCTCTCGGTTCTGATCTTCCCGGCCCTGGCGCTGACTCTTCTGGCACGGTCTGACCAGCCCGCTTCAGCCAATCTTGGCGACCAGGATCAACTCGTCTCAAAGGAGGCACAGGAATGAGTGAACGGGCACCATCTGGACAGGAGCACGATCTCGCTAAGGGGTGGGTGGATGTTACCGCTCCGTTGCACAGCGGGATGGTCCACTGGCCCGACAATCCCGCGGTGCAGATCGAGCGCATGCTGGACATCTCGAAGGGCGACAACGCCAACGTGTCCGAGCTGTCGATGGGCTCGCACACCGGAACACACATGGACGCGCCGGTCCACTTCCTCAACGACGGCGTCGCACTGGACAACAT
>DATAPE010000029.1:0-16807 GCA_036265345.1 Actinomycetota bacterium
CCTCTACGGCGTGTCCATCGCGAGCGACGGCGTTTCGCAAGTAGTAGCCAAACGCATGGAAGAGATCCCCGCCTAACCGTTTAGACTCGGGGGATGCTTCCTGAGCTCTTGATCGGCCTCGTCTTCCTGGTCGTGATCACAGCGATCGTCATCTCGGTCGCCGTGCTGCTGCGCAAGCCCATGCGGCGGGCTCCTCCGCCGGAGCGGGTTCCGGAAGGGACCATCACGGCCCCGGAACGGGCCGAGTCCGTTGTGGAAGCTCCCCCGAAACCGAAAGAGGAGGCGGCCCCGCCCAGCCTTCGCGACCGGCTGGCGAAGAGCCGCAGTTTCCTCGCCCAGCGTTTGACCGAGGCTTTCGGTGGCGGGGTCGACGACGACACCTGGGATGACATCGAGGCAGTGCTGATCCAGGCCGATATCGGCGCACCGCTGGCCGCTCGGATCACCGAAGACGTGCGTCGCCAGGCTCGGGAGAGGAAAGCGTCGGACCCCAACGCGATCCGCGCACTCCTTGCAGAGGAGCTCGTCGAGCTGTTCGCTGCCGACGCCGATCGTGCGCTGATGTTCTCGCCGGAAAGACCGACGGTGTGGCTGGTCTTGGGCGTGAACGGCAGCGGTAAGACGACGACGATCGGCAAGCTCGCCGCCGACCTCACGTCCCGGGGGCGAACGGTCTCGCTGGCGGCATCGGACACCTTCCGCGCGGCAGCAGACGAGCAACTGAGCATCTGGGGCCAGCGGGCGGGGGCCGATGTGGTCAAGCATCAGCCGGGCGCGGACCCGGGTGCGGTCGCGTTCGATGCGTTCCAGCACGCACGGGCGCGTCAGATCGATGTCCTGCTCGTGGACACCGCCGGGCGATTGCATAACAAGACCCCGCTGATGGATGAGCTGGCCAAGATCCGCCGGGTGATCGAGAAGGAAGGGCACGTCGAAGAGGCCTTGTTGGTGTTGGACGCGACCGCGGGTCAGAACGGTCTGGTGCAGGCGCGACAGTTCGCAGCGACCGCGGGAGTAACGGGGATCGTCATAACGAAGCTCGACGGGACCGCTAAAGGCGGCATCGCGCTCGCGATCGAGGACGGCCTGGGCCTCCCGATCAAGCTGATCGGTGTCGGCGAGGGTATCGACGACCTGGAGCCGTTCGATCCCAAGACGTTCGTAGACGCTCTGTTGTCGTGAAGCTGGTCGTAGCGGGAGGCACGGGATTCCTCGGCCGTCATGTCGCGCGCGCGCTGCTCGATGGGGGGCACGACGTCACCGTGCTCGGCAGGAACCCTTCCAGGGTGTCGTCGATCCCGATGCTGCAAGGGGCGAACGCAACGCGCGGGGATGTCACCGAAGCCGCATCTCTCCACGGCACCCTGGAGGGAGCGGACGGCGTGGTGGCTGCAGTTCAGTTTCCCGGCTATCCCGCCGAGGTGCCGCGGGCGGGACTCACGTTCGATGCCTACGATCGCCAAGGCACTGAGAATCTTCTCGCCGAAGCTTCTCGCGCCGGGGTGGAGCGATACCTCTATATAAGCGGCGCCAACTCCACGCCTTCCGCGAAGGAGAACTGGTACCGCGCCAAGGGCCGGGCGGAGGAGATGCTGCGCGCCAGCGATCTTCGCACCGTGATCCTTCGGCCGTCGTGGGCGTACGGCCCCGGGGACAAAGCCCTCAACACGTATGCGGCGATGGCGCGCTTCTCACCTGTGATCCCGATGATCGTGCGGCTCGAGGGCCGGCGAATCGTTCCTCAGCGCATCCAACCGGTCTACGTCGAAGACATCGCGCTCGCGGTGCGGCGAGCGTTCGAGACCGAGGCGGCGTGGGGGCTCAGCTTCGAGATCGGCGGACGGGATGTCATGACCATGCGAGAGGTGATCGAGACCCTGCTCGACGTCACCGGAAAGAGACGGAGGATCGTCCCCGTCCCGGACACCCTTGCCAAGCTCGGAGTGGCTCCGCTGACGATGCTGCCCCGGCCCCCGATGACCCCCGGAGCCATCGATTTCGTCACCCAGGACGGATTGGTGGATATCACCGATCTCGAGCGGGTGCTCGGTGTACACCCCATCCCACTGCTGGAGGGCCTGTTGCGCTACATGGGCCGGGGATGACGCGTCTGGGAGCCGGTCTCATCGTGCCGGCCATCTACGCCGCCTTACGCTAGAGCAAGATGTTCGACACTCTCAGCAACCGTCTCGATGACATATTCACGCGCCTGCGCTCCCGGGGGCGGCTCTCCGAGAAGCAGGTTGACGACGTCCTGCGGGAGATCCGGCTTGCACTGCTCGAAGCCGACGTCTCCCTCAAGGTGGTCAAGGCGTTCGTGGCCGACGTCCGGGAGCGGACCGCGGGGGCCGAGATCCACAAGAGCCTCACCCCCGCCCAACAAGTCATAAAGCTCGTGCACGAAGCCCTCATCGATGTTCTCGGCCGCGACGCGGTGGGATTGGAGCCCTCCCCCAAACCACCTCGGGTCATCCTCATGGCGGGCCTACAGGGCTCTGGGAAGACGACCGCGGCGGCGAAGCTTGCTCGCCACCTCAAGGGCCAGGGCCGCCGGCCCCTCCTGGCAGCCTGCGACCTGCAGCGGCCGGCCGCCGTCAGACAGCTCCAGCTGTTGGGAGAGCAAGCGAACGTGCCGGTACACGCCGGGGCCGATACCGGCGATCCCGTTCCGGTAGCGGCAGCAGCCCTCGAGGAGGGGGCCGCCGAGGGGTTCACCGACCTGATCGTCGACACCGCAGGACGTCTGCACGTCGACCCGGGGCTGATGGACGAGTTGGGCCGCATAGCCAAGGCGGTGGACCCCACCGAGATCCTCCTGGTGTGCGATGCGATGACGGGTCAGGACGCAGTGAACGTGGCGGAAGCATTCCTGGCGGAAGTCGATGTCACCGGCATCGTCCTGACGAAGCTTGACGGCGACGCCCGCGGCGGAGCGGCTCTGTCGATGTCGTACGTGACCCAGCGGCCCATCAAGTTCGTCGGTGTCGGGGAAGGGCTGGCCGACCTCGAGCCCTTCTATCCCGAACGCATGGCGTCTCGGATCTTGGGGATGGGGGACGTGTTGACGCTCATCGAGAAGGCCGAGCAAGTCTTCGATGAGAGCGAAGCCAAGAAGATGGAAGCCAAGCTGCGCAAAGCTGAGTTCACATTGGACGACTTCCTGTCCCAGCTTCAGGCGGTCAAGAAGATGGGCCCCCTATCCCAGGTGATGGGGATGCTGCCCGGTATGTCGAAGCTGCCCGTAGGGGATGAGGTTGAGGAGCAGATGCCCAAGGTCGAAGCGATGATCCGATCGATGACGCCGGCCGAGCGCAACGATCCCGCGATCATCAACGGCAGCCGCCGGTCCCGGATCGCGAGGGGGTCGGGCATGTCGGTGCGGGACGTCAACGCTTTGATCAAGCAGTTCGATCAGGTGCGCAAGTTGATGAAGTCCATGATGGGGGGCAAGGGCGGCAAGATGCGCCTGCCTGCAGGCATGAAACTGCCCCCTGGAATGGGCCTTTGACCTGGTAAAGTGCGCCTTCGCCGTGCCCCCCACCCTCAGGAGTTGTAGTTGGTAAAGATCAGATTGATGCGCGTCGGCAAGCGCAAGCAACCCTCCTACAGGGTGGTCGTGGCCGACTCCCGCAGCCCCCGGGACGGCCGCATCATCGAAGCCATCGGCCACTACCATCCCCGCCAGGAGCCGTCCGAGATCTCGGTGGATGGAGACCGGGCCATCTACTGGCTGCAGCGGGGGGCTCAGCCCTCCAGCGCGGTGCGAAAGCTCCTTCAGATCAGCGGTGCGTGGGCGGAGTTCTCGGGCGAGGCCGCCCCGGCCCCCGCCCCGCGCAAGACAACCAGGGCCGCGTCCGTCAAGGCGACTCCCGCCGCATCCGTGACCGAAGAGCCCGTCGCCGACCTTCCGGAAGGCGAGGATCAGGCCGGCGCCGCCCCCGACGCGGCGGTCGAGCCGGAGGATCAGCGCTCCTAGATGACACGAGCCGTCCTCGAGTACGTCGCCGGCTGGTTGGTCGACCATCCGGAGGAGGTAGAGATCTCCGAGGTGGAGGGCGAACGCGGACTCGTGCTCGAGATCTCGGTGAATCAGGAGGACATCGGCAAGATCATCGGCAGGCAGGGCCGGATAATCCGCGCCTTGCGCACCGTGGCCCGCGCCGCCGCCCAACGGGACGGGGAGAACGTCTCGGTCGAGGTTGTCGACTGACGGTTCCCTCCCGCGAGGTGCTGGCAGGTGAGATAGGCAAACCGCACGGCACGGCAGGAGAGGTGTACGTGCTGCGGTTCTCCGACGATCCCCGCCGCTTCGCACCCGGCGCACGGCTGATGCACTCGGACGGGCGGGAGATGGTGGTGGAATCCTCGCGGGAGCATCGAGACCGTTTCCTAGTGAAGTTCGCGGGATCCGAGTCCCGAGCCGACGCCGAGATGCTGCGCGGCGAGCTCTTCGTCTTGCCCGGCGACGTCAGGGAGCTGGGCCCGGGGGAGTTCTGGCCGCACGAGCTGGTGGGATGCGAAGTTCATCTCCGGGACGGTGGCGTCGTGGGGTCTGTCTCCGCAGTGGTGCCGGGGGCGGCGCAGGACCTGTTGACGGTGGCGACCCCGCAAGGCGAGCGTCTGATCCCGCTGGTGGGCGCAATCGTCGTCGAGGTCGACGTCGAGGCACGGCGGGTCGTGATCGATCCCCCCGAAGGATTGCTCGATTGACGTGCGGATAGACGTTGTAACGCTGTTCCCGGAGCTGTTCGAAGTACCGCTGCGGACGAGCCTGCTGGGCAAGGCCGTAGCCGGCGGAAAGATCTCGATCGGGGTCCACGACCTGCGGGCTCACGGCGTCGGCAAACACCGCAGCGTCGATGACCAACCGTACGGAGGGGGGGCCGGGATGGTGATGCGGCCCGAGCCCATCTTCGAGGCCGTCGAGCCACTGCGTTCCCAGGGTTCTCACGTGGTGCTGCTGTCGGCGCGCGGAACAAGGCTCGATCATGCGCACGTCGCCCGGCTGGCACGGCACGAGCACCTCATCCTCATCTGTGGACGGTACGAAGGGGTCGATGAACGGGTTGCGGTCGCGCTGGCGGACGAGGAGCTCTCGATCGGCGATTACGTGGTGGCCGGCGGAGAGCTCCCGGCGCTCGTGGTGATCGAAGCCACTGCGCGGCTCCAACCAGAAGTGGTGGGCAACGCCGCTTCGTTGCTGTCAGAGTCGCACCGCGACCGAACGCTCGAATACCCCCAGTACACACGGCCCCCGGAATATCGCGGGCACAGGGTTCCCGAGGTGCTCCTGTCGGGCGATCACAGCGCGATCGCACGGTGGAGGCAGGAGCAATCGGAGGATCTGACCCGGTCCCGGCGCCCCGACCTGCTCGACTGATCGCGTCCTCGCGTCCCGCCGGGGCACAATCTTTAGATATGGATCCAGCAGTCAAGCTTCGCCCTCAGGCAGGATCGGTTCCCGCGCGCCCGGGGGTCTACCTGTTCCGCGACGGCGACGGCAGAGTGGTGTACGTGGGCAAGGCGAAGTCCCTGCGTTCGCGTCTGTCGAACTACTTCACAGGGGACCATCACCCGCGCACGAGGGCGATGGTCGAAGCCGCCAGAGAGGTCGAGTGGATCGTCACCGACAGCGAGCTCGAGGCCCTGCACCTCGAAGTCAGCCTCATCAAACAGCACCGCCCTCGCTACAACGTCCGGTACCGGGACGACAAGAGCTATCCCTATCTGGCGATAACCCTGGACGAAGAGGTCCCGCGGGCCCGCGTGATGCGGGGCTCGAAACGCAAAGGCGTTCGGTATTACGGGCCTTTCGCCCACGCTTACGCGATCCGGGAGACGCTCGATCTGCTGCTCCGGACGTTCCCCGTCCGAACCTGTTCCCAGGGCGTCTTCGACCGCTGCAGGAGAAGGAACCGGCCCTGCCTTCTCTACGACATCGAACGGTGCTCGGGGCCCTGCGTAGGCGCGGTTTCCCCCGAGGAACACCGCACGATCGTCGAGGAGCTGTGCGATTTCCTCGACGGCAACACCAAACCCGTGCTGAACCGCCTTCAGGACCAGATGCGCAGGGCGGCTACGAACGAGGAATTCGAGATGGCCGCCAAGCTGCGGGATCAGCTCGAGAACGTCAACAAGGTGATCGAGCGCCAGCAGATGGTCTCTTCCGAACGCGACGAGATGGACGTCATCGGTCTGGCCGAAGACGAGCTCGAAGCCGCGTTCCAGGTGTTCTTCATCCGTAAGGGCCGCGTCACTGGGCGCAAGGGCTTCATCGTTGACAAGGTCGAGGATCTGCAGCCCCCGGAACTGGTCGCACGGTTCCTCGAGCGGTTGTATTTCGACACCGAGGTTCCGAAACAGGTGCTCGTTCCCCTCGAGCCGGCCGACAAGGGATTGATCGAGGCCTGGCTGGGTCGTTCCAGAGGGACGCGAGTAAGCGTTCGAACCCCGCAACGAGGCGAGAAGCGAGTTCTCCTGCAAACCGTGAACGAGAACGCGCGCCAGGCATTCGGGCAACACAAGCTGAAGCGAGCCAGTGACTTCGCGGCGCGCACCAGGCAATTGAACGAGCTTCGCGACGCTCTCGAGATGCCCGATGCGCCGCTTCGTATCGAGTGCTTCGACATCTCGAATACAGGTCCCACCGAAGCGGTCGGTTCGATGGTCGTGTTCGAAGACGGTTTGCCGAAGCGATCGGATTACCGGCGGTTCGCGATCAAGTGGACCCGCGGACCCGACGACTTCGCGATGATGGCCGAAGTCATAAGGCGCCGGTTCGCGCGCTCGCTGGAACCGGAGAAAGATGGGGCGCGCAGGTACCGGTTCGCTTATCCACCCAATCTCGTCGTGATCGACGGCGGAAAGGGTCAGCTGGCAGCCGCCACGCAGGCGATGGACGAGTTGGGCGTGGCGGGCGTGACCACCATCTCGCTTGCCAAGCGGATGGAAGAGGTGTTCGTTCCCGGCCGGGCCGAGCCCATCAGGATCCCCCGCACATCGGAAGCCCTCTATCTCCTGCAGCAGGTGCGCGACGAAGCGCATCGCTTCGCGCTTACATACCACCAGCTGCGCCGAGGGAAGCGCATGACGGCCTCGGTGCTGGATCCCGTTCCTGGCTTGGGAAGTGCCCGGCGCAAGCTGCTTCTCAAGCATTTCGGATCGGTCAAGGCGATGCGCCAGGCCTCGCGTGAAGATCTAGCCGGAGTTCCGGGGATCCCCACAGCGGTGGCAGATGCCCTGTACCTGGCGCTGCACCCAGGTTTGGGCGCACAATCGAATGGGGATCAGAGCCCTTCCGACAGGAGTGAAGCCTCATGACGCAGCCGATCCGCACCGAAGCCGTCGACGTCACCGTGATCAGCGGTTTGTCGGGGGCCGGCAGGTCCGAGGCGGCCAAAGCCCTGGAGGATCTTGGTTGGTTCGTCATCGACAACCTCCCTCCGGCGCTGATCGACAAGATGCTGTCGCTGGCACTCGCGCCTGGTAACGACATCAAGCGGCTGGCTCTCGTTATCGACGCGCGCGGAGGCGCTTTCTTCACCGAGGCCGCTACCGCATTGGACGAGCTGCGCGACACCGTCGGGAATTTCCGGCTCGTCTTTCTGGAAGCCTCTGAAGGGGCGCTGCTTCGCCGCTTCGATGCCACGAGGCGACGACATCCTCTGGGATCGGAAGGCTCGGTCACCGCGGGGATCCAGCGCGAGCGAAAAGTGATGAGCGTCTTTCGGGAGGCCGCAGACGTGATCATCGACACCTCTAACCTGACGCCGCAGGATCTCCGCAGCAAGATTGCTGCCTACTTCGGCTCTGTGGTCGGTGGGGGATTGCGGGCACCAGTGGTGTCGTTCGGATACAAGTTCGGTCTTCCCCTGGATGCAGATCTGGTCCTGGACGTGCGCTTCCTACCGAACCCCCACTGGGTGGAAGGATTACGCGAGTTAACGGGGCGCGATGAGGCGGTCCGCGACTACGTACTCGGGCAAGTGTCCACCAAGGAGTTCATCGAGCGGATGCGGGACCTGTTCGAGGTGGTGCTGCCCGGTTACGTCAACGAAGGCCGTCATTACCTCACCGTTGCCATCGGGTGTACCGGTGGCCGGCACCGATCGGTGGTACTGGCCGAAGAGATGGCAGGTCTGATAAGAGAACGCGGCCTTCCGGCCACGGTGCTTCACCGCGACGTCGGCCGAGCCCCGGTCGCCCCGTGAATGGTGGACGCGTTGTAGGTCTCGGAGGGGGCCACGGACTTGCCGCCACGCTGCGTGCGGCCCGGCGGTACGCCTCGGAGGTGGGCGCGGTCGTAACGGTGGCCGATGACGGTGGATCGTCCGGCCGGTTGACGCGCGAGCTGGGGATCCCGCCTCCCGGCGACATCCGCAACTGCCTGGTGGCGCTGGCAGACGAAACCGAGCTCTCGAAGGTCTACCAACACCGGTTCCGCGGAGGAGCCCTTACAGGTCACACGGCGGGCAACATCCTGATCGCGGCGATGACCGAGATCTACGGGGACTTCGCCAAGGGGGTGGAGGCGGCAGGGGAGCTGCTGGGGAGCCGGGGACGCGTCTATCCCGCGACGACCGAGTTGGTGGTGCTGAACGCTCAGGTCGATGGGCGCCAGATAACCGGACAGGCGGCGGTGGCGGCAACCCGCCGCCCGATCCAGGCGGTGTACCTGGAGCCCCCCGATCCCGTCGCTTTCTCCGGCGCGGTGAACGCGATCATGTCGGCGGACCAGATCATCCTCGGACCCGGAAGCCTGTTCACGAGCCTGATCGCGACGATCCTGGTTCCCGGGATCCGTAAGGCTCTTCAGGACACGCCGGCACGAAGAGTGTTCGTGTGCAACTCGCGCATGCAGAAAGGAGAGACCGAGGGGCTCGACGCGCCCGCGCACCTCGGGGCGCTGATGGCCCACATCGGGCCCTTCTCGGTGGATGCCGCGGTGGTCCAATCTCCTGCCATCCCGACCGACGGTGTCGAGATCGATCGTTCGGGCCTCGAATCGTCCGGCGTGGAGATCATCGAGGCCGACATCTCGAACGCCGACGGTTCCCACGATCCGGACCGCATGGCTCCGATCCTGGCATCGCTGTCGGGCCGCCGGACGGCCGCCCAGAGCTGACGTTTTTGCGAGCCTGGTGCGTCATGGTGGTGTCGCCGAAGGCTCGTAGCGAGTTGAAGCGCGTGGTCGAATGAGCAGCCGATCGATTGACGTCTGAACGAAGCCGGCGCCGAGGTAGAGGTTGCGAGCGGCGTCGCTCTCGAAGCCGACCTTCAGGCGGCGTGCGCCCTTGCGTGCGAGCCGATCGAGGCCGTTCGTCAACAACATGCGGGCGAGGCCGCGTCGCTGGTATTCGTCCTCAACGCGCATCGGTTCGAGGAGTCCGACGAGCGTCGTGTGGTCGAACCAGAACAACGCGTAGCCGGCGACCCTGCCATCCGCGTCCTCGACTGCCAGATCGAGGGTCGGATCGTACAGCGAGCACTGTCGCAGCCGCGACTCAACCAGTTCACCGTTGCGAGCGATCATCGGGTGCGGACGATCCGCGCGTGTCACACGATCGACGATCGCAAACCCATCGACCTGCGCAACCGGCGGGCGCTGGTCCGCGACCATCCATGCAGTGCCCGACAATTCGTCGGTCATCGCGAATCCACTGTGGATGGCAAGGCCCGCCAGCGGCGCGTCCTCAGTCACAAGCAGCTTGAGTGCCTGATGTCCGGCGGTGGCTTCCAACGTCGCAGCCCAGACGTCTTCCTCATCGACGATCGACGGCACGGCGAAGACGTCTGCTTGCCAGGTGTCGCCCCAGGCCGTCAGCCCTGCGGCTGCCACCGGGCCGACCTCGTCGAACCAGACCGGGAGCGTCAGCTCGTCGGTCGCCCGCGGGCGGCGCCACCACCACTGCACGTCGGCGGCCTCCCACATGCCGGCGAGCGGATCAGCCAGGCGAGAGCGCTGCAGGACCGTGGTCATCGCGTTCAGCCGCTCGAGACCCCGCAGCAGCTCGCGTCGCACAACCACGTTCGTGAAGTGTATTGGCCGTGCCGCTGCACTCCGCTACCTGAGGATCAGACTGCCGCGAGCCCTGAAAGCTAGGATGAGTCACCAGACCCCACATTTACCAGGAGGAAGGTCGATGACGACGCGTATCGGGATCAACGGCTTCGGCCGCATCGGCCGGAACTTCTACAGAGCCCTCAAGGCCAAGGGTTCGGGGTTGGAAGTGATAGCCGTGAACGACCTGGGTGACGCTGCGACGATGGCTCACCTGCTCAAGTACGACTCGGTGCTGGGGCCTTTGGGCAAGGAGGTCAAGGTCACCGAGGACGGCTTCTCAGTGGAGGGCGAATCGATCCGGTTGCTCTCGCAGCGGGATCCTGCCGATCTGCCGTGGGGGGACCTCTCGATCGACGTCGTGATCGAATCGACGGGGTTCTTTACCAAGCGAGCTGACGCGATGAAGCACCTCGAGGGTGGCGCTAAGAAGGTCATCATCTCGGCCCCCGCCAAGGACGAAGACATCACGATCGTGATGGGTGTCAACGACGACGCCTACGACGCTGCCAAGCACGAGATCATCTCCAACGCGTCGTGCACCACGAACTGCGTGGTCCCGCTGGCAAAGGTGCTTCAGGACAACTGGGGCATCGATAAGGGATTCATGACCACCTGCCACGCTTACACGAACGATCAGAACACCCTCGATCTAGCTCGCGATGATCTGCGGCGCGCCCGCGCGGCTGCGATCAACATCATCCCCACGACGACCGGCGCCGCCAAGGCCTCGGCTCTCGCCATGCCCGAGCTGAAGGGTCGCCTCGATGGACTATCGCTCCGCGTGCCCGTCCCGGACGGGTCCATCACGGACCTGGTTGCCATACTCGGGGCAGAAGTGACGAGAGATCAGGTGAACGACGCTTACCGAGAGGCTTCGCAATCCGCGGGGATGAGGGGCATCTTGCAATACACCGAAGACCCCATCGTGTCTTCGGACATCGTAGGCAACCCTCACTCGTGCATCATCGACGGCCTATCGACCATGACGAACGGGAACATGGTGAAGGTGCTCGGCTGGTACGACAACGAATGGGGTTATTCGAACCGCCTCGTAGACGTGGCAGAGCTGATAGCCGGCAGCATCTGATCGACGGCATGGACACCTCTGTCACGAGTAACGGGCACCACGTCGATGTGGGTGACACGCGGCTGTTCGTCGAGGAGAGGGGCGACGGCTATCCGTTGTTCCTGCTTCACGGAGGCCCGGGGCTGGACCACCACGAATTCGGCGACTATCTGGACTCACTTACCGACGAGTTCCGGCTTCTCCTCGTCGACCAGCGGGGTCATGGTTTGTCCGACCACGTCCCTCCGGAGACCTGCACGCTCGAAAACTGCGCCCGCGACATCGTCTCGCTGGCCCGTGCTCTCGATCTCGATCGCTACGCCGTTCTCGGCCACTCGTGGGGCGCGTTCGTGGCCCTGGAGAATGCTGTCGACTTCCCCGACGCGGCGGCGCAGAGCATCATCTCCTCGGGCCTCCCGTCCGCGCGCTACCTCGAGAAGGTTTTCGAAGAACTGGCCAAGTTCGAACCAAAGGAGCTGCGGCAGCAGGTCACCGACTCGTGGGCTGTCGAGAAGGATCTGCAAACCGAGGAACAGTCGGCTGCATCTTTGCACGACCAGCTCCCGTTCCACTTCAAGGATCCCTACGACCCGCGGATCGCGGAGTTCGAAGAGAGGTCAAAGGGAGCTCGCTACTCACCTGAGATCACGCGCTATTTCGCGGCCGACGAAAGCTACGGCGGTATCGAGTTAGAGGACCGTCTGGCGGAAGTGACTCACCCCGTCCTCGTGATCAGCGGACGGCACGATCGAACCTGTGCCGTGGAGGGTGGCGAGGCGATAGCGGAAGGCATCCCGGGCGCAGAATTTGTAGTCCTCGAGAACAGCGCACATATGACCTACGTCGAGGAGAACGAGGCCTACTGCCGCGCGGTGCGCGGGTTCCTGTCGGCGCACGGGGCGAGGTGACGCGGCAACGGCCCGAGGGCGTTGTTAGGCTCACAAGTCCCATGCTCGAGGGAAAGAGGCCATGACCGACCAGACACCGCCGGAACGCGCCGAAGCCGAGGCGCTCGCCGAGCAACGGGCCGAAGCGGAGTCATTCACGATCGGTCCCGGGCTCGCCGGCACCAGGAGTCAGATGCGTGGTGGGGCAGGCGGCATCACGCTGGGGACCATGGTCGGAGCGCTGCTGGGGTTGATCATCGGCCTGGTTGCCGGTGGCGCGTCAGTGACGGTCATCGCCGTCATCGTGGGAGCCGTGGCAGGTGCCACCGCCGGCGGCGTGATCGGTGGCTTCCTGCGCCCCCGCCAGAAGCTCGAAGGCGGAGAGGCCGATACCTGATCCGGCAGCTGGCGCCTCTCAGCTAGACCTTTTCCAGATCGACGACCTCGAGCTCGAGGGCCGTCGCGTCCTGGTTCGTTGTGACTTCAACGTCCCGCTGCGAGAAGGCAGGATCACGGATGACTTCCGCATCCGAGCAACCATCCCCACCTTGCAACGGTTGTTCGAAGAGGGGGCTCGAGTCACCGCGTGTTCCCATCTGGGGCGTCCGAAGGGCCGGGTGGTGGACGATCTGCGGCTGGATCCCGTCGCGGACCGGCTCGGGGAGCTGCTGAACATGGACATCGTCAAAGTTGACGACATCACGGGGGCATCGGCACAGAAGGTATCGCGGTCGGCCGCCCCGCTGGTCCTCCTCGAAAATCTCCGCTTCGACCCCGGCGAAGAAGCGAACGATCCGGCCTTCTCCGACCGGCTGGCGTCGCTGGCGGACGCATACGTGGACGACGCCTTCGGCGCCGCGCACCGAGCCCACGCATCGGTCGTCGGTGTTGCGGAGAGGCTTCCCCACGCCGCGGGTCTGCTGCTCGGGGACGAGGTGCAGAAACTCGGGCGTCTGCTGATCGCGCCCGAGCATCCTTTCGTGGCGGTGCTCGGCGGAGTGAAGGTCTCTGACAAGCTCGACATGATCGTGAGCTTGCTCGATAGGGTCGATGCGATGTGTATCGGCGGCGCGATGGCTCTTACCCTGCTGGCAGCTCAGGGTGAACCGGTCGGCAACTCCCTCGTAGAGCGCGACCGCCTCGGCGATGCCGCCGAGATCCTCGATCGGGCCAAAGCTGAGGGCACCGACATCCTTCTGCCGTCCGACGTCGTCGCAGCCGAGGGCATCGAAGCAGGGTCTCCACATGCCACGGTTCCGCTCGGCGCGATCGGAGAGCGCGTCGGCGTCGACATCGGTCCCGAGAGCTGCAAGAGGTTCGCACGCGTCATCGAAGGCGCCCGTTCGGTCCTGTGGAACGGGCCGATGGGGATCTTCGAGAACGATGACTATGCCGCCGGCACCAAAGCGGTGGCGTTGTCGGTGGTGCAGGCCACACGCAACGGCGCCTACAGCGTGGTGGGCGGTGGCGACTCGGCGGCCGCCCTGAGACAGCTCGGCCTGACAGACGAGGTGACGCATCTGTCGACCGGAGGAGGGGCTTCCTTGGAATTCCTGGAGGGCCGCGACCTTCCGGGGGTCGCCGTTCTCCGCCGTGACTGGGAGGGCTCGTGAGGACTCCTCTTCTGGCGGGGAACTGGAAGATGTTCAAGACCCATCTCGAAGCCATCGTTCTGGTTCAGCAGCTCGCTCATGAGCTTGCAGGACACGACTTCCGGAAGGCCGAGGTGGCCGTCTGCCCCCCTTTCACTTCGCTGCGTTCGATCCAAACCTTGATCGACTCAGACCGTTATTCCTTCAGCCTCGGCGCGCAAAACATGTACTTCGAGGAACAAGGGGCCTTTACGGGGGAGATCTCGGCCCCCATGCTGTCTTCGCTGCGGGTTCGCTACGTGATCCTGGGCCACTCCGAAAGACGCGAGGTGTTCGGCGAAACGGACGCGGATGTCAAGGCGAAAGTCAGGACTGCGATCCAACACAACTTGACGCCGATCATGTGCTGCGGCGAAACGGAAGAGGAACGCGACCGCGACGAGACCGCCGATAAAGTGGAGAGGCAAGTCGCGGCCGCGTTCGAGGGTCTCAACCCGCAGCAGGTGGCAACGTCGGTTGTCGCTTACGAGCCGATCTGGGCGATAGGGACCGGTAAAACGGCGACGCCAGAAGACGCGCAGACAACGATCGCCCATATCCGCGCGGTTCTCCGCGACAGATTCGAGTCCGAGGCCGCCGATCAGGTAAGGATCTTGTACGGCGGGAGCGTAAAGGTTGGTAACGCTGCGGCCCTCATGAAACAGCCGGATATCGACGGAGGATTGGTGGGCGGAGCGTCCCTGGACGCGGGTGAGTTCGCGGCGATCGTGAAGGCGGCCGCGTGACGATCCGGAAGATCCTTTACGTGATCCTCGACGGTCTCGGCGACGACCCGCTCGAGGCGCTGGCCGGCAGGACTCCCCTGGAAGTCGCCGACACGCCACATCTGGACCGCCTCGCGGCGGCAGGACGCAACGGCTTCGTCACCACGGTGGGGGAGGGCATCGCGCCGGAATCGGACATCGCCGTCTTCGCCATCCTCGGCTACGACCCCCGGGCGCAGCACACCGGACGCGGCCCCCTGGAGGCCGTGGGGGCGGGATTCGATCTAACCGATGGAGATCTCGCTTACCGGGTCAACTTCGCCACCGTCGAGCAAGATGGCGACGGGTGGGTGATCCTCGATCGCCGCGTGGGACGGTCACTGTCCTCGGATCAGGCGAAAGCGCTGGCGCAAGACGTGCAAGAGGGAGTTCGCGTCCCGGATGCGAGCTTTGACTTTCGTGCCACCGTGGGCCATCGCGGCGTCTTGGTGCTGCGGTCGGAGCAAGGCCCGCTCTCGGCCGAGGTCACCAACTCGGACCCGGCCTACGGTCGGGAGGGCAGCCTCGGAGTGGCCATGGAAACCTTCGACAACCGCGTCGTGCACGTCACCCCTTTGGAAGGCCACGACCGCGACGAGTCCGCCGTCCGCGCGGCCGACATCACGAATCGCTGGCTCGCCGCTGCCTACGAAGTCTTGAACACCGCCACGACGAACCAGGACCGCAGAGCGGCAGGACAGTTGCCGGGCAACTTCGTCCTCACGCGGGACCCCGGCGACCACCTCCCCAAGCTGGTGAGCTTCAAGGAACGGTTCGGCCCCGAGATGGGCTGTTTCGTCGAGATGCCCGTTGAGCTGGGGATCGCACGTCTGACCGGCATGGGTGTGGTGGAGGCGCCAACAGGGATGCCTCCTGCGGACCAGTACGAAGCGTGGGCCCAGCTCGCGCTCGAAGCCCTCGAGGGTTTCGATGGTTTGTACATCCACATCAAAGGACCCGACGTGCCGGCACACGACGGCGACTACGAAGGCAAGATCGCCAGCATCGAAGCCATCGATGCCCATTTCTTCGCCCCACTGCTCGACGAGCTGGATCTCAAACGCACGATCGTGGCGGTGACCGCCGATCACTCCACCAGCTGCGCTCGCAAGGCCCATACCGATGGCCCCGTGCCGCTGCTCGTAACCGGGGGGTCGGTGTCCTCGGACCGGGTGTCCACCTACGGGGAGACCGCGTCCCGACGGGGATCGCTCGGCCACCTCCAAGGGACCGACATCGTGCCCCTGCTGGTAGAAGCGGCCCGAGAATAGAAGCCGACCAGGCGGCCACGTCCTAAGAGCGGGTCGAGCCCTCCGCACGAGCCGAACAACTACGCCCCGGTGATGGAACCCCTCCGAAGGAGGGGTAAGCCCTCCTGGACCAGGCCGAGTAGCACGCCCTGTGCAGGGCCTTGTTTAGTCCTTCCCTAAGGGCGCCTTGTTGAGTCTGTGCGCTGGGGCTACTATTCGGGTAGTCGAAGAGGGGAAGGCGCCATGACCGCGAGACGCAAGCACAGCCTCGCGGACCTTCTGGGTCCGCTGGAGAGCGAGGTCATGGACATCGTCTGGGACCGTGGCGATGTGTCCGTTCGGGACGTTCACGAGGCCATCCAGGCATCCCATCCCATCGCCTACACAACCGTCATGACCACCCTGGGTCGCCTCGCGGACAAGGGCCTGTTGAAGCGGGCCGACGACCAACCGGCACACCGGTACTCAGTGCTCGTTACCCGAGAGCAGTACGCCCGTTCGACCGTTAAGTCGGTCGTCGACTGGCTGGTAAGCCATTTCCCGGATCCCGCGGTCGCGTATTTCGTCGACCGTGTGGAGGAAGAAGACGAGCAGGTGATCACGCGGCTTCGTAAGGCCATTGAGCACCGCAAGGACAGTGGTGCCTAGCCATAGTCCGACTCTCTTGGCGCTGGAGACCGATTCCGCCTGGGTCGTGATCGTGGTCGTATCAATCGTCAGCTTCATCGGGGCGATCGGCTTGCGCCGGGTCATCAATCGCACAGGGGGAGTCGCCTCGGGGATCCTGCTCGCCATGCCTCTGCTGCTTCCGATGGTCGCCGCGGTGCTGTTCCCGCATCCGCTGCTGCCCGAGATCGCCGTGCTGAGACCGGCGGGTGAAGCGCTTCTCGATCATTCCGATCACCTTCTCAATCTGCTGTTGCTCTCGACCGGCCACCAGCGGGTGGTAACGCCGTACGCGCTGACTGCCTCGGCTGGTTCCTGGATCCTGATCATCGGGTTATCGATCAGCTCTTTCATGCTGCTGCGCCGCATCGTGGGCGCGATCCTGGTTCATCGCTTGATCTCGCGCTGTCAGCCACTGACGGACGAAGCAGCCGGTGCGACCGCGATGGTGAAGCGGCTCGCGAGAGCTGCGAATCTCAG
>DATAPE010000030.1:0-3180 GCA_036265345.1 Actinomycetota bacterium
CGAGTGGTAGAGGGCAGACGAAGGTCGTCGTTGCAGCCGCGCGCTGATCGCCTCGAAGAGCCGCCCGCTCAGCCTCACGACGTGCTGGCCCGCACCCAACGGGATCCAATAGAGATCCACGGATGCGGCAGGGAGATCATGCGGGCCCGGTCTCATCACGTTCGCGGCCGGGTCGCTCGAGGAAGCCGAACGGGGTGCCGCGGCCGATCCCTGCTGAGCCTGCACCTAATGACAGCACCTCATCGTAGGGAGGCCGATTCCTCGTCAGCTAGCGACACGACACGTCCACACTGCCGTGCCTTCCGCATCACATCGCCAAGTACCGCCGCCTTCTCGGCCATGTGCTCGTCGTAGAGATGCGCGTATAGATTGCTAGTGATCGTGATCGTCGAGTGCCCGAGCATGGTCTTGAGCTCATGCAGGGAATAGCCAGATGCCGCGGCATGGCTGGCGAAGGTGTGGCGTAGATCGTGGACCATGGGCGGTTCAATCGTGCCGTCCTTGCGTTGACGAAGATGCCCACCTTGATTGCCGCGGGCTGGAAGATCCGGCTCCGGAGGTTGTCTTGACGAATCGCTCCCCCGCTGCTCGAAGGAAAGACAAAGGACTCTGGATCAAGAGCGCCCGATGCGTCCGTGTTTCCGAACTCTTCGAGGTGGCCTGCTAGCTCCAACGCTAGATCCTCAAAGAAGGGGACAGCGCGCTTCTTCTTTGATTGTTCCTGGTCCAGAGGCTCGAGGCAGCGGCAACGCTGTGGGCGTCGTAGACCCTCGCCCACGACACACGCGGGAGGTACGCGGGTGGGCGAGGGGCCGATCCTCTCGGCCTCGTAGCTGGTCGCGTCGCCGCGCGCGGGGGGCCGTCCCCCTGAACCGCCTTCCGACGAGCCTTATCAGGGCACCGGAAGTCAAGCGAGTCTCGGCAAAGCGGCACCAGGGGTTTCGGACTGCGAGGAACTCCTTCGTCGTTGGGATGGTCAGATGTTGGTATGGCACCGCACCGTGGGATCAGGCGTCGTACCTCGGTGATAGCGACATGCGTGATGGCGGTCTCGCTCAGCTTCAGCGCTCCCACGCCGGTAATCGCTGCCTTCCCAGGGGAGAACGGCGCACTGGCGTTCGTCCGGGAAGGCCATGGTCGCGGGATCTGGAGGCTCGACGGCCTCAACCTAACGCGCCTGACCCACGGCGAGGACTATCGGCCGCGTTGGTCGCCCGACGGGTCGCGCATCGTCTTCCAGCGCTTCGAAGGGAGTCCGCCTCACAGCAACATCTTCGTGATGGACGCCGACGGTTCCGACGTGCGCCAGTTGACTGTGAAAGGAGGCTTCCAGCCGGCATGGGCCCCGGACGGGTCGAAGATCGTCTTCGGCAGCGAGCGTGACGGCGACGAGGACATCTTCGTCATGGCGGCCGATGGGAGTGGGGAGATGAAGGCCACCCGCAACACCTTCGCGGACTTCACACCGGCATGGTCTCCTGATGGAACTCGGATCGCGTTCGCGAGTCGGCGACATGGCAATACCGATCTCTACCTGATGGCGCCTGATGGCTCCGACGAGGTTCGTGTGACCCGGAATGACTCGCAAGATCGCGACCCTGACTGGGCGCCTGATGGGTCACGGCTCGCGTTTCAGAGCAACCGACACGGCTGGGACATCTACGTGAAGGACGTGGAACACGGCCTCCCTATCCGGTGGACGCGGGGACGCGCCCTCGACTGGGCGCCAGCGTGGGCCCCCGACGCCACCAAGATCGCCTACACGAGGCTCCGAAGCGGCGTGCAAGATGTCGTGATCCTCGATCTTGCGAGCGGAGACCGACTGCGTTTGACGATGGCGGGAACGAGTGAGGTAGAACCGAACTGGCAGCCCGTGTAGGGCCCAGCGAAGTACCTGTGTCCACACCGACCGATAGGCTCCGCTCATGCCTTCGCTCGCCGCGCTCCCCAAGATGCTCAAGTGAGATCGGGAACGCAACGGGCTGCGGGTCGCCCGGGCAGCGTGGGTGTGCGGCGTGACAGTCCGTGAGTGCCGAGAGTTGGAGGCGGGCGAGATGTCGCCCACGCCGGACGTCTGGGACCGCATATGCAAGGCGTTCGGGTGGCCGCAGACCTTCGCTCGACGTTGATGGACTACGCGGAGGCAGCGCAGCGCACCGTCGCGATCCTGGGCGAGCCTGTCGCGCGGGGCTTACTGCGAGTTCTTGACTCGGATAGCGCGGCACGGGCCGACGTCTTCCGGCAGCTTCACGAACGCGGGGGGCATGGGAAGTTGCTCGACGCGCTGGCTGATTTCGAGGCGGAGCCAGTGCTGCGTGAGGTGTTTGGCCGAACACTTGAGACTCCGGCTATCGGGCGACTTGAGCAAATGACCGGAAGCGGCAAGTCGCCCGAGGAGGATGCGGCCAGGTTCGTCGTAGAACGGGTCTTTCGGATCAGACTGAAACCAACTGATGTTCCTGGCGCACCTCCACGAACGCCTGACTTTGAGGTGGTGCGGGAAGGGCACCCCGTCGAGCACCTCGAGGTGACCCAACTCGCGCACGAAAGGGAGCGAGCCTTCGATGCCGCACGTGCAGCGAACGCCGTCATCGATAGCGACATGCTGACGCGACGATGGTATGTCTCGGTGCGGCCCGACGCTGTAGAGAGCCACACCTACACCGAGCTCCTGGCCGAACTCATTCCCGCACTAGCTGAACTTGAGGCGATGGCGGAAGAATCCTGGGTCCCCGTCACGCCGCTCTTCGAGAACGACTCGCCGGCCATCGCTACCTTCCCAGTCCGTCGAGCAACAGCGTACTCATCCCCTGACGCATCGGGCGGCGTCTACATCTTTGGGCCAGCCTTGTCCTCAACGGTGGCTGCTGAGGCAACCCATGAGCTGGTCCAGGGTGCGCTTGACGGTCCGCAGGTTCATGGCAAGGTCGAGTAGCTCGTCGCAGCGGGGTCTGGGAATCGCCACCTCTTCATGTGGTTGGACCCCGATCACTTTGCTGCCTACGCAGGGATCGTGCAGGACGACTCAATGCCAAATGCCACACCCACCCTGCCCGAGGGACTTTCGTTTGCCTGGGTTGCAGCGCTCGGACCGCGTGCCTTCTTCGTATGGGTTAGTGATGGCGTCACACCCTGGCGCCGGTTGGTAATCAGCGCCGACTCTTGGCCGGAAGTTCCGTC
>DATAPE010000031.1:0-9166 GCA_036265345.1 Actinomycetota bacterium
CGGTCGCCCCAGCCTGGGCCGAACGCTTCCTTCGGGTCGCCTGACTTGTACGCGGTGAAGAAACCGGCGTTGTGCGCGACTATGTCTTTGACCGTCCAGCCCGGGCACGTGGGGACCTCGACATCTGCAACCTCCTCGCTCAGAAGGGAGCGGATGCGGTGATAGGCACGCTCATACGCGTCCGCGTAATCCATCGTTGTCCTTTCTCTCGCAGATGGTTGCCAACGACACGTCTAAGTCCGGGGGCCCAGGGTGCGACTTGTCTCCTCGCTGACGTCCCCGAGAGAAACATGTTCCAGAGACGATACTCATTGGGTTCGATCAGCGCCTCGAACGCTCATAACGGGGAGGTTCGAATCGCATCGGAGCGTGCGGGGCCAGACCTAAAGGGGGGACCCGCTCACGCGGCCGTCTGGCCGGCGATGACGAAGAAGCTGACCGCGTAGCGGAAGCGTCCGCCGGCCCGGCTCTGATCGATGACGGCCTCCCAACGGTCGCGTTCACGCTCGCTGAGTCGTTCTTGCTTGTGGAGAGTGGCGGGCCAGGTCTCCAAGCCGAACGCCCAATGCAGGTCGTGGACGTCGTATCGGAACTCCTCGACCGTCACGTTCTCCAGACCGGCTCGGGTCATCAGCGCAGGCATGTCCCGGGCCACGTTGCCGCTGGGCCAGCTGGAGCGCCTGAACTCCTCGAGGCCCTCCGCGACTGCCGCGTCTTCGAGCTCGATCTCGAGCGTTCTTTGATCTGGGTCGCAGACCACGAGCCACGCTCCCGGCCGTGCGACGCGCTCCATCTCCAGCAGTGCGGCCCCCGTATCGTCTAGATGTTGGAGCACGCGATCGGCCCTTACGGCATCGAACACCTCAGACGGGAAGGGAAGAGCGAGCACGTCGCCAACGATCGTGGGGGCCCGCGCAGCCCTCGCCATCGCCAGGGACCGATCGACGCCAACCGCAAACCCCTCGCCAGCGGTCAACGACTCGAGCCGCGCGAGGTCCACCCCGGGGCCGCTTCCCACATCCAGCACGCGTTTCCCCGGCGCGATCCGCAGCATCTCGTAGGAGCGCTGTTTGTATCGGAGCGCGAAATCGGTAGTTGAGAAGGCGCGCTGAGCATCCACCATTTCAGCTGGATCGTCGGAACGATCAACCGCGGCCCAGGGATCCGCCATGGCCCGCACCTTAGCTGCGCGTCTGTTGCTGGATCGCGCTCGGATGGTCGATGATTGCAGGCATGAGTACCGGCCAAAGAGCGGACATGTTCGTACCTGCCGAAGACGACCCGCGCGAGAATGGCCCCCGCTTGGGCGACGAGCGCGCCACGCTCCAGGAGTATCTACGCACTCAGCGCCTGACGCTGGAGATGAAGTGCTCTGGGCTTGACGCTGCCGACCTTGCGCGGCGCTCGGTGGAGCCCTCGACGATGTCGCTTCTGGGATTGGTGCGGCACATGGCCGACGTGGAGCGCGGATGGTTCCGCCGGACGATGGCGGGGCTGGACGCCCCTCCGCTCTTCTACTCCGACGGCCACCGTGACGGAGACTTCGATGGTGCGGTACCCGACCCGAAGGTGGTTGACGAGGCGTGGGCCGCGTGGCGGGAAGAGACCGCCTTCGCCGACCGTTTCGTGTCCGAGGCCCTGGACCTCGACGTCCTCGGTCACAATCGCGACCAGGAGCCGTTTTCGCTCCGTGAGGTCCTGGTGCACATGATCGAGGAGTATGCGCGGCACAACGGCCACGCCGACCTCTTGCGGGAGCGGATCGACGGGAGAGTGGGCCAGTAGGCTCCATGCACTGTCCGCACCGGGCCGCTGCACTGTCAGGCACCCGAGGCTCACCTGCAGGATATTTTTCCCGACAAGCTGTCGATTCGGCGGTCGCCCATTCGTCTCAGGGCGACGATCTCAGAGGGAGATCAAAAGGAGGAACGATGAAGTACATGCTGTTGATCCATCAAGGTTCGACCCCGACGCCCCGGGACCCCGAGGCCTGGGGGAAGTTATCTCAAGATGAGCAGATGGCGGTCTTTGCCGACTACCAGGCGATCAACGAGAACCCGGGGACCACTTCCGGCCTCGAGCTCGCTCCGCCTGAGACTGCCACCACCGTACGAGTGGAGAACGGCAAGACGCTTACCACCGACGGGCCCTTCGTCGAGGCGAAGGAAGCTTTGGGGGGCTATCTCTTCTTCGAAGGTGACGATCTCGATGCTGCGATCGAGGTGGCGACCAGGATTCCGGCGGCCCGCATGGGAGGCGGGATCGAGGTCCGGCCCATCGTGGAGCGGTAGCGATACTCGAGCAGGCCTTTCGCGAATACTGGGGGTATGTCCTCGCTGCGCTGATCGGCTTCTCCGGCGATTTCGAACTCGCCGAAGAAGCCGCGCAGGAGGCGTTCGCGATCGCCGCCGAGCGCTGGCCGCGTGATGGCGCTCCTTCCAACCCTCGTGCCTGGCTGGTGACGACGGGACGCAACCGGATCACCGATCGCATCCGCCGCGAGCGAACGCTTGCCGCCAAGACCCGCCTTCTGAAGGTGCCCGAACCCGTGGAGGAAGAGATGGACGAGACGACCTTTCCAGACGAACGGTTGGAGCTCGTGTTCACTTGTTGTCACCCCGCGCTGGCCCTCGATGCACAGGTTGCTCTCACGTTGCGAACCCTCGGCGGGCTAACCACTTCCGAGATCGCACGCGCCTTTCTGGTTCCGGAGGCGACTATGGCGCAACGACTGGTGCGAGCAAAGCGCAAGATCAAAGCCGCGGGGATCCCATTCCGCGTCCCTCCGGATTATCTCCTGCCCGAGCGACTTGCCGCGGTGCTGGCCGTTGTCTACTTGATCTTCAACGAGGGGTACGGGGGCCGCGGAGAATTGGCGGATGAAGCTCTCCGGCTGGGGCGTGCTCTCGCTCAACTGATGCCGGACCAGCCGGAGGTTCACGGTCTGGTAGCGATGATGCTGTTGCTGGATGCTCGCCGCGCGGGGCGGTGGAGGGATGGAGATCTTGTCTTGCTCGAAGACCAGGATCGCTCGCTCTGGGACGCCACGCAGATAGCTGAGGGTCGCAGATCCCTGGATAGGGCTCTCGACCTGGGGGGCCGCGGGCCCTACGTACTGCAGGCGGCGATCGCCTCGCTGCACGTGGACGAGCCGCGCGACTGGGTCGAGATCGCGGCGCTGTACGGAGAGCTGGCTCGCCTCACTGACTCGCCGGTGGTCGAGCTCAACCGCGCCATTGCGCTGGCGGAGGCGGATGGTCCGGCGGTGGGGCTGGCGATCATGGATCGTCTCGCACTCGACGACTATCTCTATATGCATTCTGCGCGAGGCGAGCTGCTCCGCCGCGCCGGCCGCATGGAAGAGGCTCGTGGTGCCTTCGAGCGCGCTCTGACGATGGTGCACGACGATGCCGAACGACGACTTCTCGAACGACGTCTTCAGGAGCTGGGAACCTCGGGGAGTTGTTGAGCGCACGCACAGGTCGCGACCATCGCACGATGGCACCACCGTCTGGGGTGACGCGCGAGAAAATCGGGACCGTGGATGACTTCCCGGTGCCCCGCAACCTCATCCAAGAGGAGTCCCTGAGAGGGTGGATCGCGGCCTTGCCGGGTGTCGTGGGGGAACTGGTTGATCGCTGGTCCATCGACGAGGTAGGCGATGCCTTCCAACCAGGGGGCAAATCAGCCTGGGTAGCGCCGGTCCGCATCGGCGCCGGGTTCGATCTCGTGCTCAAGGTGGGATGGCGGCACACGGAGGCCGCCGACGAAGCCGCGGGGCTGACAGAGTGGGACGGCGAGGGGACGGTGCGCCTACGCGACAGCGTCGAATTGGACGAGACCGTTGCTCTACTCATCGAACGGTGCGTGCCGGGAACGAGCTTGGCGATCATGGCAGAGCCAGAGCAGGACGTGGTCATCGCGGGCCTCCTCGGTCGCTTGTGGCGCGAGCCGCAACTGGGCCACCCGTTTCGGCCTCTGCAACTCATGTGCGATCAGTGGGCCGACGGATTCGAGGGCAAACTCGCCGCAGGTCGAGTGCACCTCGACCCAGGACTCGCACGAGCCGGCATCGAGTTGTTCCGCAGCCTGCCGGCTACGGCCGAGCGCAACGTGCTGCTGTGCACTGATCTCCACGCCGGAAATGTCGTGGCCGCGGAACGGGAGCCGTGGCTGGTGATCGATCCCAAGCCGTATGTGGGGGACCCCACGTACGACGCTCTTCAACACATGCTCAACTGCGACGACCGGTTGCGTTCGGATCCACGCGCGCTCGCGCTGCGGATGGCGGGTTTGCTCGGTCTTGATCCTGAGCGACTCTTACTATGGCTGTTCGCTCGCTGCGTGCAAGAGTCGCCGGATTGGCCCGGGCTCGCCGACGTGGCGCGCCGGATCGCACCGAAGTAGACCGGTTTCGAGATCTGCCAGCCCGTCCCAAACGCTACCGGCTACTTGGGCTCGTTTCCAGCATCCATCAGAGGCTCAGATAGAGGAGGTTTCTATGGCGAAACTGATCTACTCGGCGATCACATCGCTCGACGGCTACGTCGCGGACGAGAACGGCAACTTCGATTGGGCCGCGCCCGACGAGGAAGTGCACGCGTTCGTTAACGACCTAGAGCGGGAAGTCGGCACCTATCTTTACGGCCGCCAGATGTACGAGGTGATGATTGCTTGGGAAACGATGGACCTGGCCAACCAATCTTCTATCGCGCGGGACTACGCGACCATCTGGCGGGCGGCGGACAAGGTCGTCTACTCCAGGACGCTTCAGAAGGTCTCCAGCGCCAGAACGAAGATCGAGCGAGACTTCGATCCTGACGCGGTTCGGCAGATGAAGGCGTCGGCGACGCGCGACATCTCGGTGGGCGGGCCTCACCTCGCGGCCCAGGCCATCTCAGCAGGGCTGGTCGACGAGATCCACTTGTTTCTTGGACCCGTTGTGGTCGGAGGCGGCAACCAGTCTCTCCCCAAGGGTGTTCGCATGAGTCTCGAGCTGCTGGACGAACACCGCTTCGACAATGGAGTGGTTCACCTCCACTACCGCACGAGCACCTGAGGCGAGGTCCGGTTAGGGAGCCGGTTCGAACGGCCCGACCTCGATCGTCGAGGGCTGTCCTTGCCCGTTGCACGGTGGGGGGAACGCCGCGTCGAAACCGTTGACATCCACGGTTCCACTACCCGGGATGCCGATCTGCCACAGGGGAGCCGAGCGCCCATCGGGGCACCAGTTACCCCAGCGGATGCGAACCGAAGCGGCGTTCCCAGGGGCCAGCGTCACGACGGGCCAACCCGGAGGCGTGGGCGATGCGTTGACCTGCCATCCCGCGGGGGCGGAGCTGAACGTGATTCCGGACGCGATCGGGTTCAGCTTCTGGTCCAGCAGCGTGATCGTGGGTTCGCCCTGCAGCGTGCAGGTGACGTCCGAGAAGTTGGTGAGTGTGATCGACCCTTCGCGCGACCCCGCGGCTCCCTCGAACGTCCCTACCGCACGCAGCTGCCCCGAATCACAAGCAGTCGCGGAGGCCGGGGATGTCGGCGACGGGGAGGGAGTTGGCAAGGCGGAGGGACTCTGCTGTGCCGTTCGTGTCGATGCTGGCGGGACAGGCTTGGGGGATCCTGGCCCATTGAGTGCACGAGCCCCGACGAAGGTGCCCGCTCCCAACAACACGATCATCAAGGCCACCGCGGCGCTGTTGCGCGCAACCCGGAACCGAACCCGCCGAGTCAACGATCCCGGAACCGCTCCGTGCCGGGGCACCTCATCAGCTTTCCTGCGCATCATTTTGCGAATCTCCTCATCCATAGGGGTCATTCGTCTTCACCACCGATCTCGTTCCTCAACTTCTCCATCCCTCGCGACACCAGGGATTTGACCGTCCCAGGTGCGCACTGCAGGATCTCGGCCACCTCGCCTTCAGGCAGGTCCTCGTAAAACCGCAACACGATCGCGGCTCGCTGACGTTGAGTCAGCCGTCTCATCGCGTGCCACAACTCGTCCTGGTCCTCCACTGACCGCCCTGGACGTGAGTACATGTCCGACTCTTCGATCCGCCGCGCGCGCTCCAGGTACTGACGCTCAACTCGTCTGCGACGAAAGTAGGAGCGGCTGAGGTTGACGATCGTGGCTCGCAGATAGGCATCGAAGGCCTCAGGGTCCCGGAGGTGGACCAGCCGGCCCGCTAACCTGACGAACGCGTCCTGGACTAGATCCTCCGCCATTTCGCGATCACCCGTCAGCAAGTAAGCGAGCCGCTCGGCGGCATCTGCATGCCGCAGGTAGAGCTCGCCGATGCGGGACTGGTGAACAGCGGCAAGACGATCCACTTTCGTGCTCAGCATCCTTCCATCACAACAACTAGGACGCCTAGCTCTCCCTCCCGGTTCCATCCCCAGTCGGCGATATCGCCTTTAGTGAAAGTCGCCACCTATTGCGGGGGCTCCCGAACCCTCAGAAATGAGGGCTAGCGGCTTGGAAGACCCTCGGCCGTGGCCAATCTGCGCCGGATGAGCTCTGCCGAGGGAAGATCGTTCTTAAGTTCGTATTCCTCCAGAGCGCCGCGCAATAGCATCACCGCTCGATCCGGCTGGCCGAGGATCTCAAACGCTTCGGCGACATCCCTGAAACAATCGGCGCGCAGCGCACCGGCCTCTGGCGTCCTGTCCGCTAGATCCAGAGCCTTTTCGGCGGTGGCGGTGGCAGCCTCGCGGTTTCCATTTCGCGCCTGGACCTTGCACAGGACCGAGCGGAACGCTACATGCGAAGCCATATCGTCATCGGCGGTGGTCGATGTACTGATATCGATCCAATGAAGCGCCTCCTCTAGGCGACCCTGTCGGTAGAGAGCCTCGGCCATCGATGCCGCCGCCGTCGACAGATAGGCGAGCACTTTGTGTTGCTCGAAGAGTGCACATGCTCGCATCAGCGCGGCTTCGGCACCGGCGGGATTGTCTGCCTTCAGCTCGATAGCCGCGCGGCCCATGTCAAAGGCCCGGGCGTCGAGGAGGTAACCTCTGTCGGTCAGCATGTCTTGGCCTTCCGTCATCAACTGCCGGGCTCGCTCGAATCGACCAAGGAGCCCGAGTGTGAACCCCTGCGCGGATACGATCTCGCCTCGAGCCTTGCCGTTGTCGCCGGTCTCCTCGATCAACCCTTCAAGTCGAGCCAACATCTGGTCGGCCGGCTTAGGGCCAAACATGAACGCGATGACGAGCTGAGTGATGCTTTCCGCCACTGCCGAGGGATTGCGGGCTTTGCGCGCATGCCACAGCGCTTTCTCCGCGGCTTCCTCCATCTCAACCAGCATCTGGGTGTTATTCGCGACATTTGCGAGGACGTTCCAAGCTTGCGCCAGTCCGGCGTCATCGCCTGCTTCCTGAAGCCGTGGAACGACGCGAGCGACGACGGCTCTAGCCTTCTCCGCCGATCCATCCCGGCCCATCATCACTTGCCCTTCGGCGATGCCAAGGAGTGCTTGCGACTCGATCACTGGATCCGCGCGGCTGGGGGCCGACTCAAGCACGCGCTCCCAGATGGCGATGGCAACCGGCAACTCCCCCAGGGCGCGCAGAGCGGCCGCCCTGGTCAAAGAAGCGCGACACCATAGGTCGCCCCGATCCTCGTCGGTCAGCTCGTCGACCCCAGCGAGCAGCTGCGCTGCAGCGGAGGGGTCGCCCCGAAGGAGGGCACGATGCGCGGCGCCCGCCAGTCGTTCCGCGGCCCGTACGCCCAATTGCTTAACCAGATCGCCGCTCCGGCCAAGCTCCATGAGGTAGCGGTGAGCCTGCTCGAGGTGAAAACCGAGGATCTCTTCGTACTCGGTCACCCTCACACCCACAAGCCCTTCGAACCATCCCGCGAAGAGCTCATGCAGCTCGGCGCGGGTCTCTTTCGGCATCGCTTCATAGGCCGCGTCCCGGATGACGATGTGCCGGAAGCGGAATGCTTCCTGCCCAACGAAGTCGGACCGCTCCGGTCGGATCAGCTCCTTTCGCACCAATGCCATCAGCGAGGTGCCAACCGTGCTTCGCTCATCTTCAGGAGATAGCTCGGAACAAGCTTCTCGGTAGAAGACCGTACCGATTATCGCGGCACGCTCGATCACCTTTCGCTCGTTGGTGGGGAGCCGATCGACGCGAGCTGCGATCAATGCCTGGACGGTGGGAGGCACCCGGATCTCATTGAGGTCTCCGACCGCAATCCAGGTCTCGGGGTTACGCACCAATCTCCCTTCGTCGATGAGCATCGAAAGCATCTGCTCCACGAAGAGAGGATTGCCCTCGGCCGCGGCACTGATCCTGCCGGTCACATCAGCGGCCAAACCGGCCCGCCCGAGGAGATTGTCGATCAGGACCCCGCACTCGCTCCCCGTCAGAGGTTCGAGGAGGATCGAGGTCGCGTTCATCTTTCCACCGCCCCACCCGGGACGTTTGTCCAACAGTTCCTCACGCGCGTTGCAAACGAGAAGGATCGATGCATCCCTCGACCAGTCGGCGAGTTGCTCGACGAGGTCAAGGAAGCTTGGCTCGCCCCAGTGGATGTCATCGAAGAGGACGACGACCGGACGCTTGCGGGCCAGGGCCTCGAATAATCTGCGTATCGACCACGCGATCTCTTCTGCTGACGCGGTAGCTTCGATCACACCCATCATCTGTGCCAGCCGCTCCGCCACGACATCGCCCGCATCGTCGCCTGGCACCAGCGCGGCCAATTTGATCAGGATCTCTCGAGCCGAATCCTCTTCCACGATCCCAGCCGCCTTCTTGACCACTTCGGCAACCGGATAGAAGGTGATGCCCTCTCCGTAACTGAGACAGCGTCCCTGCAGTACCACGGCCTCGACTGCGACAGTGGTGAGGAACTCCGACACCAGCCGCGACTTACCGACTCCGACCGATCCCAGCACCGTGAACAGATGACTCGTGCCTTCTCGCCGAACTCGCTCGTACGCCTGAGTTAGCAGCGCCTTCTCATTCTCTCTGCCGACCATGGGAGATTCGAAATGACGGGTGAATCCTTCGACACCACTGATCACCCGGATCAGCTTGAATGCTGAGACAGGTTCACTCTTTCCCTTGACGGCGATCCTTCCAAGCGGCTCGACCTCGACTGCATCGCGTACGAGCCTGTATGTCTCCTGCCCGATCAGCACTTCGTCGGGACCCG
>DATAPE010000032.1:0-1668 GCA_036265345.1 Actinomycetota bacterium
CAGATGATCGTGGGAGGAGCGTCACACGTGATCCCCGTCGAGGCGGGCGAGCCCATCCTGGGCCGGTGGCAGCGACTCTTTCTGTTGGAGCTCGATCAGCCTCGCGAACGCAAGATCGTGTTCACCGTCATCGGAGACTGAGGCTCACTTCTCGCGTGCAGCGTCACTGCTGCTCTGACCCACCCTGATGCCGTGCCTGGCCGCCCACGTCCGGGCGTCCTCGGTCTCCCCGCATCCTTCCTCCGCCAAGCGTCGCAACTCTTCCTTCGTCTTCGTAGGAGCTCCCGAGTCGACACGGAGGGAGATCGACGCCAGCCCCCCCAGGGGGATGGGCAACCAGAAATTCACGAGCCGGTATCCGATGACGCCCAGGATCGCTATGCCGCGCGGGGAGCCGAATCCCACCAAGCTCGACGTGAGGACGGCTTCAACCACACCCAATCCGCCCGGCGTGATGGGAATGGCGGCAAGCACGTTGGCCAGTCCGTAGGAAACGATCAATCCATCCACGCCCACCCGGTATCCGAAGGCCGCGAGGAACACCCACAGGGAGGCCGCGTCGAGTAACCAGTTCGCAGTAGCCCACAGGATGGCTCGCCGGACGAGAGCGCGGTCGGAAAGGAGCGCGTTAACGCGCTCCGCAAGCCGGTGAACGACCCCGTCGACGGTGGCCTCGTCGAGGAAGGGCAGCTTCCGAGCGATCGCTCGGAAGATCGTGGCGGCCCTCGCCTCTCCGCGCGTGAGTAGCAGGATCAGACCGGAGAAGGCACCGATCACTATCACGCCGACGACAGCGGCCGTTAGATAGATCGGGTTGAAGCCGCGCAGCGGGATGGAGATCACCAAGCCCAACCAGAGCAGAACGTTCAGGACGACCGCCGATCCGATCGATTGGGTTCCGAGAGCGAAGGCGGCATCGGGCCCGGCGATACCGGCTTCGGTCAAAAGGCGGTAGCCGAGACCGCCCCCTGCAGCGGCACCCCCGGGCAGGATGTGGCTCACCGACAGCGTGGTCAGGTCGATCCGAAGCAGTGTGAAGAATGAAGGCCCTTGGCCGCGGGGAAGGACGGCGCGCGTAAGTTGGGCATAGGCCGCTAGGGCGCCGGCCTCGAGCACCACGCCCACCAGAACAAAGCCAAGGTTTACCTGAGACAGAAGCGAGAGCGACTTCCGCACACCAGCGATCTGGGGAAGGATCAGGTACTCGACCACCAGGAAGATCACGAGCACCATCAACGTCCGCTTGACGGTGCGTGGCACCCCCGATCCGTCCCCGCTCACGCCCTCAAACTAGCCGACCGTGCAGAGATGATCGTGTTTCCCAGGGTGTTGGACCGGGCCCGGGTATCTATCGAGGGAAACTACTCAGGTCTGCTCTGTTTCGTCGTAGCATCGACCAGCTCTTGGGCAACGTCGCGAAGCTTGACGTTTGCGTTCTGAGAGATGACTCGCAGCATGTCGAAGGCCTCGTCCTCAGTGCAATGCTCCCTCTCCACCAGTATCCCCATCGCAAGTCCGATGACGCGACTCGACTTCAGACCTTCTTCAAGTTGTCCGGCGATAGCTCTGACGCGGTCGAAGGCATGAGCGTTCGCAAGAGCGACCGATGCCTCCGCAGCGAACAGGGTCGCGGTCTTCTCGTCCTGGGAATCGAATCCCGACAGTCGT